>JAEXNA010000189.1 GCA_023447635.1 Vulcanimicrobiota bacterium | reverse complement strand
CCCCCCCGGGGGGGGATTCTCCCCCGGCCGCCCCCGCGCGGCCGGAACGCTCCACCCCTCCCCCTGCCCCCAAAGGGTTCGGCCAATCGTTCCTAGACCCGCGCTACGCCTTTGGAACCCATCACGGCGGCGCTTTCGAAGCCCACAAAGGGGCAGCCCGAAGCGACGGGACGACCCTCTTCGAACCGGCCCTGCGGGCAACCCTGAAGCTGCAGTTTTCCGAGGCCAAAGAGAGCTTCGTCTGGCACCAGGTGCACCACTACGTGGCCTTTCCGCTTTGGGACGTCCGCGACGCCACCGACCGGTTCGGGAGCGTCGACCTGGAAAGCGAGTATCTGCTGACCCGCGCCCCCGAAGAGGCTCGGTTCACCGAACTTCCCGACGCCTTCGACCAGACCGAAGAGTTGGCCGCAGCGCAAAAAGCGCTGATCGACCACCTTTACCGCAGCCTGACCGCGACCCGCTTCCTGAACAAGGCGGTGCAGCTGTACAGCCGACCCGAAGAGGGCCAGGAAGCCTTTGCCGAGCGCTGCCAGCAGGCGGCCGACAACCTCGAGGACGAGGCTGCCGTCAAGCTGAGGGCCAAGATGCAGACCAGGCTGGACCGGCTGGAAAGCCGCATGGCCAAGGCCCAGGACAAGGTGCAACGCCTGTCTCAGTCGGCTACAGGCAAAAAGCTCGAAGGGCTCTGGAACGCCGGCGAGATGCTGCTGAGTATGTTTACCAAAAAGAAAAAATCGTTTTCCACCGTGCTCAGCAAATCACGCCAGGCCGCCGAGGCTTCGACCCGTTCGAACCAGGCCGAGGACGAAGTCCAGCGCCTGGAGCAAGAGGTGATGGAGCTACAGCAGGAGCTACAGATTGCTCTCGACGATCTCGACAGCGAGTACGCCGACAAAGCGGCCGCCATCGAGAGCACGGAGATCCGACTGAGCAAAAAGGATATCGTGGTCGACACCTTCGAGGTTCTCTGGATACCTGTCAGCGCACGAATCTAATAGCGGCTTGAAATTTTTGCTGCCTTTGCCTCACCAGGGCGCATAAAACCTCACGCGAAGCCTTTCCAGGTGGTGGTAAGGAACGGTGCGTGTCCGGCGAAGCGAGGTCCTAAAAAGGGAGTTCTGGGCCTGCTACTGCTCTTATTACTCTTCGCCGGGCTTCCCGGCTGCGGTAACTCGAGTTTCAACGAGGTGGTCACCGGCGACGTCATCGCGGAAGACCTGACCGGCACCTCGACGCTCGAGGTGCGATTCGATCCCACCAACGAAAGCGCAGCTCGGGACATCCGGCGCCTTCGCTTCCTGGCTTATAACGCCCAGGGCAACCTGGTCTACGGACCCACCGAGAAAAGGGCTGCCGATCAGGTGCGGCTGTCGGAACTGCCTCGTTTCGCACGCACCCTCGAGATCGAGTATCTGGCCGGAGCCGACGGTATCGTGACCGGTCGAGGGCAGGCGCGGCTGGTCCTGGAGCCGTCCCGCTTTTCCCCCCTGAGTAACCCGCCCTATGAGCAGGCGCCGCCAGGAAAGATCCGCATCTTCCCCCGCGCCGTCGCGCTGGCGCCCGGCGAAACCGTCGATCTGCGAGCGATCGAAGACCTGCGCGACGGGATGCTGGACCAGACCCAGAAGGTGATCTGGACTTCCTCTGACCCCAGCCGCCTGAGGGTCAGCAACGCGGCTGGCAAACGAGGCCGAGTTACCCCCGTGGGCGAGTTTCGGGGGGGCGACGTGACCCTGACCGCCCGGATGGGAGCGGCCCAGATCCTGGCCCTGCACAACTCGCAGCGGCAGGGCGAGATCACGGGGACGTATTACCAGGGACCTCGACGCGGAAATCTGTTCGGGCAGCTACCCAACGAGGCCAGTCTGACCTGCCTCGATCTCGACGGCGACGGACTCGATGAAGTCGCGGTGGCCAGCGGCGCCCTGGTTCGAGGAGTCGGACTGGGCGGTCTGGACCGCTTCCGCCTGGAGCCGTTCGTTCCCGCCCCCGGAACCCGTCTGGAACTAGCCGCGGCTGACCTGAACGGAGATGGCCAGACCGACCTGGTGGTGGCCGGCGTGAACGCCCAGGGCACGGCGCTGGTGCGCGCCTACGACGGGGCGACGCTGGGCCAGTCTCGCCCCCGCCAACTGTTCAGCATCGAAGACCTTAGCCCCAACTATTCCGGTGGGGTCAACGTGGCCGCCGCCACGGCCACCTCGGGAGGCGCCTATGTGGCGGTCGGGGCCGGTCCCGGACGCAGCCCCGAGGTCAGCGTCTACGCCCTGTACAACGCTCCGAACGACACGCTGATGCCGCATCTCAATCAGCGGCGGCTGGTCTTCGACGCCGCCGACCGGGGCGGTGTGCGGGTCGCCCTGGGCGACCTGGATTTCGATGGCCAGCTCGATCTGATCAGCGCCCCCGGCCCGGGAGGCGCCCCGCTGATCGTCGCCTCCTCGTTGGGAGGTCAAGAGCTGTGGCGCCGTCAGCTGGAAGGCGGACCTACCAGTCACGGCGTCAGCCTGGCCAGCGGTCAGCTCTACGGCGGGCCCGAGGACGACGTGGTGGCCCGAGTAGCCTACCAGGAATCAGGAGACCAGGATCAGACGGTGATCCTCGACGGCACCAGCGGCTCGGTCGTCCATCGCCTGGCGCCGTTCGGGGACGGACTGGTGACCCTGGCTACGGGTAACGTCGGGCTGGCCGACCAGCGCAAGGCGACCTCGATCGTTCGGCTCACTTCGGCTCGTCTGGCGAATCTGGAACTGGTGCCACCGCTGGCCCAGTTGAGTTCCCAGATCCCCACCGTCCAGCTAACGGCGCGGGCGCGCTATTCCGACGGCACCATTCTGGACGCCAGCGATCTGGTTCGCCTGACCCTGGCCACCGACAGCGGCGACGCGGTCAGCCTGCGCCCCAGCGGTCTGGTGACCGGGCTGAACGCCGGAAGCACGACGATTCTGGCCAGCTACCGGGGAGAAACCGGGCAAAGCACCGTCTCGGTCTCGGACCCACCGCTTCCTCGAACCATCTCGGTGACCCCCGTCGACGGCTCGGGCCGCGAGGACACCGAAGTGCGCTTCCAGGCGCTGGGCTCGCTGGAAGGCGGCCGGGTCATCGATCTGACCGACCGGGTGGTATGGAACAGCGAAAATGAAGGCGTGGTCAGCTTCGACCGCTTGCGTCGCGGTCTCGGTCTGGTTCGAGGTCAGGGCAAGGCCGTGGTCATGGCCAACGACAAAGTCTCGGGCGTGACCGCGCGAATGGCCTTTCACGGAGTATCCAGAACCCCGCCCGATGGGCTGCGCGTCGACCCGGGTCAGGTCAAACTGACCGGCCCCTCACAGAGTCGCAACCTTACCGTCAACGCCCGCTACCCCGAAGGGCTCGAGATCCCCGTGCGCGAGGGGATCAGCTGGAGCTCTAGCCACCCCGACGTCAAAGTCAGCCCGCTGGGTAAAGTGTCGGTGGCGGGCAACGCCAAGGAGTCGACCACCGCTACCGTGACGGCCACCGTGGCCTCGCTGGGACAGACGGCTACCGCCAAAATCGTCCTGGAACTGCCGGCTCAGAAACTGCAGGCGCTTTACGTCAGCCCCAGCCGACCCGTGCTCGAGCCTGACCAGACCCTCCCGCTGATCGTGGAAGGGCGCTTTGGCGAAGGCAGTTCGGGCCAGATCCAGACGGTGACCCGCGGCCTGACCTTTACCTCCAGCAACCCCGATGTCGTCAAGGTCAGCGCCAACGGTACCCTGCGGGCGAGCAGTATGGCGGGGACATCGACCATCACGGTGACCCACGAAGACGGCGTGCGCACCCAGGAGGTGGCCGAGGTCAAGCTTCCGCTACCCACCCTCGAGGCGATCGTCGTGACTCTGGACCCTCCTACCGTAGCTGACGGCGAGTCGGCTCGAGCCAAAGCGGTCGGCAAGTACGAGACGGGACCCGATCAGGACCTGACCAACTCGGTGGTCTGGTCGTCGAGTAGCCCTGAGGTGGCGATGGTCAGTTCGACCGGAGGCGTCGAGACCCTGAGTCAGGGTCAGACCGCTGTCTCGGCGGTCGATGTGGCCTCGGGCACGACGGCACAGGTGCTCTTTCTGGTCAAAGAGCCGCGCTTGCTGTCCCTGACCATCTCGCCGGGAAATCTGAGCACCCGCGTGGGTAGCCCCCTGGCCCTGAGCGCCGAGGGAACTTACAGCAACGGCGAAGTGAAGATGGTCAGCCCCGCCTGGAGTTCGGGGACTCCGGGCGTCTTTGGCTTTTCCGCTTCCGGGGTCGGAGCCGGAAACGGTCTGGCCGCCGGAGTGGCCACCGTGATCGCGACGCTCGATGAAGTGAGCGCCACGGTCAGCGTCACCGTTAATCCTTAGGGTTGAAGTCGCAGGCCGAGACCGAGTTCGGGTCGACCGGGCGGGGACGGTCCCGCACGGCGTTGACGATGCAGAGAAAACCGAACGGCTCGGTCCCCAGAGTGCTGAGCTGGTGCACTTCGTCGGGCGCCACGTAGAGCACGTCGCCAAAGCCCAGTTCGACCTTGCGGTCGCCCACCAGCGCTACGCCGCGACCGCGCATGACCACCACCACGTGCTCGTGCAGATGCTGTTCTAGGGTCGTGTAGCCGCCTTCGGCCACTTCGAAGTAGCGCGTATGGAACAGCGGCGATTCGCCTTTTTCGCCCACGAAGACGTGCCGGGAGACGCCTTGAAACGAACTGTCGTCCGTCTTGTATTCGGTCGCCTCGATATGGTTCCAGTTGAAGTCGCCCAGGTGGCGGAACAGTTTCGAGACGTTGCTGCTCAGCGCTTCCGGGGTGCTGGCGAGATCAGAGTCAAATCCAAGTTTCATACTGCTCTAGTTGGCTCGGCAGCGAAAGCTTCCTTTCCCCGCAACGTCCCATCGCGGGCCTTTCGAGGAGCTTTTCCGGCGACGGCAAAAGCGGCGCCGTGCCCTCGGTGTTCCGATATCTGCGCTGGAGCGACCTCGCTCCCGAGCGCCGCCTTTTCGACCTGACCCTGGCCCGCCAGGCGGTCGAGCCTCTAGCCGAGCGGGCGCTGCTGGAAGATTGGCCGGTGGGGCGGCTAGAGAACGCGGTTGACCAGGAGTTCTGCTGGCACTTCGGCACCTGGCTGCTGGGTTGGAGGTCGGGAGCCGAGGGCGGTCCCGTGCGCGCCTGCGGCCGCCCAGGGCACGCCCCCCTCCTGAGCCCGGGGCAGGGCGACCCGGAGCCGACGGTGCGGCGCATTCTGCAGGCCGTGATCGAATGGCAAGAGTACCTGGAAGCCGTGGAGTACCAACTTCAACGTCGGCCCAACGGCGAGGCCGCGCGAGAGGCGTTAACCGAACAGCTTCGCCCCCTGGTGCAGGTCTGGACCGGGGAAGCCCAGGGCTGGCTCGAGACGCTGAGTCAGACCGTGGCGTGGTGCCTGGAGCAGAGAACCCCGCCACCTTCGCTGCGCTGGGAGGACTGGAGGCGCGTCCGCCCTGGCTCCTCGGCCGACGATCAGGACCGGCCGACGCTCGGGGGACGCCGCCTGCTCAGCGACGGGCACCGGGACTTTATCGAGCGCAAGGAGGGCCATCCCGGGATGGCCCTCGCCTTGCCCGTGGCTCGTGCCTGGGCGCGCAGCGAAGAACCGCTGACGCTAGCGACTTTAGCCAGTTGGCAAGCGGCCCTGATGGGCAAGAAAGAAGCTCCCCCAACAACCGGAGACGGTCGCCCCTGGGCCGACCTCGAGGCGCTCCTGACCGAGGCTTGCCAGTCGAGACTGGGGGTCGCCAGGAGAGCCTCACTGCTCTACCTGGACCTGCTGGCCTTCGGCCCCTTCCCCCAGGAGAGCGAGCGTCTGGCCCGACTGGCCCTGGACGTCCTGCTCTGGCGAGAGGGGCTTGGCCTGGACCACCCAGAGCCGATCATGCTGGTCGCTCGCGGCGCCCTGCAGCCTTCCGGGGCGCCTAAGCTCGCGACCACGGTGGGCGAACTCGCCGGACGCTGGAACCCCTAACCGACTTTGGCGATAGGAGCGCTGGCTTCGCTCGTGGGGTACACCGGCCGCGGGTTCACCGCAGCCAGGGTCGACTGAGCAGCGAACGCCAGGGCCTGACCCAGGTCCTCGACCAGGTCGACCGACTCTTCTATGCCCACGGCCAGGCGGATCAAGGTGTCGGTGATGCCCGCTGTCGCGCGAGCTTCCGGCGTCATAGCGGCGTGGGTCATGCTGGCCGGATGCGCGACCAGGCTTTCGACCCCGCCCAGACTTTCGGCCAGGCAGAACAGTTCGAGTCGAGAGAGGAACGCTTTGACGGCCTCGACACCACCACGCAGTTCGAAGCTGAGCATCGCCCCGTAACCCTTCTGCTGGCGCCCTGCCAATTCGTGCTGAGGGTGCTCGGGCAGACCGGGGTAGTTGACTTTGGCCACCAGTGGATGGTCGCGCAACAGTTCAACTACGGCCTGAGCGTTGGCCTGGTGCTGCTTCATGCGCAGCGGCAGAGTGCGCAGTCCGCGCAAGGTCAGGAAGGCGTCGAAGGGGGCGCCGGTCACGCCCAGGCAGTTGGCCCACCAGGCCAGCTCTTCACCCAACTTCGGGTCTTTAGCGATGACGGCGCCGGCGCACACGTCGCTGTGTCCGTTGATAAATTTGGTGGTCGAGTGGACGACCAGGTCGGCGCCCAGTTCCAGGGGGTTCTGCAGCGCCGGAGAGAGGAAGGTGTTGTCGACCACGACCAGGGCGCCGCAGCCGTGGGCTTTTTCTGCTACGCGAGCGATGTCGACGATGCGCAGCAGCGGGTTCGAGGGGGTCTCGACCCAGATCAGACGGGGCTTGAGCGCGACCACCTCGTCGAGCGCGACTTCGTCGTTCTGGTCGACCACGGCCAGTTGAAAGGCGCCTTTCTTGGCCAGCGAGGTGAAGAGGCGGTAGCAGCCGCCGTAGCAGTCGTGCGGCACCACCAGCAGGTCGTCGGGGCTCAGCAGCGAGGTCACCAGGGTGACGGCCGACATTCCGGTGTTGGTAACCACCGCGCTCGTTCCGCCTTCGAGCTTGGCCAGAGCATCGGCCAGAGCGGAACGGGTGGGGTTACCGCTTCTACAGTAGTCGTACTCGCGCTTCTCCCCGAAACCCGCGAAGGTGTAGTTGGTCGACAGGTAGATCGGAGCGACCACGGCTCCGTGTGCGCTGTCTGAATCGATCCCCTCGCGTGCGGCGATGGTGGCAAAGTGACGCTGGCCCATAACTCGATACCCTCCTCAAGGTGTCTGTGACGTAAAGCCATCCTACGACTCGGACGTCCGGCCGTCAAGACGTCTGGACGTCCAAATGACCAAATCAAGGTTGAGGGGGGAGGCGGTAGGTGGAGCAAGAAGTGCGAGCCGCGATGAGTGTGGAGTGGAACGGCGAGTACATCAGCCCCTATGTCAGCCACGGCGAGAAGAACGCCAAGGTCAAGAAGATCACCGTGTCGATCCCGGTCGAGGTCCTGAAGATCCTGACCGACGAGCGCACCCGGCGACAGGTCAACAACCTGCGGCACGCAACCAACAGCGAACTGCTGTGCGAGGCGTTCTTGCACGCCTACACTGGCCAACCGCTGCCTTCGGACCAGGATCTGCGCAAGGACCGCCGGCGACCTGACGAGGGAGACGACGAATGAAGATCGAGTATCTCGATCTCGTCGACGAAAACAACGTCCGCGTCGGCAAGGCGCCGCGCAGCGAGGTGCGCGGGCAGAACCTGCTCCATCGCGGGGTCGGCATCATGTGCTGGAACTCGCAAGGGCAGCTTTATGTGCACCAGCGCACCGCGACCAAGGACCTGTTCCCCTCGCTCTTCGACATGATGGTGGGAGGCGCCGTCGAGGCCGGGGAAGAGTACCTGCCCGCGGCCCAACGCGAGATCCGGGAAGAGTTAGGGGTCGAGTCGACCGACCTGCGTTTCCTGCTCGAGCATCTCTACGACGGGCCGCGCAACCGAAGCTTCATCCAGCTTTTCGAGGTCACCTGGGACGGCCCGATCCGCTGGCAGCCCGAAGAGATCGTGTGGGGCGAGTGGATGGACTTCGAGTGCGTCGTCCGCTGGATCGACGAGGTCGACATCGTGCCCGACGGCCTCGAAGTGTTCCGCGCCTACCTGGCCACGCGAGCAGGGTAAGTGGCCCAGGCCGAAGCTTCTCCCAGATCGTAAAAGGCCCCCAATCCCGGGGGCCTTTTACGATCCTTTCGAGTTGGCTCAGAGTTGGCCGGCTCGATGGTTCGCGATGACGCGTTCCAGGCCATCCATGCCGAGCTTCAGCGACTCCATGGGCGGACCGTACGAGATGCGCACCAGGTTGGCAAAACGCGAGGTAGGGCGCCGTCGGCCAGGGTTGACGTCGAAGAACACGCCGGGCACCATGATGACCTTCTCTTTGAGAGCTGCTTTGAAGAACCTGATCCCCTGCTGCAGGCCTTCCGGCAGGCCGCTGAGATCGGCCCAGATATAGAAGGCGCCCTGCGGCTCCGAGGCGGGCACGATCCCCATCTGGGCCAGGCGACCAACCACGAAGTCACGCTTCTCGCGGAACACCTTGGCGATGGCGGCGCCCTCCTGGCGGGCCGTTTCCGGCTCTAACAGGCTCAGCGCCATCTCCTGCACGGGATGGTTGGCGCCGCCGTCCAGGAACGAGCCAGCCGAGGCGATCGCCTCGACCACCTTGGAAGGGCCGACCGTCCAGGAGAGCCGCCATCCGGGATAGCGCCAGTTCTTGGTCAAGCCGTCCACGATGATCACGGGGTCTTCTTCGACGTCCTCGACGTGCTCGGCGGCCGAGACCGAACCGGCTCCGGTGTAGAGAAAGCGCGAGTAAAACTCGTCGAACACAAAAGTGCAGTGGTTGCGACGCCCGACTTCGACCCACTGACGCAACTCATCGCCCTGCACCACCTGGCCGGTGGGGTTACAGGGGTTCGAGATCAGGACCAGGCGAAGCCCGCGTCCACTGATCTCTTCTTCCAGCGCCTCGGCGGTGATGCGATAGCCGATGGTCTTGTCCAACAAAATCGGGATCGGGATGAAGGAGCGGAAATTCGAAAGTAGCTCTTCATAAGCCGTGTAGTCGGGAATAAAGTGCCCAATGTTACAGGGGGCGATCGAGGCCGCCAGACGGGTCAAGGCGGTTCGTCCCCCGCCGGCCAAGCAGACGTTGCGATAGGTGTACTGGCTGGCCTTGCCCTGGCGGTACATCCGGTTGTAGAACTCGGCGACCTTTTCGCGGAGCGGGCGCCAGCCTTCGACCGGACCGTAGGCGTGCTGAGCCGGGGTCAGCTTGAGTTCGCTGACCCTGGGCGGAGCGCCGGGCAGTTCGCCCGATTCGGGGGAGCCCTGCCCCAGGTTGGCCCATTCGGGGTGCCCGTAGGAGAAGCCCAGCGCTTCTGCCTCGTGCATAACGTAAATCACTCCCGTGCGCGGGACCTGTCGAAAACCGGGAATCTCTTCCATAATGGCCCGCGGATTCGTCCACTCGATAGGCCGGGCCTCTCGAAGAACGGGCGAAAAACGCTGCAAAGGCGTCAAGTTCTCTTCCCGCCTGACGCGATGTTCATCTTTCCGTGACAGATCCGTGATGCGCCCCCGATATATTGGAGCTATGAACAGCGTGGGCCAAAGTGTAAGCCAGTTCACCCGGTGGGTGGGTCAAAAAGTCGTGGGTCGGGACGACTTCAGCAGCCGGTCCGACGATCGCCAGCGAGACTTCGCCGTCCTGGGCGCGGCCGCCGGTGCCGTAGCCGGCGCGACCATCGGGACCATTACCGGCTTCGAGTCGCAGAAGAGCAACACCATCAAAGAGGTGTGGGTCGACCGCAACGTGGTCCATCCCGAAATGAACGGCTACACCCACCACACTCGGGCCGACTACAGCACCGAGTGCGTCGCGCGCAACGACGACAACGAGTGCACGCGCACGGAAACGAATCTTGATGGATGGTGGCATAGCTACTCTCCCAACATCACCAACCGGGTCGTAGGCAACTACAACGAGCCGACCTTTCAGAACACCAACAAGTGGGAACCGCTGACCGGCGGCGTCGTGGGCGCGATCGGCGGCGGTCTGGTTGGTCTGGGCGTGGGACTGGGCCTGGCCGCGCTGACCCGCTCCCTGCAGGACGAGAAGCTTCCCGCGACCCCTCCCAAACTGAGCCCGGAGGCCGAAAAGGCGCTAACCACGCGAGCCGGCGCCGCTGCCGTCGGTGGAGCCGTCGTCGGTACCGTGCTGGGAGCGGTCATCGGCACCCAGGCCGGCCAGGTCGAACTTGCCTCGCAGCAGTCGCATACTCGCTACTGGGACGTCCCCGTGACCCGAACCGAGACCATCGGCCACATCCCCAGCGGGCACTACGAGCGCAACTGGTTCGGCAGCACCTGGGCCTCGCCGGACGACGTCAACCGCAACGCCAATCAGCCGGTCAATCGGGACGTTCCGGTCTACCACCGGGACGGCGACGTGCGTTTTGCTCCCACCGAAAAGCAGTTCCTGACCAACCGCTACGGGCCGATCTTCGGCGGAATCGTCGGCGGTGCGGTGGGCGCGGGCGTCGGTTTGGCGACCGGCATGCTGATCGGCGTGACCGATAAACTGCTCAGCGAGCGAGCCCTGCTGAAAGCAGAACCGGCTCCCGCCAAGCCGGCCGCCTGACAACTCGCTTCAAAGCTTAAAGTTCCGTAATGCCGAACGAAGGGCCTTCGCCACGAAGTGGGAAGGCTCCCGTTATGTCTATCCGAGTCGGTATCCAACTTCACCCCCAGCACTGCACCTACCAAAGCCTGGCCGACGCTGCTCAGAAAGCTGATCAGCTTGGCTTCGACACCCTCTGGACCTGGGACCACTTTTACCCGCTGTACGGCTCTGAAGGCGCCCCGATGGGCGACCAACTGCCGCCTGAAGCCGGCGACCCGCCCCTGCGAGGCGACCATTTCGAAGGCTGGACTTTGCTCACGGCCTTCGCCGCCCTGACCAAAAAGATCGAAATCGGGATGATGGTGACGTGCAACTCGTACCGCAATCCTCAGCTCCTGGCCGACATCTACCGCACTACTGACCACGTTTCGAACGGGCGAATGATCCTGGGCCTGGGTTCGGGCTGGTTCGAACGCGACTACGTCGAATACGGCTACGAGTTCGGAACCGCCGTCAGTCGGCTCAAAGACCTAGAGACCAGTATCCCGGTTCTCAAAGACCGCCTTTCCAAGCTCAGCCCGCAGCCGCTGCGCAATCCTGTGCCGATCATCATCGGCGGCGGTGGAGAAAAGATCACCCTGCGCCTGGTAGCCGAGCACGCCACCATGTGGAACTACTTCGCCGAGCCTGAAGAGATGAAGCGCAAGATCGAAATCCTCAAGGGACACTGCGACAAGATCGGACGCGACCATAACGAGATCGAAAAGACCATCCTGGTCACCCAGCCCAACCTGCTGGAAAAGCTCGACGAATACGTCGAGGTCGGCATTACCCACGTGATTCTCGGAATGGGCATCCCGTTCGACTTCAGCACTGCAGAGAAGCTTCTGCAGTGGCGCGATAAGCACAACGCTTAATCCCTCGACAAGGGGGTTCGAAGCCCTACTCCTAGAATGTCCTGGCAGTGTACTCCAGTGAGGGGCATAACACGGTAGCCCAGCCTCGACCGACCCATCCGCTTGCCCGTCACGTGCCGGGCATGGTGCTGGGGATCGGCATGGCGGTCAGCCTGGTTATCACAGGAGTCGCCTACCAGCAGGCGACCGCTCTGGAACGTGGCCGCCTGCAGGTCGTCACCGAGCGAATTCGAGCCGACGCCACCGGGCAACTCGGGACCTACGTGTCCCTGGTTCGCTCGGCCGTCGGCTTTTTTGAAGCGTCGAACCAGCGCGTTTCTCAAGACCAGTTTCGCAAGTTTCTGACCGCCATCGATGTCCGGCACGACTACCCGGGAATTCTGGCCCTGGCCTACATCGCCAAAGTCCCGGCCTCGGAACGGGCCGCCTTTGAAGCCGAGCAGCGTCGACGTTCGCCGGGATTTCATATCTTCCCCGACACTCCGCGCGACCCTTACTACGTGGCGACCTATCTCGAGCCGGACAACGAAAGCCGGAAACGGAACCAGGGGTTCGATCCCTTCACCGAACCCGTTCGTCGAGCTGCCCTGGAAAAGGCGCGCGATGAAGCTGCTCCGGCGATGTCCGGCCGCCTGATCCTCAAGACCGAAGAAGAGGACGACAACGCCGCCCCCGCCTTCGTTCTCTACGCCCCCATCTACAGCGTCTCGCCTCCTCCCCCTAGCGTGGCGGAACGACGGAAAGCGCTGCGGGGTTTCATCGCCGCAAGCTTCCGGGCTGACGACCTGCTGCGAGGCATTCGCGGCCCCACCGCACGTTCGCAGGTCGCCTTTCGGATCTACGCGGGAAACACCACCGACCCCCGTGACGTTTTGATGGCCACCACCGACTTCCCCAGCGACCGCAGCGGTGGCACCAAGCGCGAGACTATCTCGGTGGCCGGCTTTCCCTGGACCTTCGAGTTCGTGACCCTGCCCGAATTCGAGCAGGAGTCCGGTCGAGCCAGGGTGCCCCTGATCGGAGGCCTGGGCCTGCTCTTGAGCCTGCTTCTGTACGGCTTCACCTCGTTTCAAGCCAAGGCCCGTCGGGCCGACGAGCGGGCCCTTCACCACGAGCGAGAGCGAGCCAAAGATCTGCAGGATCTCGACCGCGCCAAGACCCGCTTCTTCTCGAACCTCAGCCACGAACTGCGCACCCCGCTCAACGGCATCCTCGGTATGAACGACCTGCTCTGGGACACCGACCTCAACGAGCAGCAGAAAGACTATCTGACCACCATCGGAACCTGTGGGCGAACCCTGCTCGACCTGATCTCGGACGTGCTCGACGTCTCGAAAATCGAAGCGGGCAAACTGGAACTGAAGAAAAAGCCGTTCAAACTGCTGCAGCCGTTCAACGGGGCGCTCGAAGTGGTACGTGGACAGGCTCGTGGAAAAGACCTGAGCCTGCACCTGGAATGGGATGACAGCCTGCCTCGCTACGTTGACGGCGACCTGATCCGGCTTCGCCAGGTGCTGGTCAACCTGCTTTCCAATGCGGTCAAGTTTACCCGTCAGGGCTCGGTGACCGTGCGGACCCGTCACCTCGAAGGCCGACTGCTCGCCGAGATCCAGGACACCGGCGTCGGCATCGCGCGGGAGGATATCGGGAAACTGTTCCGTCCGTTCAGCCAGGTGACGGCGGTCGAGGGGGTCGAAACGATTCAGGGCACCGGGCTGGGGCTGGTCATCTGCAAAGAGATCATCACCCTGATGGGCGGCTCGATCAGCGTCACTTCACAGCTAGGAGTGGGAACCGTCTTCCATCTGGATCTTCCCCTGCGGGTGGTCGACGCCGAGAAGTACGAATCCGCCACCGAACCCCAGTTGATGCCCGAGATCGAAGCCTCCTTACGACTGCTGGTGGCTGACGACAATCCTGTGAATCTGCGGGTTCTTATGCTGCAGTTGCAAAAGTTGGGCTACGCTGCCGATGGAGTCGAGGACGGAGCCAAAGCCGTGGCCGCTGTTGCCGAAAAGACCTACGACCTGATCCTGATGGACTGCCAGATGCCCAAAATGGACGGCCTCGAAGCGACCCGGACCATACGCCAACGCTTTGCTCCCGGTCCGGTCATCGTAGCGCTGACCGCCCATGCCCAGCCCGAGCAGCAGGCAGAATGTGAAGCGGCGGGCATGGACGATTTTCTCACCAAGCCGATCGAACTGGCCCGCCTGGTTCGGGTCCTGGACCGCTGGCGCAAGCGCATCAAAGAGGCCGGCGGAGACCCCCCGCGCGACGCTTCCGGACGACAAACCGCCATCCGCGGCGTCGACTAAGTCACGGATAGACTCGCAGCGGCTGATCCTGCCAGCTTACCCGGGACGGCGAAACAGCACCGAAAGGTTGTTGGCCGGCATCTCCACGACCTGGCCGAGAAGGAGCCCGTTGAGTTCCGCCTCCTGGCCCACCCTTTCCAACGAACGGACGCCCCAGCGCCCGTTCTGGGCGCGCAAGCTCTGGTCGAACGCCTCGTTGCTCGGCGCCGTCGGCACGCCCTCTCGGCGGAACGCTCCGTACAGGTACAGCCCTCCCCCCGGCCGGAGAAGTCGGGCGGCTTCTCTCATCAACGCCTCGGTGCAGGCCCAGGGAGAGATATGAATCAAGTTGATCGCCAGCAGGCCGTCGAACGCCTCGTCCAGAGGCCACGGGGTTTGCTCGACATCGAGAGTCAAAGCGGGCCGAAGGTTCTCTGAAGCCTCCCGACGGTAGGCCTCGATGCTGGCCCGATGAGCCGGCTCCAGATCGCTGGGCTGGAAGGTCCAGTGGGGAAAACGCCGGGCAAAAAACGCCGCGTGCTGCCCGCTGCCCGAGGCCACCTCGAGAAAAGAAATCGCCTCGGCGGGATCCCAGAAGCGGGCCAGCGCCGAGGCGATCGGTTCTCGATTGAGCGAGGTCGCGGGGAAATCGAGCCGGTCGTCCGAGCTCAAAAGCGCTCGCCCACCGCCAGGAAGATGTTGTTCTCTCCCCGGTTGTTCCAGGCCGTCTCGATGCGGAACAGGCCGTAGTCGGTGGCGAAGTGCAGCCCCACGCCGTAGCCGGTGCCGTTGGTCGGCTTCTCGTACAGGTATTCAGGGATGCCGCGCACGTTGCGCATGGTGCCCAGCACCGAGCCGTAGTCCACGAAGGCCGCGCCGCGAAGTTCGATGTCGGTGTCGAAGACGGTGAAATCGGTCAGGTGATGGCGGTACTCGGCCGTTGCCTGTAGGAACGAGGTGCCGCTGGCCATCTCGCCCGGGTTGTAACCGCGGACCGAGAAGGCGCCGCCCATATGGAAGCTACGCACGTTGGGCGCCGTGCCCAGGATGGTACCGGCCTGCAGGTTCAGCAGCAGGTTGTTCTTGTAGTCCTCGTTGTTGTTGGTCACGAACATCCCGGTCAAGTTGGTAGCCAGACGGGTGTAGGACGACGAGTTATTGCCCATCGCTACGCCCTGCTCGGCGGCGAAACGCACTTTGTAGCCCTCGGTAGGAAGACGGCGGTCGTCCATGGTGGAATAGATGCCGTGCAGGTTCAGCGAGTAGACCTCGCCGGGGTTACGCCGGTTCAGGGTCAGCAACTGATTGGTCACGTCCACCGGGAACCGGTCGCCCCCGAACAGCGAGTCGCTGAAAGCGTAGTTCTGATAGTTGATCGCTGCAGCGAGGTCAAAGTTCTTGGTGATGTGGGTCATGTACTCGACCCCCAGACCGCCCTGCTGCAGGTACGGGTTCTCGTAATTCGGCAGGAAGACTTTGTCGAACGACTCCTCGAACGGGGCGAAGCGAGCGCTGCTCATCCATCCGTTGACTGTGAACAGGCCGTCCCAGCCTTTGGGTTGGATCGAATAAGAGATGTCGGCTCCAACAAACGCCGGATCGAAGTTGAGTTCGAACAGCACTCGCTGGTTATCCGCCGGCTTGACCGAGTAAAAGCTAGAGACGTTGATGGTGGACGAACGGACCGTACCGTTGAGCACCGGTTCGGTGCGGTCCGGGCCATAAAGCGCCGTCGGGTCGCCGATGGCCGTTCCGATCCCGAAGCCCTCTTCCCCGCCCAGGCTCAGCGAACCGGCTGCGGGGTCCAGGAAATCGCCCTTCGAGCTCGAGTTCTGCTGGCGCCCCTTGGCCTTCCCGGCGGGCTCCCCAGAGGGCTCCGTCGAGGCCGGAGCCTCTTCCGCAGTGTCAGGCTCTGCTGGGGGAGCGCTTTCCTCGCTGGAGGAGGCAGGTTGAGCTACCGCGGGCTGAGCAGCGGCGTCGCCTTCCGAAGGGGCGGACTGGGCGAAGGCGGGAGAGGCGAACAGCAACGCGCAAAGGGCGGCGTTGACCACGTTTCTGGGCAATGACATGCGGGCCGTTTCCGCGTCATCAAGCCGATCCCTTGAGTTGACGCCATATATCGCCGTATATATTCGTTAGAATAGCCCCTGAACCGACCGGTCAGCTTTTGTTCCCCCGCCAAGAGGCTTTTGATTTGGACGCGCGGTATGCCAAAGCTGGTGGAGCGTCGAGAAGCCTATCGCATACAGGTCAGCTGGGATGGAAGCCGGTTCGTGCTTTACCTGCGCAGCTTGCTTTCTGGCGATCTCGACAGCCCCACCGAGCGCTGGAGCCTGCCGTTCTTGACCAAGCGGACGCTGCTGGACCTGCCCGCCGGACGCCAGGAAGTCACCGCCTACGCGCTGGGCGCCAGCGAGCTTCTAACCACCCTGCTCGACGAAGCGCCCCCCTATCCGCTGGGGCCCGACGCCGAGTGGTTGCGCGGCTTGCTGCAGTGGATTCTCTCGCTCTACGCGGCCGAAGCGTGGTATCCCGAGGTGCGACGCGACCAGATTCGACTTCGTCTGCTGGTCGATTCGGTCGAAGCTGGAGACGGACTGCGCGGCTTCCGAGAAACCATGCCGCCGTCCTTTCGAGCCGCCCTGCCCTCCGAGGCGCCGAGCCGGCTGTGGGAAGAGGTTCTCGCCACCCTGGCTGACGCAGTGGGGTGGGCCCTGCTCTGGGAGGAGCCGGTTCCGCTGAAAACGGCCTGGCTGCGCAAGCTGCCCGAGGGCTACCAGTCGCTGCTGGAACAGTTCGCCGAGGGAACCCGTCAGGTCTCGTCTCCGCTCGGGTTCTTCGACCCTCGCCAGGCCAATCTGACCCTGCCCGAACGCAGCAGCCGACTGGCCTTTGCCATCTCCCCGCCCGACGCCGAGCACCCCTACTGGCAGCTCCGTCCTCAACTGCAGGCGGTCCCCAGCGGCGAGGCGCGCGACGCGCTGCAGGGGTGGCAGGACCCCAGCGTGATCCCCTCCCACTTCCTGAGGCCCGGAACCTCTCCGCGCTTTCATCTGCTGCGAGAGTTTGGCCGTGCGCTCCGGGTCTTTCCCGACCTGGGAGCCTCGCTGGCCTCCTCTCCGCCTGCCCCACTGCGCTTTGATGACGAGGGGATGGCCGCGTTCCTGAAGACCCAGGCCGAGTCGCTGCAGGCCTACGGCTATCCGCTGCTGGCGCCGCCCGGGCTCGAACAGCCCAGGACGCCACAAGTGACGCTGCACCTGGAAGCGCAGGAGCAGCAGGGGCTCGATATCGGTCAGCTTTTGGACTTCAGCTGGAGCCTGGCGGTGGACGAGGCGCTGCTCGATCTCGAAGCGCTGCAGGCCTGGGCCGACAACCCGGGACCGCTGATCTTCTCGAAGGGGCGCTGGTTCTGGGTCGACCCGCGCGCCACCATGAAGGCGCTGCGCTTCATGCAGAAACAGCCTCGCCGGGGCACCCTGCTCGAAGCGATGGCGCTGGCCGGCGGCTCGACGCCGCTGCGGCTGGAGCTAGGGGGAGAGCTCTCTCCGCTGCAGCAGCAGCGGTTCGAAGAGCGCACCGAACCGGAGAGTTTCCAGGGGACGCTGCGCGCCTACCAGCGACGCGGCTACTCCTGGCTGCTGTTTATGAAACGGCTCGGCCTGGGCGCCTGCCTGGCCGACGATATGGGTCTCGGGAAAACCGTGCAGACCCTGGCCGCCCTGCTCTGGCTCAAAGAGCACGGCCAGCTGACGCGCGGCCTGCTGGTCTGCCCGACCTCGGTCCTGGGGAACTGGGTGGCCGAGGCGGCGTCGTTTACCCCCGGTCTGCGCGTCTTGCTGCATCACGGCCAACGGTTCCGCGATCCCGAGGCGTTTGCGCAGGCCCTGCTGGACTACGACCTGGTGCTGACCTCTTACCCGCTGCTGACGCGCGACCGCAAAAGCTTCCTGAACCAGGAATGGGACATGGTCGTACTCGACGAGGCGCAGCAGATCAAAAACTCTCAGACCCAGAGCGCCAAAGTCGCCCGAGAGCTGAAGACCAAAGGTCGAGTGCTGCTCACCGGAACCCCGGTAGAGAACCGGCTGGAAGACCTCTGGAGCCTCTTCCGTTTCCTCCAGCCCGAACTGCTCGAGTCGCATCGCGGCTTCCTGACCCGTTTTGCTCGCCCGATCGAACGGCGCGGCGACAGTGAAGCCAAGGAGCAGCTGCGACGGCTGGTCGGGCCGTTTATCCTGCGGCGGGTCAAGACCGACCCCCAGGTCGCCCCCGAGCTGCCCGCCAAGATCGAGAGCCTGGTCAGCTGCTCGCTGACCCCGGAGCAGGCGAAGGCCTATCAATCCGAGGTCGAGTCGGCTTTGGCCTCGGTCCGAGGGTTGGAGGGGATGCAGCGCCGAGGCGCCATCCTGCGCCTGCTGACCCGCCTGAAGCAGATCTGCAACCACCCCGCGCTGCTGGAAGAGAAGCCCACCTGGGACGAGTCGCGGGCGGGTAAGCTGCATCGCATGTTCGAGATCTTCGAAGAGTTGCCGGCCGATGAGGGGATCCTGATTTTTTCCCAGTACTCTCGCATGATCAGGGGGCTGCAAGAGATCCTGACCCGTCGTCTGGACGAAGAGGTGCTGGCTTTCGACGGTTCGACGCCTCGTCATCTGCGCGATCAGATGGTGCAGCGTTTCCAGAGCGGCCGGGGCCCGCGTCTGTTCCTGATCTCCTTAAAGTCCGGCGGAGTAGGGCTAAATCTGACCCGGGCTTCGACGGTCGTGCACTACGATCGCTGGTGGAACCCGGCGGTCGAAAATCAGGCCACCGACCGCGCCTTCCGCATCGGTCAGGAGCGTCACGTTCAGGTCTTCAAGCTGTCGACGCAGGCCACGCTCGAAGAGCAGATCGACCGCATTCTGACCGAGAAGCAGTCGCTGGTTAGCGGTCTGATCGAAGACGGCGATAGCTGGCTGACCGGTCTTGACGATAACGAACTGGCGCGGCTGGTTCTTCCCGGAGGTACGAAGTGAGCAAAGCCGGTAACACCTGGTGGTCAGGCCGCTTCCTGCGCAGTCTGGAGCGCCTGGGACTGTCTTCCCGCCTGCGTCGCGGCCGCGATTACCTGGACCAGGGACATGTCCTCTCGCTCCTGGTGGGAACGGGAGGGGTCGAAGCTCGAGTGCAGGGGCAGGCCGAGTACAGATGCCGCATCGAATTCGCCCCCTTCACCGACCTGGACTGGGAAGAGAGCTTCGAGCGGTTAGCCTTTATGGACCTGTCGGCTGCGGCGCTGTTGACCACCGGGCGGCTGCCCCCTCATATCGAAGACTTTTTCATCCCCACCGGGCGCCGCCTCTTACCTCAGCAGAGCGAAGAGCTAGAGTTCTCTTGCACCTGCGCCGACAAAGCCTCGCTCTGCAAACATCTGGCCGCTGCCGCTTACCTGTTTGCCGAACGGTTGGACCGCGACCCCTGGCTGCTCTTTCTGGTGCGAGGCCGCTCGGCCGAAGCCGTCCAGGCGGCGCTGGCCGAACGCTGGAATCGCGACGCCCCCGATGTTGGCGGCGACGCGACGATACCGGCCGGAGAAGCGGTAGCGACCCCACTCACCGACGACGTCGATCAGTTCTGGAACGGCTCGGGTCCGGTCGACCCCGGCTGGCAAGTGCCGGCCGGAAAGCGGTTCCCCACCGTGCGCCGTCTGGGCACGCCCGAACCGAAGGTCGAAGAACGAGCCTGGACCGACCTGCTCGACGAGCTTTACGAGGCCCTGGCGAAAAGGGCCCAGAAACGGCTCAGCGGCCCCTGAAGACAGGAAGCCGCTGAAACGAGTGTCGGACGGAATCGAAGCCGGGTCAAGACTCGCTGGGCCTGGCCAGGCTGAGCTTGATCTTGAACGCCGCCCTCTGCAAGAAGCCCTGAGCGTTAGGGTTGTACGGCTTACCGTCCATCTTGACGCCGCTAATCAAGCCCATCAGGCGAGAGAACGGGATCGCTTGCCGTCGCCCCGCGTTGTCGGCCACCACCAGTTTGGTGCTGTTCCCGGTCGAGTCGATCTTCACGAAGCGACGAGCCTTGTTGCCCCCTTCGCCTGCGATAAGGATGTAGTCTCCCCCCTGGAGTTTGCTGAAGCTGATCGTCTGCAGGCACACCAGGGCGCCGCAGGGTAGGTTGTTGAAGTCGGATTCTTCCACGAGCAGAAACCCGCCGCTCGGCGTGCGGGCGTTCGCCCCCACCGCCTCGTTCGAAATCAGGGTTCTTAGCTCTTTACTTTCTGTGCCAGTGACCGCCATTCCGTAAGCCCTCCGTTGGTATCCTAACCTTAAGAGAGTGGCCTCGACCGAGGTTAGGGCATAGCTCACAATGTGACCTGGATCACAAAACTCTCTTCCTCCAGGAGATCAGGCGACGCCCGTGGAGTTCGACAGGGGAAGCCGAAGTCGGAAGGTCGAGCCAACGCCGGGCTCGGAGTCGACCTCGAGCTCACCCTTATGCTGCTCGACGATCTGCAGCGACACCCAGAGCCCCAGGCCGGTCCCCTTCCCCACCGGCTTGGTGGTGTAGAACGGTTCGAAAGCCTGCTCCCGCTGCTGCGGGGTCATCCCGCAGCCCTGGTCGCTGACCTCGACCACCGCGTGGTCGCCCTCGGTGCGAACTTTCAAGCCGACCACCCGCTGCTCCAGAGGTCGGTCTTCCATCGCGTACAGCCCGTTGAGAACCAGATTGACGAGGACCTGCTGCAGCTCTTGCGGACTACCCATCACGGCTATCGGAGCCAGTTCGAGCCGGGTTTTGGACTGGGCCTTCTTCAGCTCGAAAGAGAGAAAGGAGACCGTCTCTTCGACCACGGCGTCGAGTCTGACGGGCTGATGCTCGCCGCTGGGTTTTCGCGAGTAGGCCAGCAGTCGCTCGGTGATGGAACGCGAGCGCTCGATCGCCTTGAGGGCCTTGTCGACCATACGTTGAGCCGTGGCCGGGCGGGACTCCAGGAACTCTAACGCTTGCTCGAGCGCCAGGTGCATCACCCCGAGCGGCGTGTTCAGTTCGTGCGCGACGCCTGCGGCCAGCTTACCGATAGCGCTCATTTTGGAGGACTGGATCAGGCTCTCCTGCGACTCTTCGAGCTGCTGCCGCGCCACCACCACCTGCTTGAAGAGACGGGCGTTGGAAAACGCCATCCCCGCCTGGTAAGCGATCAGCCGCAGCTGATCGAGCTGCTCCTGCTCGAAGGCCGAAGCGACCGGAGCGCCCAGCACCACCACCCCGCAGATCTTGTCGTGCGCCAGCAGCGGCGAGGCGATCACGCTGGTCATCCCCGCCGCAGGCGGGGGAAACGGCGAATGGTTCAGGTCTCGAACCAGAAGCGGCTGACCCGACTTTTCGACCGCCGCCAACAGGGTCAGGTCCGAAGGGCGACCAGACCCTCCCCAGGCCCGTTTGACCCCTTGACCGGCATCCCAGGAGAACACCATCAGCCCCTCCTGGTGAGGGATCGTCTCCCGCAGCAGTCCTGAGAGACGGTCGGCCAGCTCTTCGATCTCGAGAGTGGCCGCCATCTCTTCGGCGGACCGGATCAGCGTCCCCAGCAGCTGGACTCGCTGCTGAAGCTCCTGTACCTTGCGCTGGGCCGCCGCCTGATGTCGCTCGCGCTCGTGGTCGCGAAAGGCCGACTCGAAGGCTAGACGGGCCTTTTCCGCCAGCCAGCTCAGGCGCTGCTGATCGTTTTTTCCGAACGACTCCTGGTCGCGGCGACCGATGTAGAGCACCCCCAGACGCGCCAGCGGCAGGGCCGCCGCGACCTGATTGTTCTTGAACAGACGATCAGCCACCGGCTGGCCGTCCTGTCCGCTCTGCGGCTTGCCCAACTCCCAGCAGCGGTCGACCAGGTCGTCCCGTAACGAGGTGAAGGCCCGTCCCTGCAGGCGGTCCTGATGCTCTTCGTGGACCCTGTAGTAGAAAGGCTCCGGCGCCTCCATCGCTTGCGGATTCGACGAGAGAAAGACGGCCACGTCGTCGGCTCGGACCAGTTGATGGACCGTCGCCACCAGCGCTTGAGAGGTCGCCAACAGTCCCGGCTGACGGGCCAGATGAGCCGAGAAACCTTCCATCAGCTGCTTCTCGGTGCGCGCCTCGGCCAGCTTCTGCTGCGCCTCGCGCTTCTGACCTCGGGCATCCGCCAGGGCGTTCATCATCTGGTCGGCACTGGCTTCGCGAGCTTTCACCACCACGTTTTCGGCCGCCGTCCCGGTTTCGAACAGCAGCGGCACCAGCAGCAGGCAAAGTGGAGCCTTCTGGTAGGCCAGCGCTGCTACCGCGACCGCAGACAGGGCCAACGTCAGCTGCAGGGGGCGAATCTGACGTCGGGCCCGCAGCCAGTGGAGCCGCTCTTTGGCCGACAGGCGCGAGCGTGTCGCATGTTCCACCCCCAGAGTGACCAGACAGAACAGAGCCGGGCCAAAAATCAGGGGCAACCAGGGGCTACCGGGCGCGGCCTTCTGCAGCAGACCGCTGACCACCAGTGCGGCTGCTATCGGCGCCTGGCCCTCCAGCCCCGCCAACCAGGCCGACTTTCGCCGAGTGACCGTTTCGAACAGGACCAGAAGTCCAGGAGCCGCCGCTCCGACCGAGGGCAACATACCGGCAGCCAGATAAAACGGCGTGGCCGGTGTAAAACGAAACTCACCATCGAGCTGCAGCGCCCGACGCTCGCAGAGCAGCGCCCCGATCCCCAAACACAGCGAGGCCAGCGGATCGCTGGGCCAGAGCATCAGCGGGAGCAGCCCCAGCAGCCCTAAGCCGGTGAGCAGGCCCGAAAGTCGACCGCCGGACGAACGGTCCGACTCTGCGGAACGTGCCACCGTCTAACCGATCAGCTGCGAGCCGGCGTCACCCAAACCGTAGCGGGCCTGGTGATAGGTTCGGAGCAGGTCGGTGTTGGGTTCGACTCCGTACTCCGTAGCCAGCACACGGGCGCAGATCTCGTACTGCTTGATAGCCAATTCGGGCTGGCCCAAGCCGTGATGAGCGCGCATCTTGGCGTGATGGGCTTCTTGCTTGTCGGGGTGTAGCTGAAGGAGGCGGATGCTGTACTCCAACGCCTCCTTGAAACTCTGCGTCTCCAGACAGTGCTCGACCAACTGCTCGAGCGCCTCTCCCACCATCCGTTCGGTGGACGACCGCAAGGTCAAAGCCCACTCCAGGTAGCAGCCCTCCAGGAAGGGCCCTCGATACAGTCGGGCGACCCGTCGAAAGTGGGACACCGCTTGCTCGGGCTGCCCGGCCTTCAGCGCCGCCCCTCCGCCGGCGTACGCCTTCTGCAGCTCTTCGTAGTCGTGCCACAGGACCAGACGGCTATCCAGGCTCAGCGAGTCTTTATGGCGGGGAACGGGATCCCAGCCGTCGTCGGTCTCGGTTCCGCGCAGGCTCTTGCGGATCGAGCTGACCGCCGAATTCAGATTTTTGCGGGCGTTTTCCAGCGGACCCGGCCAAAACTCTTCCATCAGGGCGTCGACGTGGGCCGGACGTCCGCGCTGGGAAGCCAGGTAGAAGAACAGATATTTGACCTTCAGCGACTTCCAGTCGTTCTCTTCGATCTGATGGTCGCCCACGAACACTTCCTGGCCGCCCAGCGAATACACGCGCAAGACGGGGGGAGCGGCCGCTCCGGCGCCCAGACGCAGAGCCCGGGCCTTGATAGCGGGGTCAGAGTCGGCCGCCAGCAGCTGCAGCAGATCGCTGGGGACGGTTCCGTCACCGCCCTCCAGGACGGTTAGCAAGAAGCCTTTGCCGGAACTCTGCAAACGTTCCCGACTTAGCAGCTGAGCTACGTCGTGCGGATAGTCGCGAGCCAGCCGGGAGGCCAGGCGTTGCGCCTTCTCCCCGCCCAAACCGGCAGCCGCCAGTTCCAGCAGGTCGGGCAGCACGGCGCCCAGACTTTCAAAAACATCGGACAGGTGCTGCGGCTCGCCCAGGATGGCCAGCGCCGTGTCCAGGGCGCCAGGAGGCAAAGAAACGCCTCGTCGGGCAAGACGCAGGGCGGCGCGAGCGTAGGGGACCTCGAGCTTCACCGCCTGCAGCGACGCCATGGCGCGAGCCAGCAGCTTGTCGGTAGCGTTGTGGCCACCCCGGTCCAGAAGCTCGGCCCCCTGCAGCTGAGCCAGCGCCAGCGCCACCGGTCCCTCGCCTTCGGCAACCTGTAGCGATTGCGTGATGGCGTCTTGCAAGGCGGCCCGGTCGCGCAGCGCCAGGGCGACACGCGCTAAGCCAAGCCAGGCAACGACGGCATCGCTGCCCCGACTCGTCACCAGCGCCTCTCGGTAGGCGTTCCTGGCCTCCTCGAAGCTGCGAGCCTGCTCCAGGGCCCGCGCCAACCCCAGCAGGCCGACCGCGCGCTGCTCGACCGGCGACTCGGCGTCGGCCGGCTGGTCGCCGTGGGCCAGCCAGTCCCGGTACGCCTCACGGACCCGTTCTTCGAGGTCGGCAGGCAAAGACTCCGCCGAAGGCCACGGCTCCTCGGCTTCGAGATTTCGCACCAGGAAGGCCGACAGGGCGGACACCTCGCGCGCCGGTTGGTCGGCGTTGAGCAACGCCTGACGCAGAACGGGCAGAGGCAGCAGCTGGTCGACGATCTCGGCGGGCATACGGAGGTCGGTCAGGTGGCCCAACTGGTTCAAGATCGCGGCCGCACGGATCTGGCCCGAAGCCTCTCCGCTCTGCTGCAGGCGGGCGGCCAGGCCGCTGGCCAGGTCGGCGCTACGCCGGATCTTGCCACGATGAAGCTGCTCACCCAGGCTGCCCATCCCTTCCAGGCTCCAGAGCAGCGCCTCTCGCAGCGTCTTGTGCTCTTCGAAGCGTTTCCTCTCGGCGGTCTTGCGGGCGGCGAAATCGTTGATCTGACCCAACAGCTGCTGCATGTTGAACGGCTTCTTCAGATAGCCGCCGACGTTCAAACGAACCGCCCGCAGGGTCTCTTCTTCACTGGCGTAGCCCGAAATCACGATAGAGCCCAGGTCCGGCTGATGCTCCTTGGCCTGTTCGATAGCGTCGAGGCCGGTGATCCCTTCCATCCGAATATCGGCGATGATCAGGTCGAAAGATTCCGTTCGAGCCCGCAGCAGCGCCTCTTCGCCGCCACCGGCGGCCACCACTTCATAACCGCGCTCTCCGAGCACCTCTTGAAGCAACTCACGCATATCATCGTCGTCTTCGAGAACAAGAATACGGATGGCTCGGGACATGCTGCGCCTCTTCGATTCGAGATCGACCCTTCCTGGGAGCAAGAAGTTCGCACTCTCTGGCAAAGTAGCAGGGGTCATGGACGACCGATCGCCCTACTGGCAGAAAAGAGCCCGAGTTCCGCGAAGCGTCATCATCGCTTTCTATCGGGAACTTTCGACGATGCTCAAAGCCGGTATTACGCTGATCGACGCCTTACAGGTGACCGTCAACTACTCCCCCGACGACACCATGCCGCTGATCGCAGCCCAACTGCAGTCCAAGCTCGACGCCGGTTACAACCTGTCCGGAGCGATGAGCGACTTCCCCAGGGTCTTTTCCCCGGTCGCCCTGGCTCTCGTGCGGTTAGGAGAAAACAACGGTCAGGTGATCGAGCAGTTAGCCCAGCTTTCGACCTGGCTCGAACGCGACGATCGGGTTCGGCGCAAGGTCGTTTCGGCCATGACCTATCCGCTGTTCGCCCTGGTGATCACCGGGGTACTAACGCTCGCTCTTTTTCTGACCGTCGTCCCCGGATTTATCCAGATGTTCGAAGAGATGAAGATCCCGCTACCGTTTCCGACCCTGGTGTTGGCCAAGGTCACTCATCTCATGACCTCTCCGGCCGCCTGGGCGCTGGGCTCCTTCTCTGGCCTGCTAGCTGTGATGGCGTCTCGCTCCCTGCTAGAGTCCAAAACCAACCAGCTTCGCTTCTATAGCTTTTGCCTGATGGTCCCGGTGATCGGCCCGCTGCTTCAGTCGACGGCGGTCGCTCGCTTTGCCTTTGCCGCCACGGCCATGCTGAACTCGGGCAGCAACATCATCACCGGCTTTCGACTGGCCGCCGACACCACCGGCAGCCCTCTGATGATGGACGACGCCGACCGCCTGGTGCGGTCGCTGGAAGACGGAATGCCGCTGAGCGAGCACATGGCGCTGCGGCCCGATATCTATCCGCGAATCTGCGTGCAGTTGACCGCTGTTGGAGAAGAGTCGGCCCGCCTGCCCAAGATGTTCGGCGTGATGGCCGGCCACTATGAAGAGCAGATCGACCACGACATCCACGTCATGACGGCGCTGCTCGAACCAGCCCTGATGGGGATCCTGGCGGTGGTGGTCGGGTTCATCGTGATGGGAGTGTTTCTCCCGATGTACTCTTTCGTCGCCGATCTCGGGTCCTGAACCTCGGTTCCGTCCCGCTCTACAGGCCGCCCAGGTCTCGGAAGTCGAGAACTTCGTAATAGAAGGGGTTGGTGGCCGCGTGGCTGGGCACATAGAAAGCCGTGTCGCCCCGGACATGCTTGGAAACGTCGAGTTCGATACGCAGTGTGCGCAGCGCCAGCGGGTCGAGCGGGTCTTCGCCGGTGTCGCCCTGCGAGGTGATGATCCAGATGGTGTAAGGTGCGAACCTCTTGCTCCCGTCTAATGTCACCTTGAATCCGCCCAATCGAGTCCCGCTGTCATCGAGGATGTCGTCGGAGTAGGTAAAGGCGGTCTGGTCTTTGGAGAGAGGCGGAAACTCCAGGTCGCGGCGGAACTTCGCCAGGGCGTCTTCCAGTCCTGATTCAGCGAACGAGCGGGCCTGCGAGGCGGCTTCCCACAGGCCAGCGCGGCGATACTGCAGCGCGCGGCGACTCATAAAGGTCATCCCCAAAGTCAACAGTAGCACCGAAATCAAGAGAACCGAGACCAACAGAAAGGCGCGTTTTTCCACCCGCTGGCTCCTCATCGTTGGTGAGGCCATACCCTGGTCTGGCTGACAAAGGTTCGGACCCGCTTCTCTTCCTCGAACGACAGTTGAATCTCGAGGTAGTCCTGAGCCCTTTTCAGCACCATCATTCCGGTCACGGAATCACACATCTTCTGAGTCGACACGTTGCCCGACCGCGTGACGGTCCTGGTCACCGTGCCGTCCAGGTTCCTCTGATAGAGAACTCTCATCATCTCGTCGTCCTTGCGGAAATTCCAGATGACCGGCTCTCCCTCGTCGCCGGCGTCATCAGGCTTCAGGCTGTAACGCTCGATAGCGGGGTCGATGCGCCGGAACTCGAGCGTCGCCGAAGTGGTGCCTTCGGGGTCGCCCTGGCGCGGAGCGTTCATGCGTACGGCCGAAGCGACCTCGTGACTCATCTCGGCCAGGGCGAACTGAACGCCGTCAAAAGTTCGCGACTTCGCATCGACAAACCGGGCGACCTCGCTGTATTCCCGCATGAGCAGGGCCACCATCCCCAGAATGGTAAACACCAGCAGCATGGCCAGCATCGTCTCCGGCAAGGAGAAGCCCCGCCGGAAAGGGCTCGCTTGCTGCGTTCTCACGGCCCCCCTCCCGCCATGCTGAGCTTGATCTCTTCGGTTTCACAGGTTCGCTGTACCCCGTTGTAGAGCGCGTAACAGGTGATGCGGCAGAGACCGCTGTTCGGCGTCCACGGCTGATTCAGCAGGTCGCGTCGGCGCATCTGGTTAGTGAACACGACCTCGGTCCCGTCGCGCCGGACCAACTCGATGCGCCCGATAGCCGGGTTACCGCCCCCGTAGACCGGTTCGACCGACCAGTGAAAGAAAAGCCCGGGAATCTCGTTGTTGTTCTCGTCGTAACCCACGGCGCTCAAGCGAACTTCGTCGCCCGGCCCGACCGTGGGGGGAATGGTCCCGTTGATCACGATTTCGTCTCGCCGCCGGTTCTCGGCCACGCTGTCGCGCCAGCGCGGGTTGCCCCGGGTGATCAGGGCGGTCGCCACATAGCGTCCGCGCTCTCCCCAGGTCACCGTCACGGTGGCGCGTCGAGCGACCCTGTTCATCGCTCGCCGATTGCTTTCCGGCCAGGCCCGCTCGAGTTCCGTGGATGGAGCATAGAGCACGACTCTGTCTAACTCTACCCTGATCAGATAGCCAGGGTAGCGAGGGTTTCTTTCTTCGCCAGGGGGGTTGTCCCAACTGTTGCTCTGCTTGGCCCAGCGGCGAAGTTCGGCCATGCGCTGTTCAGCCACCTGGACCGCTTCGACCCGACTCTCCATCATCCCGGCATAGCGCAGGCCGGTATGAAAAACCCGAGAGACGACGAAGAACGTCGCCACCAGCACGAACGAGGCGATGATCGTCTCGATCAGACTGTAGCCTCGAGCCCTCACGGACTCCACCAGGCGGGGGTGGTCCAGGAGTTGAAGCCGGGGGGAGTGATATCTTTCGAGGCGCCGCTGCCGTCGGCAGCCACCTTGTGCAAGCGCTCGTCGTTGAAGGTCGAGTAGACAAAGAAGTCGCCGCCCGGGCTCCAGTTGTAGCCGTAGATGTCGCCGATAGAGGTCACTTTGAAAGCGCTGCTCGGATTACTGCGCTTGGTCACCCAGAGGTCGTCCGTGGCGAAGTCGACCACCGCAATCAGGTCGCCGTCGGGGGCAAAACGGGGGCTAGAGGCCCTGATCTTCTGCCCTCCGGCTTTGACCGGCGTGATGTCCACACCGCCCGCCCCGGGATGGATCGGCTTCCCGGTCTCCGGGTTCATGGCGATCACCTTGAGCAGATCACCGTCGGTAAAGACGACCGCCTTACCATCGAACGACCAGTGCGCTTCACCGATCATCTTGTTGGGCTGGGCCTTGACGATCTCCCAGGTCTCGAAATCGGCTGGCCCGCCCGGCGGCTCGAGTTCGGGTCGGAATTTGACCCCTCGGATCCCGGACTCCGCGACGTCTCCGTTGGCACCGTCCCACACCGTAGAGGTGTAAAGGATGATGTTCTCCTTCGGGTGCCAGGAGACGTCGGTGTGGTCTTCATTGGCCGATCCGTAGGTGAGTTGGAACGGGTTCTCCTGGTCGATGCGAAAGATCCGCTGAACCTTGACTCGTGAGGCGTTATTGGTGCTGGCGTCGTAAGCGCTGAACGCCACGTAGCCGCCTTCGGGTGAGAAGGACGGCCCGAAGTAGTAGTCCGTGAGATCGCCGACGCAGGTGAACAGTTTGCGCAGGTAGCGCCCATCTTCGTTGACGATGTAGAGCGTTGCCTCGAAGTCTTCGATCCCGTTGGGGTCGCTGCCCGGCACGAAGTCGCCCGAGTAAAAGGCGACCTTGGTCCCGTTCGGGGCCCAGACGGGCGTCAGATGTTCCCACACCTCGTCCGGCATGGTCAGGTTGATCACGTTGGTTCCGAACGAGTTCATCCAGGCTACGTAGTAGTTTTCCCAGTCGCCGTCCGTATTCACCGCCACGATGCGCTGGTCCGCCGCGACCTCGACCGAAGTGCCGGCCCCCAAATCCTGGGTGATGCTCTTTTCGCCCTGGGTAACCTCGCAGGTCAGTTTATAGACCTTCCCAACCTCGGCGTTCGAAGGCGGCGTCCAGGCCATACGACTGACCCAGCTGCGAGTCGTGAAGTCCCAGTCCATGGGCACGGGGCGAGCGTTGGAAAAGCGTCCTCCTCGACCTTCGTCGTCATCGAGTTCGGCTTTCCATTTGATCGAAGGCGCCTCTCCAGAAGACTCGGTGACCCGGGCGACCAGGGTGATGTAGCCCTCTTCCGGCACCACCGTGTAGGCGCCCGAACTGGGGCGTATCGACGGCGTGGGCTCTGTCGTCAGCTCGGCGAAAGCCAGCCCTTCGCCGGGGGCCCCCGGAGAGGGTATGACCTGGGGCTGAGGGGTCAAGGTCAAAGCCGGGTCGTCAGGAACGTTGAGTCCGAGAGAGCCAGGGACGGCAGAAATCGCTCCGCTTTTGCTGATCGAGACCGTCCAGGGCTTGTTCAGCGCGGTGGGAGCGCCGCCGGGCTCGCCCACCACTCCGTTGCTGACCAGCAGGCGGTACTCGCCGCCGTCCCAGAGCGCCAGGCCATCGCTTTGGACGGTGCCCGACGGCGTAAAGTAGAGCACCGGGTCCCCGGTAGGGCGAGCTCCCCATTCGGACAGCTTGTAGAGCGAGTCCCGACCGGCCTGGGTGACGTTCTCGGGCTGAGCGCCACCCCAGCTTCCCCAGAACATACAGGCCTTTGGGTAAGTTTCGGAATACTCCATGTGCCGCGTGACCCTGGGAGTCGTCAGCCCTTCGAGTTGGAAGATAGACTGACAGGCCGCTCCTCCAGGGAACGCGATCGCTACCGGTTTCTGCTTGGCGATCGCCGGTTGGCGAGCGGCCTTTAACTCTTCCGCGACCTCGTTGGCCAGACCGGCGCTTTGCCCGGTATCCCGACTGCGAGTCAGGGAGTAAAGGCCGAAGCTGGCCACCACGGCCATGATGCTGGCGGCCAGGATCAGCTCGATCAGGGTAAATCCGCGCGCTTTTTTCAACGTTGCCCCCGCTGCTGTTTTGCCTTCAGTACTCGAAGAATATCCTTTTTTTGCAGAGGTCGGCCCTTCCGGCGAGGCTCCGCTCCTGGCGAGGGTGCGGCCGCAGCCACGCTGGGCGGCTCCTCTTCCGCTTCCGGAGGCACGACTTCGAACTGGCCAAGTTCCAGATCACCCTGAGCCGGCACGGCCCTACCGCCTGCAATCCGCCATCGTCGGCCTTCGTGCTCGACCTCGACATCGACCTTCCGCGGGCGCTCGCCCGGCAAATCGATGGGGAACTCGAACTGACCCCCTGCGGCATCGTCGAGCACCCCTCCCACCTCGTAAGGCAGTTCGGGGAACTGCAAACGCACCGTCCACTCGGACGGCTCGCCCTGGGAGGGTCCCAGCCTCAGACCGCCCTGGGCCCGAAAGGTCGACGTCTGGTCAGGAAGGGTGGGAGCCGCTGACGCGGTGGGAGCCTTCGGCTGTCCGAACCAGGCGTAGAGCGAAAGCAAGAAGATCCCGCCGAAAAGGACCATCAGCGCCCGCCGTGCCAGGTCGAGGCGATGGAAGGAGCGCTCGAGTCGGTTCACTTCGACCGCTTGCCCTTCGTCAGGGAGAGGGGTCAGCTCTTCGATCTGGCACAGCTTCGAGTGGAGGGCGCTCCTGGCGACTTCCAGACTATCGGCCCGGAGAACCCCGCTTCGGCGCCGTCCTTGACTGTCGACTATCTTGAAACGGAATCTGGCCAAAGCAATTTTTCCCGCCAACTATCATAGCACAGCTCTACCACGTGCAACAAAAGTGCGATGGCATAGTATACTTCGCGACGATGGCCGGAGAGTGGTGCGAAGGCCCGATCTTCCTACTGGGTGTTACAAACTTCGACCAGCTTTGTTAACCCTGGCGTGGGGCAGGTTTGTCGAGCCAGGTGTGGGAAGTCTGCAGGCTCAACGAGAGGAGTCCGCCAGTGCCCAGTCCCCAACCGATCCACGCTCGCGACGCATCCCAGATCGCCACCGCCGGCTGCTTTTTAGGCCTTCCGCTAGCCATCTTCGCGGGTATGAAGTACGCCCTGAAAGCTGCTGGGGAAAAAGAGCACGCTGGCGCTCACCAGATCGAGGACATGGGACTGGAGTTGGGCGACGCCACCAGCATCCCCGCCGAAGAGTCGCTGGGCCGCTTCATCGTAGCGCTGCGCCGCACCGTCGAACCGTTCGACAAGATGGGCGCTCGCTTCGAAAAGGGCGCCTACGAGACCGAGGTCAAGCGCCTGGAAGGCCTGAAGAAACGCTTCCAGACCGAAGGCAAAGCCCCCGGCCCCGACGCCCAGCAGCAGATCCGCGAAGCCGAACAGCTGCTGGCCCGCTACAAGCCTAACTGAAGAGTAAGATGAGCTCTCAGCCACCTGGATGAACTAAAAGAAGCCTCCAACCTTGCGGCCGGAGGCTTCTTTGATGCTGTGGCGGGTTTGCTGTGGAGACTTCCCGGATTGGCCCTGGATAGGACACGGGATCACGCGCGAGCCCGCCGCCCAGCCCTGGCCTTGTAGTCCAGCCCTCGACCTCGACGGCTCAAGGCCACCAGGTGCGAGCCGGGGGGTTTCCTTCGCCCTTCCCGGGGCAAGGGTGATGGAACACAGAGCCCGGCCCGCAGGCTGGGCTCTATCAGAGGCCCGGAAAGATCCGTTACGAACGAAGACTGGAAGCCCGTCCAGATCCAGTATTGGGCTTACGTCGAGTGAACCGAGCCTAAGCCTTGGGCCAAGCCCAACCTTACGACCTAGTCCTTTCTGGCAAGATCTATCAAGACTAGCCTTAGAAAGGCATATAGTGAAAGAGGGTCTGACAGAATCAAGCGCTGGATGCAGCCATTAGAAACAATGTCTAACTCTCGTGTATTCTTGTCGGATGGAGGTCTTATTGTTTCTATTTCTCTGTAAAGCATCTTTGAGGCCTGTTCACCTGCTTGATGGCATAAGCCTAAGCTTGTTATCCAAACACCCGGTGGATGTGCTGCATCGTGCAACAGTCCTAGTAGTTCCTCGCCATCGTCTAAGGGAGGCAGACAAAGACCCATGTTTAGCAATTTTTCCAAGTCAAAGTAGTGCAAGCGCCTTGACGCAGCCGTTGCGCAGCCTATAACGCACTCTCGGTCGGGAGCAATCCCAGCAGTTGGCGAGCACTTTCACGAGCCACGGTCATGCTCGGGTGGTCAATGATGATTTCAGGCGGCTGCTGCGATGGAACTTTAGAGAGCGCTGTCCGCAACCTTTGGACCTCGTCACAGAAGCGTTCAGAGCAATACTTGGACAACCAGCCGGAGTCTATGGCGCGGTCCAGGCGCGAGTCGTCGAAGACTCCGCAAACCTCTTCATCGAACAAGGACATCTCGTCTGGATTATTTGATAGCCAAAGTCTCCTCTGCTCCTTTTCGCTTGCAAGAATGTTCAAGCTCTCGCTGAGCGCTCTTCTGTCTATCATCATTCCCGCTCTAGTGTCGAAGGCGCTCGATACGGGGCGAAGATAGAGCCCCTCCTGGACGTGCTCCTGGTAAGAACTGGGAACGACGGCTTCTGAGCACAGCTCAATGACATCAGGGGGGAGAAAGGGAGGGTGTGGGGCTAGAGCAGCCTTCAGCTCGATCAGAACACCATGACCCGCTATCAGCGTGCACGGAACTTCCTCTCCCTCTTCAGCGGGCCACGTTTCGTTCTCGATGCAGCGGAGAGTTGTTCCGATGACCCGGGAATCCACGTCCAGCATTGGGGATAGCTCGCAAACTTTCAGCATATCGCTTCGCCTAGCCTCGGGGTCAAGAGTTCTTTTCAGGTCTGGGCGGGTTGGAAGGCGTTGAGGGCTTTCACGCAGGCGTTGCGCAGCATCTCTTCCTCGCGGTCGTAATACAGGTAGCCTGCCACTCCGCCCAGCGCGGCGGCCTTCTGCAAGGCGCCCATAGCCAGCGCCGACTTCATCACGATCGGGCCGGCGGCGGCTCCGAACAGCAGCACCAGCAGCGGACCGGCCACGATGCCGGCGGCGGCCTTCCCTACCGAACTCGACGGCGCGGGCTTGGGAGGCTCGTAGGCCTCGAGTTCGGATTTGATCACGGGCAGTATCTCGGGCAGGCGGGTCATCGCGCGCAGGTGCATGGGGAAGCGAACCTCGCCCGGTGTGATGCTCAAGCCGGAAGCGTTCGCCGGAAGATGGCTGCCTTCGCAGTGGGCCGTGATCTCCAGGCTGTGCCACCCCTCCACCGTCTGCTCTCCGCAGAGAACTCCGTGCCGATACCAGAGCAGCCGCATAGGCTGACGCAGGTAGGTGAAACCGGCCAGAGTCGAAGCTTTGGAGAGCGTCGGCTCCAGGTAGACGCGAAGGTCCAGGTGGGCGTCCGAGGGTCGGCCGTCCGGGGGAGCAAAACGCGCCAGCGCTTCGTCGTCGCCCAAAATCTCCGGTCGCTCCAGGGCGCGCTGGTGCTGAATCTGACCGTCCGGCGGCAGACTGACCGAAGCCAGATACACCTCGCGCACCTGGCCTTTGAACAGAGGACGCTCGGTCGACCGTTCCCAGTTGGCCCGACGGTCGTCGATGTAGAGCGGGAACGGGCAGAGTCGGGTGCGGCGCACCAGGCCCACCATCTCGTCGGCGGCCTGTCGAGCCCGGTCGACGCCTTTGCCGACGTAGGCCACCTCCAGGAAGAGCCCCGCTTTCCCCTCGGATTTGACCGGGAACGCCTCCAGTTTGCCTCCCCTCCCCTCCACCTTCCAGGCCCGACGCCAGTTGTCGAGCATCAGGGAGAAGTCGCGGAACTCGCCCACCATGCGCAGGCCGTAGGCCAGTTCGTCGAGCCAGGGAAGCCCCGGGTCGCGCTGGCCGGTCAGAGCGTCGAGGATCGCCCCCGCCTCGGGCAGTCCGTGGGCGGGGATACTCAAAGCCACCTTGCAGACGCTGCGCGTCTGCACCACCCGCACTTCGCGCGCCTGCGCCACGCTGGCCGCCTGCATCACCTTGAGGATCCAGTCGCCCGGGTGAAACGGATAGAACTCTTCGGCGCTGGCCAGGCGGTAGTCCACTCCGTGAGCGACCACCAGGGGGGTGGTCGTGCGCAGGTTCGAGGTGGTTGGAGAGGCCGGCGCCAGCGCCAAACCCTGGCGAGCCGCGCTGACGTTGGCCGGACGCCCTCGCATGTCGATCTCCATGAGCGCCTTGAGACCCGTCCAAAAGTCTTCCGTCACGGTGGGGTTTTTCTCGGCCGGGTGAGGCAGCGCTTGCTGTAGCGAAGCGCGTCGCCAGACCGGCGGCGGCGCTTCCCCGGTCAGGGCGAAGTACAGCGAGGCGCCCAGGGCGAAAAGGTCGGTCCGCCCGTCGGTGCTGCCTTCGCCATACTGCTCCATCGGGGCGTAGCAGTCGGTGCCCATGCCGCGCACGATGGTCTGGGTATCCTGCCCTTCGACGAACGTCTTGGCCAGACCAAAATCGATCAGCTTCAGGCGCCCGTCCGAGGTCACCATCAGGTTGTCCGGCTTGATGTCGCGCACGATCACCGGCGGGTCCGAACTGTGCAGATACTCCAGCACGTCGAGCGCCTGCTCGGCTAGCTTCTTGACGGCCTCCTGGCTGAGCGGGCTGACGGCGTCTTCGAGCATCCGGGTGAGGGTCATCCCCTGGACCAGTTCCATGACCAGAAACGACGTCGTTTCGTCGTGGAACAGGTCGACGACCTTCGCCAGGCCGGGATGGTCGAGGGTGGCCAGGATGCGCGCTTCAAGTTCGAACTGCTCGACGTAAGCCTTCTGCTCGGCCGGCACGGTGGACAGCGGGCGCAGCACCTTGAGCGCGAAGAAACGGTCGAGAGTAAGGTGGCGGACCCGATACACCTGGCCCATCCCGCCCTCGTCGATCTTGTTCTCTATACGGTACTTTCCCTCGAGAATCTGTCCAGTTTGGAGCATGTTCGGTGCTTCCGTATAGGCCCCGGAACTCCTGGGCTGGAAGGGGCTCACTCGGCTCGACGCAAAGCTTCCAGCTATGCCCGTGACCTTTGATCGCTACCTGCGCTACGCCGAACTGACCGAGGCTCTTCAAGAGTTGGCTACCGACCATCCCGACCTGATGCGACTGGAGTCGATCGGAAAGAGTTATGAAGGGCGAGACATCTGGTGCGCGGTGGTCGCCAAAGGGGATGACCGCGAGCGTCCGGCGCTCTGGATCGACGGCAACATCCACTCGAGCGAGCTTTCCGCTTCGTCGGCCTGTCTGCATCTGCTGAACCGCCTGCTGACGGGGCAAAACGAGCCCGATATCGCCCATCTGTTAGAGACTCGGGCGTTCTACATCGTCCCTCGAGTGAACCCTGACGGGGCGGAGCTGACGCTGGCCGACCGCCCGATCTACCTGCGCAGTTCGGTGCGGCCTTATCCTTACGACGAGGAGCCGTTGGAGGGGCTGCGGGTGGAGGACATCGACGGCGACGGTCGGGTGGTCCAGATGCGCATCGAAGACCCGAACGGTCCGTGGAAAGTCTACCCTGAAGAGCCGCGCCTGCTGGTGCGTCGCGAACCCGAGGACCGGGAGGGGACGTTCTACCGTCTGCTCCCCGAGGGTCGACTGCTGGCGCCTTACGACGGCGTGACCATCGACATCGCTCCGGGCAAGCAGCGCCTGGACCTGAACCGTAACTATCCCGCCTCCTGGCGCCCCGAAGACGAGCAGCAGGGCGCGGGCCCGTTCCCCGCCTCGGAGCCCGAGGTGCAGGCGTGCGTGCGCTTCATCACCAGCCACCCCAACATCTGCCACGCGGTGGTGTTCCACACGTTCTCGGGGGTGATTCTGCGCCCCTACAGCCACTCGGCCGACGAGAGGTTCCCCACCCAGGACCTGGAGATGTTCCAGCGCATCGGCGAGAAGCTGACGGCGGCCAACGGCTATCCGGCGTTCTCGGTCTATCACGACTTCCGCTACCACGCCAAAGAGGTGATCACGGGCACGTTCGACGACTGGGCTTATGAGCATCTGGGTCTGTTCGCCTGGACCTGCGAGATCTGGTCGGCTCACCGCAAGGCGGGCATCATGAACGGGTTCGACGGCAAGCCGGGCACCAAGCCGCGCTTCATCGACTGGTTCGACAAGCATCCGATGGAGGAAGAGGTCGCACTGCTGAAGTGGTCGGACGAGGACCTCGATGGCAAGGGCTATGCCGACTGGCAGCCCTACGACCATCCCGACTTCGGTCGGGTCGAGATCGGAGGTTGGGACATGATCCAGACCTTCCGCAACCCTCCGCTGAAGTACCTCGAGTCCGAACTGGAACCGCTGACCGAGTGGGTTCTGTGGCAGGGGCTGACCACGCCGCTGCTCACCGTTCACAGCAGTCAGGTAGAACCGCTGGGCGATGACACCTACCGGGTGCAGGTGGTGGCCCAGAACCGCGGCTATCTGCCCACTTACGTGACGCGCAAGGCGCTGGAGCGCAAAGTCTGCCGCCCCGTAGTGGCCGAACTGGAGCTAGCCGAAGGGATGAGCCTGGTCAGCGGCAAGCTGCGCCAGGAGTGTGGCCATCTCGAGGGCGTGGCGTACAAGCCGGCTTCCCCGCTCTGGCGCATCGGCGACGCTACCGACGACCGGGTCAAGCTGGTCTGGGTGGTTCGCGCGGCCAAGGGGTCGCGCTGCGAACTGGTGCTGCGCCAGGAGCGCGCCGGTCTGGTCCGGGTCGAGCTAGAGTTTTAGTGGTCCCTGCAGGGTTCTAGAGGCGGCCCTACCAGGGTCCGCGGGCCCTGTCCAGCAGGCTCTCGAGCCCCAGCGTCTTCACCCAGTCTTGCAAGTAGGCATGGTCGAGCGACTCTGCGCTGACGTCGAGAATACCGGCGACGTCTCGAAGCTGTCGCTCGGAATGGGAGTCCTTCGCCCACATCAGCTTGGCGATGATCGTGTCCTCTGCTGTGGCCAGTTGGATCTCCTGGCCCTGAAGCTCGGCGGGTTGGCGGCGGGCGAACTCAGCGCGGCTGAACTCTCGCTCTTTGCGCAGGATGAAATCGACTTTCCACCCGCTGAGGGGATCGATCAGGTTGAACTGGGTCCGCTGGCGGACGGCCTCTCTGGCTGCTTCTTCTCCAACGTAGTACCGCTTCTCCGTCCAGCGAAGGAGAAGCTTCTCTAGCTGAGAGGCGTCGAGTTCGACAACAACGTCGAGGTCCTGGGTGCTGCGGGGGATCCCGTGATAGGTGCTAGCGAACGAGCCGACCACCATAGCGGGGACCTGGCAGTCCTCGAGGGCGGAGAAGACATCCGACAGAAGCCCCTCGAACGTGCGTGCAGACAATATCGCAACTCCTCCGTCCCCAGGCTCTCTGCTCCTGGCAAATCCCACGGTCAAAGACGCCAGCGAGACCAGTTGTGCCGCCCGCGTCGCTCCGGTCATGGAGCGATAGCAGGCGAGTTGGAACTCCCAGGCGTCAGTCGAGGTATCTTGCGGGCGTGAGCGCGAACCCATACCGAAGAGATTTCGCTCCCCCGGCCCTGGTCCCCCTCCCTCCCCGGATCCACAGGACCCTAAGCGGTCCACTCCTCTACCAGCACGGCGGCGGAGGTCAGGGCGGGGACTTCGGGCTCGGGCGTGGGTTGCCAGTGGCGATAGGGACCCTCGCTAGCCAGCGGCGCCCCGCCGGGCTCGTGGCCGTCGAACGGCGTGTCGCGCAGTAAGATGTCCGCGTCCAGGTCAGCGTACTCGAATCCGTACAGCGCGGCCAGCGCGGCGGCGGCCTGCACGCCCAGGAAGCTCTCCCCGACCATCCCTCCCACCATCAGGCGACAGCCGAAAGCGCGAGCCATCGAAGCGATCTCCATAGCGGGCAAGAGGCCGCCCGACTTCATCAGCTTGATGTTCAGGATATCCACGCAGCCGTCTTGCAGCAGTTGGCGCGCGTCGTGGATCGTCTGCACCGACTCGTCGGCGGCGATCGGGAAACCGACGCGCTCGCGCACGAAGCGCAGCCCCTCGAAATCCTCGCGGGCCGTGGGCTGCTCCACGAGTTCCACCGGGCAGCCGTGCTCTTCCATCGTCTGCAGCGCCTTGACCGCGCCCAGACGGTCCCAGCCGCAGTTGGCGTCGAGCCGCAGCATCACACCTTCGGGCAGCACCTCGCTGATCCGGCGCACCGTCTCGATATCGCCCTCGACCGAGCTTCCGACCTTGACCTTGATGCGACGGTAGCCTCGACCCAGAATCTCGTGCACCAGCCCCAGCGTATCCTCGAGCGTCTCGATGCCGATGCTGTAGTCGGTCTCGACCCGCGACCCCGAGGTGCCCAAACGGCGAGCCAGCGACACTCCCATCGCCTGCGCCTGCAGATTGTGCAGAGCCAGGTCGATGGCGCAGCGGGCGGTCTTGGCTCGGGTCAGCTTCAGCATGTCGCTGTGGATGTCGCGCAGAGCCCAGGCGTCGCGATGGTGCAGCAGCGGCAGCAGCAGTTCGACCAGGGTCTGCTTGCAGCCCTCGATCGTCTCGTCGGTGAGCAGCGGGATCGGCACCGCCTCGCCGTAAGCTCTGGCTCCGTTCGAACCCGTCAACTCCAGGATCAAGGATCGGCATGCGTCCTGAATCCCGGTGGCGATCTTGAACGGGCGACGGCAGTGGACGACCGTTTCGTACAGCTTGTAAGAGACGATTTTCATAGCCAGCCGATTTATCGTCGCCTGACCTCGTTTCCTGGAGCGACAAAGGCGAGCAGCCAGGAGCCCATGAAAAACGCCAATAAAATCGGTATCCACCAGGCGAAAGTCCGGCCCCCCAAACTTGAAACCCGCGAAGGGTACTCGACCGCGATAGTCTCTAGCCCGCCCGACAGAGGCGCCTCCCAGGGCGAGAGCAGCCATCTCCAACCCAGAGGGTAACGAGCCTGGTTAAGCAGACCGCCGTCCCCTACGAAGATGCTCTTCCCCTCCACCCTGCCCTTCCCCTCAAAGGCCAGGTGCAGCTCCCCGGCCTTCAGCGGCGCGAGGCGCCAGTACAACTCTCCCGTGCCGGGGCGGCGGAACCGCTCGACCTCGACCCGGAACCCGGGATCCGGCCGAAGGCTCCAATCCTCTCCCCCTCCCACCAACCGCACCAGCACCGGATCACCCACCGAAAAGGGCCGATATGCCGTGGTGGCCAGAACCAGAGAGACGCCCAAGATCAAAAACGGAGTGAAAAGCAGCGAGGGCACGAGCAGCGCCAGGGACAGTCGAAAACAGGCCCGCCCCAGCGCTCCGAGGGCGCGCAGCAGCACACCGGGGTGGGCGCCGTACATCAGCACTTCGAGCATGTGTCCCGTCATGCGTCCCAGCGCCGCCCGAAAGGGCGCGCCGAAGCGAGGGACCCGCATCAGGGCCCACCAGGCGACAGCCAGGAACAGGCCCACCGCGAGGGCGATCACGGCTCTTCCGTCAGGTGGCGCAAGTAGCGCTCGGGATGGTTGCAGAAATCGCGCGTCAGTTGAAAATGGTCGGTGTCGCGGTAGTCCCGCTTTTCGACGCCGTCGTCGCTCAGGTAGTACAGGGTCGAACGAGGGTAGGCCATCAGGATCGGAGAGTGGGTCGAGATGATCAGCTGCGACCCGCACAACACCAGTTCGTCGATCAGGCTAAGCAAGGCCAGTTGGCGCTGCGGAGAGAGCGGCGCTTCGGGCTCGTCGAGGAAGAACAGCCCGCCGTCGCGGAAGCGGTGCGAGGCCAGGTTCAGGAACGCTTCGCCGTGCGACATCTCGCCCGGCACTCCGCCGTAGGCCCTCTGCATGATGAAGCGGCCGTTGATCTCTTCGAGTTCGCGGGCCACGTTGAAGTAGCTTTCGGCGCGCAGGTAAAAGCCGTCGGGCTCGCGTTCGGGCGAGCGCACCAGACGCAGCGCCCGGGCCAGCACCCTCGCTTCGGGCTCGTCGTCCCAGTCGTTGAGATTGCGCGACCCGCCCTGCGGAGGATAGCCCGCAGCCAGCGCCAGCGCCGAGAGCAGGGTCGACTTCCCGCTACCGTTCTCTCCCACCAGAAAGGTCACGCGGGGGTCCAACTCTAGCCGGCCCAGACCGCGAATCGCGGGTACGTCGAACGGATAGCCCTCGCCTTCGGCGTCGACGGGGGCGTTGACCGAGGCGCTGCGCAAGTAGCTCAAACCGTGTCTCCCATACTCGGGTGTTCGTTCGCCCGGCCCGGTCAAGGACCCTAGGGGTCGCGGGCGGAACCTGCTCAGGTGAAACGCTTTGCCCTGCTGGCCTTGTCGGTCGTTCTGCTGCTCGGCCTGGGCTGTCGCGGTCCGGGCAAGGCGCCGCGTACGCTGGTGCTGGGGTTTGACGGGATGGATCCGACGCTGCTGCGCCAGTTCATGGCGCAGGGCGAGATGCCCAACTTTGCCCGTCTGGCCAGCGAGGGGAGCTTCCTGGAGTTAGCCACGACCGACCCTCCGCAGAGCCCGGTCGCCTGGTCGACCTTTATTACGGGGCGCGACCCGCGCGGGCACGGCGTGTTCGACTTCGTCCATCGCGATCCGAAGACGCTGCGCGCCATCCCCTCGCTGAACGCGGTCGAGGACGGCGTCTCGCGGATGATGCGCGAGGGCGCTCCGTTCTGGCGCTACCTGGAAGAGGCTGGAGTCCCCGCCAGACTGGTCAAACTGCCCGCCAATTTTCCCGCCCTGGAACACTCCGGAACCTACCTCACCGACATGGGCACGCCCGACCTGGAGGGCACCTACGGCACCTACAGTTTCTACACGGACGCTCCACCTGCGGCTGCCTTCCCCTCCCCTTCCGGAGGCCGACGGGTTCAGGTAGAGGTTCGGGACGGGGTGGTCAAGGCGTCCCTGGTGGGACCTTCTGTGGCAGAGGTCGCCGAGTCGCTGCCGTTCGAAGTGGCCGTCGATGGTCAGGCGGCGCTGGTCGAGATCGGGGAGGAGAGATCGCTGCTGAAGTCAGGCGAGTGGAGCCCCTGGATCCCCGTGCGGTTCCCTAGCGCCCCGGGGATGGTGCGCGTCTATCTGAAAAGCCTGCAGCCGTTCGCGCTCTACGTAAGCCCGCTCAATATCGACCCTGGGAACCCCGCCGTTCCGGTGAGCTATCCCTCGAACTACGCGGAACTGCTCTGCCAGGAGTGTGGGCGTTTTTACACCCAGGGGATGCCGGAAGAGACGGCCGCCTTGCTGGACGGTCTGTTCGACGACGACGATTTCCTGAAGCAGAACGCCCTGGTGGTGGACGAGCGGAAGCGCCTGTTCTCGGCCGAACTGGCGCGCTTTGACCAGGGCCTGTTCTTCTTCTATGTCTCCTCGACCGACATCTTGTCCCACCTTTACTGGAATACCATCGACCCTCAGCATCCGGGCTATTCGTCCAAAAGGGCCGAGCGCTACAAGAGCGTGATCCTCGACTCTTACAAGTTGGCCGACGCGTTCCTGGGCCAGGCGCTGGAGGCGGTGCCGGGCGACACCACCGTGGTCGCGCTGTCCGACCACGGGTTCGCGCCGTTCCGTCGCTCCTTCAACCTGAACGCCTGGCTGCGTTCCGAAGGCTACCAGCAGGGGGAGGGTTCAGCTCTGGCCGGGCTCGACTGGAAGGCCACCACGGTCTACGGCGTGGGCTTCAACGGGCTGTATCTGAACCTGGCGGGGCGGGAGGCGCAGGGGGTGGTTGCCGAGGGGGATCGCGCGGCGCTGTTGGAGGGTCTGGCGGCGAAACTGCTGCGGGTGCGGGACCCGAAGACGGGGGCGCTGGTGGTGGCGAAGGCGGAGATTCTGGCTCCCCCCGACGACCCTTCGTTGCGGGCTCAGTGTCCGGATATGCTGGTGGGCTATGCGCGGGGCTATCGCGCGTCCTGGGAGACCGCGCTGGGCGACTCCAGCGACCAGGTGCTGGCCGACAACTTGCAGGCTTGGAGCGGCGATCACCTGATCTCACCCGATCTGGTGCCCGGAGTGCTGTTGAGCAACCGGAAGGTGACTTCGACTTCGGTCCACCTGCGCGATCTGGCGCCGTCCTTACTGAAGCTCTACGGAGTCGACCCCTCGCCCGACGGGGGCGGCCGCCCCTTCTGGTAGCAGGCTGACGCCGTCCATCCAGGGTGGACGTGGGAGCCCGTGCAGGTCCAAGACCGTGGCGGCGAGATCTGTGATGCGGGCGTCGCTTCGAAGAGGGCGGTTGCAAAAGAGGACTCCGGGGACGGAGTCGGGGTGGAAGCCGTGGTCGCCGGACCAGGACGAGGCGTTAGGGTGGAAGACCTGAGGGGAGACGTTGCCGCGGGTGGCGTCTTTGAAGATTCCGAAGCCGGGGGCGAAGCCTAGCACCAGGTCGGGGGCTCGCTCGATGTAGGGCCCCTGGTAGGCGGTGGTGGAGAGGAAGACGTCCGCGAACACGGGCTGTCCGTCATGCTGGAGTTGGAGGAGCGCGTCGCGGATCTCTTGGAGGAGGTGGGGGGCTTGCTCTTTGGCTACGGTGCCCTGGCTCTCTCGGCCCTGGAGGTTCAGGCGCACCCCGGAGAGGTTGTAGACGAAGGCGCGGCTCTGCGCGAAGTCGACCTCGTGGGCGCTCGCTTGGAGATAGCTGTTCTGCTGCAGCCAGGCGTTGACGTCGACCAGCGTGTGCAGGGGCTTGAAGCCGTGGTCGGAGAGCACGAGCAGGACCTCGTCGTCCTGAATCCTGGCGCGGGCCTCGCCCACCAGGCGGTCCATCCGCTCGTACATCTCCTCGAGAACGGGCTCTTGCCCGTCGCCGCTGAACATGTGCTGGATCCGGTCGGGGCCGTCGAAGACCGCGACCAGGCAGCCCTTTCTGGTGCGCTCCAGAAGGTGGAGGAACTGCTTCCGCCGCTCTTCGTGCAGTTGATAGGCCTGCTGCAAGAAGGCGTCGTCAGAGAGCACCCCGTCCTCGCGGGCTCCGGTGTCCTCGGCCAGGCCGCAGGTGGCGAAGGGGCCCTGTAGGTGGGACAGGGTCAGGGAAAAGAGCGGAGGCCAGGAGACGGGGGTGGAGGGGCGAGCGGGGTCGATCTGCAGCGGCGCCATATAGAGCGACTCGTCGTCGAGCTTCAGGAACTGTGCCAGACCCCGCGCGGGTCCGAACTTCAGGGGGAGCCATGGGGTGGAGGCGTCGCGGGAGACTTCGAGTTGGTGCGGTCCAACCCGGAGAAGGTCACCTTCCAGGGTGAACGGGACGGTAGAGCTTCTGGGTCCCGTGATAGCTCCGCGGAGGACGTCGTTCTCCTTTATGAGTCGGGAGAACTGGCCGTGCGGTGTGGGCCTGGGGAGGGTGGAGAAAAGCGTGTAGGTGCCCTGGGTTCCCATCAGGTCGGGAGCGCCCATAGCCGAGAGCAGGAAGCCGTCGAACTTCTCGGGCGGCCAGGTGATAGGGACGCGCAGCACATGAGTCAGCACTCCCGCCTGGCCCAGAAGCTTCCAGAAACTGGTGCTCTTGCGCTGGTAAACCGGTCGCTCGACGCTCCAGGGCAAGGGTAGCGGTCCCAGGCGGCCCCGACCGTTCTCGATGCTAGCCGAGGTCAGGCGTAAGTTGTAGGCACGGTCGCGTTCGACAAAGCCGAAGATGCCGTGTTTGCCGGGGTTGACGCCGGTCGAGAACGAGGACCAGGCGACCGGAGAGAGCGGTGGCAGCGTCGTGCCCAGCCTCTGGTAGCCGCCCTCTTGTTGCAGCGCCTGCAGGTTGGGAAGCCGCCCTTCGGCCAGCATCCGTTCGACCCGAGTCGGCTCGAGCCCGTCCAGGCCCAGCACGACGACCCGGTGGGCTTTGGGGCGAAGCTTGCCCTGCTGGAAGCGGCGGCGCAGGTAGCGGAAGGGGAAGCTGAGCAAGCTTAAGACAGCCGCCAGAAGCGCCAGCGTCATGACCAGCAGGGGGGCCTGGAGAGCGAGGCCGGGCCCGGGCCCGATGTAGGCGATCACAAGGGAGAGCTTCCCGCTCAACGGGGAATCTCTTGCCGAGGAAAGGCCGGTCGAGACCAGGGAGGGCAGTGGGCGGGACGAACGCCTGGCCTATGTTCGGACCGAAGCTAAAACTCGACTCAGAACTCCATCGTAGGGCAGAAAAGCACGCTCTGGCGCTGGGCTATTCCAGCCTGGAAGAGTTCGTCACCCACCTGCTCGAGCGCGAGATGGCCCCGCTTTCCGAGGAGGACAAAGCCCAACTGGAAGCCCGACTCAAAGGGCTGGGCTACCTCTAGAGGCCAGATTGGCCGATTCCCCGATCAGCGCAATCTTCCGCGCATCGACGAATCGAGAGCTTCGGCTGAGACTTCTAACGCTGGCGATGCAGCGCGGGATTGACCGTGGCGGCCATGGCCTCGACGTCGAGGGGAAGGTCGAGAAAGCTCTGCACTCTGGCGAAGCTGGCGAGAGGCTGAGCGACCAGTTCGGGATAGGACACTTCCAGGTGCTCGAGATGGGGCTGCTCTTCCAACCAGGCTAGCTTGCGGGCGAAATCTTTCGCGATCAGTTGGCCCATCCCGGGCGGAGCCGACGGTTGTCCCAGCATCACGTCCTGAGAAGCCATGATTTGGGGAAGCGGACGACGCATCAGGAGCACTTTCGCGGGAACTGTAGGTGGAATCGCCGGCAGCAGGTGGCTCAGGATCTTGACCCCGTGCCCCTCGAGCCCGCTGAGCCACGAGGCGTCCCGTTCTAACTCGAGCACTCGAGGGTCCTCGAAATAGCCGTTGGGATTGTGAACGTCGGGCGCCCGGGTCTGATCGTAGACCAGGGGCAACCCACCCGCCTCCAAAGCGGACATCATCAGCGACGTACCCGAGCGAGGTAACCCGCTCACTACAACCAGCGTCGACATCGCATGATTATAGCCTATCCCACCCTGCGGGCCTATCGCCACGAGCCCGGAAGGGTCCCGGCCAGCAAATGGGCGGCCATGGCCAGCAAAAGTCGGGCCATGGCCAGCAAATGGGCGGCCATGGCCAGCAAAAGTCGGGCCATGGCCAGCAAATTGGCGGCCATGGCC
>JAEXNA010000182.1 GCA_023447635.1 Vulcanimicrobiota bacterium | reverse complement strand
ATTCACCGATGCGCGCAAGTTCCCGCGCATGGGTGAATCCGCCCGCCGGGCCTAACTTTCGATTCACGGCCGCTACCCCCACACTGGCAGGGAGGGCCCGACTCGCGGACAAGGCAGAGCGGCAAACTTTCGAAAGCGCAGGTAACAAACCCATGGCTGGATGGAAATCCGATGTCACTAAAGTCGCGGCGGCGCTCGCCGTCTCGCTGATCTCCTCCGACGGAGTGATCGAAGAAGAAGAGAAGGCCGTGGCCATCGAGGCCGGTCACCGTATCCTCCCCGGCTTCTCCAAGGCCGTCTTCGACGCCCTGCTCGAGGAGATCGACGACCTCCCCTCGGCCTACGAACTGGCCTCCCCCCTCAAAAAGAAGCTGGACGAAGAGAGCCGCGACCTGATCATCGAGTATCTGGTCGCCGTGGCCACCGCCGACCAGGAGGTCGTGCAGGTCGAAGCCGAGGAACTCAAGGCGGTCGCTCAGGCGCTGGGTGTGCCGCTGCCTCCCCTCACCGTCTCCCGCCCCCACGCCTAAAAAGAAAAAGCGCCCCGCTCATCGGGGCGCTTTTCCTTTACGAAGCTTCCTCGGGGATGGGCAGCGGCTGCTGCTTCACGAACCGCCTCAGTCGCGTGATCAAGAACAGCATCAAAGCCCCGAACGCCAGACAGGCCAGCCCATTCGACTGAAAGATGGCCACCCCGGCAAAGTGCTTGCTGAAGTAGTCTCCGTAACCTTGTGAGGCCATCCCGGCCAAAATCAGCCCGGTGATGGCATCGCCCGCCACCAAGCCCGAACAGAGCAGAATCCCGTAGTCGTACATCGACTTATGCAGCGAGGCCTGGGTGAAGCGATGGAAAAAGTAGTGAATCAGCCCGCCAAAAGCCAGCGTGGTAGAAAGCTCGAGCGGGAGGTAGAGCCCCACCGCAAAGGGCAACGAACCGATCCCCATCATCTCGACGCAGGCCGCAATGGCCGCCCCGATGCAGACCGGAACCCAGGGCAGGTTCCCCTCGATCACCCCCTGGCTGACCAGGTACATCAGGTTGGCCTGAGGCGCCTTGAGTTCGCCCGAGATGACCAGCGGTCCCAGCAGGTGCATCACCACGCAGACCACCGCTGACGAGACCAGCACCGAGATCACCTGGGTGATCTGCACCCACTTAGGAGAAGCTCCCACCAGGAAGCCGATCTTCAGGTCCTGCGAGATGTCGCCACCCATAGCGATGGCGATGCAGATCATCGCCCCGATGACCAGCGCCGCTCCGACCCCGGCCGACCCTTTCAGGCCGATCCCCTGAACCACCAGACAGGTCACCAGCAGCGCCCCAATGGTCATGCCGGACAGCGGCATCGACGAGGTGCCGACGATCCCCACGATACGGGACGACACGGTGACGAAGAAAAACGAAAAGACCACCGCCAGAAGCGCCCCGACCACGCCCGCCTGGTTCAGCGAGCCGTAGGCCGCGATCAGCATGAAGATGACCAGCCAGCCCGACATCACCAGCGGCATCGGCAGGTCCTCGCCAGTACGGGTCTTGACCGGCTTCTCGCGGCTGGTCATCTCGCGCAAGGCGACCCCGATGGACTCTTTGATAGTCGGCAAAGCGTCCAGCAAACCCACCAGTCCCCCGAAGGCCACGGCGCCCGCCCCGATGTAGCGCAGGTACTTATCCCAAATGTCGGCTGGCCCCATCTGGGAGATCAGCAGCGTCGTCTCCGGCGCCAACGGGGTCGTCATCCCCGCCCCAAAGTAGCTGATGGTGGGGATAATGACGAACCACCCGAGCACGGCTCCCGAAATCATGATGCCGCAGGTTGGCAGCCCCAGGATGAAGCCCACGGCCAGCAGCGAAGGAGCCATCTGAAAGCTCAACTCGGTTTTCAGGTACGAGACCGGCCAGATGACCAGCTCTTTGAACCAGCCCAACCCCTTCATCATGACGTTGTAGAGAGCGGACACGACAATGCCAGAAACCACCGCCAGAGCCGACTGCCCTCCCTTGTCGCCGGCGATCAGCACTTCGGCACAGGCCGTCCCCTCGGGATATCGCAAACGACCGTGCTCCTTGACGATCAGGTTGCGCCGCATCGGGATCATGAACAGGATCCCCATCAGGCCGCCCATACAGGCCAGGAAGTAAATTTGCAGCGAGCCCAGAGCAAACGGCATCTCGCCGCCCGTCCGAGTCGCTTCGCGCTGCAGCAGCAGCAAGGCGGGTAGGGTGAACATCCCCCCGGTAGCCAGCGACTCTCCCACCGAGGCCATATTCTGCACCAGATTGTTCTCCAACACCGAATCGCGCCGCAGCAGCCCGCGCAGGATCGACATCGAGATCACCGCCGCCGGGATCGAGGCGCCCATGGTGAACCCCAGCTTCAGGGCCAGGTAAGAATCGGCCAGGCCAAAGAAAGCCGCCTGCAGGATCCCCACCACCAGTACCAGGGGGGTGAATTCGCGCACGTCGGTAGCCTCGTCCGGAATATAAGGACGGAACTCGGCCGAGTCCTGGGGGGGAGGGGGAGAGGGGTTGGAGGGGAGCGACATGGCGCGAAATTTGCCTCACCGCGCGGAATACCTTGCCATCCCGCCAGGGCAACCCTCCCCCGGAGAGGACCTCGCCCCGGCAAGACGAAGCGCGGGGCTAATATGGCGCATATCGGCATTCTCCACGGCAATAAGGAGAGTTTTCCCCAGGCGGTGATGGAGGGGCTGAACCGTCTGGCCAAGGGAAGCTGCCGCTTCCTCTGCGTGGACGCCCTGCACCAGCAGCAGCCCGACGACTGGGGTTGGGACACCCCCGTCATCGTCGACCTGTTCTCGGGCCAGATGCCGTTCCTGAAAGAAGCGCTGCACCTGCTGGCCCAGGACCCGGCCCGAACCATCTTCAACTGCCCCAAACTGGGACGCCTGCACAACCGAGCCACCGTCCGGATGGTGGCCAAATCGGTCGGGCTCAAGACCCCCCTGGCCGTCCTTCTGCCGGCCCGAAGCACCCCGTCTCAGTTCCCGGAGCAAGGCTACGTCAACCTGCGATTTCCCCTGGCGTGGGAAGAGATTTTCAAAGCGGCCGGCGCCTACCCGCATCTTCAAGCTCTGGATTTCGACCGTCAAAGCGGCGTGACCGTCGAGGATCTGGGCGCTCTATGGCGTCGCTACAACGAGACAGAGACCGTCCTTCAGGAACTGGTCGGCGCTCCCGCCAGCGACGAACTTTATCGTGTGTTCGCTATCGGCGACACCCGCTTCGTGCGCCCTCTCGAACCGCTGACCCGCCAACTGCTGCCAGCCGATGCCGACAGCGAGGCGAAGTCCACCGCTCTGGTGGCTGCCGTCGACGCGGTCATCGCTCGAGTTCCCTGGTCGGTCAGCTCCTTTGACCTGGGCTGGCATAAAGGCCAGGTCGAGTATCTCGACGCCAACCCCGACCCGTATCTCGAATGGTGGGTGCTGGGAGAGCAAGACTTCAGCCAGGCTGTGGACGGCGCGGTGGACCTGCTCAAAGGCCACCTGCCTGCTTCGCCTCCTAAACAACCCCTCTCGGGAGCCGCCCCTCGACCTACGGCTCCCACCAAATCGCGCAAAAAGAAAGGCAACGGATGAGTTTACGTAACGTAGATCTGAAGAAGGACGGAGTGGACGCGGCCCTGGCCGCCGCCGCTCGTGAAGGACATCGGCAGGAGGCCATCTCTCACTACAACCGGATTCTGGAAAGAACCGACCTCAAAGCGTTCGCCACCTCGCTGCAGGCCGACATGGCCGCTCGCGGCGTCAAGTTCGGCGACCGCCTGCTCTGCCCGTTCCTGCGCCCTAACTTCATCGGTCGCGAGCAGCTGGACCTACTGGCCACCGCCGTGCGTGGCGTGGTCGGAGCCATGAACGTGCTGGCGCCCCGCCTGACCACCGAAGAGTATTTCCAGGATTTCCTGGGCTTCACCGAGGCAGAAAAGCGACTGGCCGCCGTCGATCCCGGCTACCCCGACATCTCCGTCTCCTCCCGCCTGGACAGCTTCTTGCTGGGCGGCAAGGTGCGCTTCGTCGAATACAACGCCGAGGTGCCCGCAGGTATCGGTTACAACGACCAGATGACGCACTCTTTCGGCGCCACCGAGGTCATGAAAGAGTTCTCCAAGGACTACCCCAACCAGCCGATTTTCACCGGCGATGCTCTGCTGGCCTCGCTTATCGACACCTATCGCAAATGGGGCGGCAAGGACGAACCGGTGCTCGGCATCATCGACTACGACGATCTGCCCACCATCCACGAGTTCGAGATCCTGCGCAAGTTCTTCACCGAGAAGGGCTTCAAGACGGTCGTCTCCGACCCGCGTAAGCTGCACACCAATAGCGCCGGCGAACTGTTCGCCGGCGACCAGAAGATCACGCTGGTGTACCGTCGCCTCCTGATCAACGAACTGCTGGACCGCTACGAGATCGCCAAACCGGTCTTCGAAGCCTACAAAGCCGGCACCATCTGCTGCATCAACAGCTATCGCACCAAGTACTTCCATAAGAAGGCGATCTTCGCCCTGATCACCGACCCGCGCTTCCAGGACGGAATGACCGAAGAGCAGCTTTTCGCGGTCTACACCCACGTGCCGTGGACCCGCAAGGTCGAAGACGTCCGCACCACCGACCCCGAAGGCAAGGACATCGAACTGCTCTACTACATCCGCAAAAACCAGCGCGAGATGGTCATGAAGCCGAACGACGAGTACGGCGGCAAAGGCATCTTCGTCGGCTGGGAGATGGACGAGCGCGAGTGGGACAACGCCATCCAGACCGCCCTCAGCGAATACTACCTGGTGCAGAACCGGGTCGAAGTGGCCCGCGAAGGCTACCCCTCCTGGGACGGCGAGAACATCCAGTGGGGCGAATACACCGTCGACCTCGATCCGTTCGTCTTCAAAGGCGAGATCGAAGGCCTGCTGACCCGCCTGTCGGCCACGGCGCTGTGCAACGTCACCGCAGGCGGCGGCGGTGTGCCGACCTTCGTTCTCGACTAGGGCCTAGCTCGGCCGACGCGCGAGCCCGGGCGGGAGAGACCCACTCCCCCTGGGCTTCTTTCGTTCTGGAAAGGATGACTCATGCCCACTTCCCCTCGCGGACTGCTGATCGGTTGCGACACCGGTGGCACCTTCACGGACTTCGCAATGCTCGACCTCGAACATCCCGAGCGGGGCCTGGTTACAGCGAAAGTCCCGTCCACGCCGGATGACCCTAGCCGGGCGATCCTGGAAGGGATCCGAAAGCTGGCCGGAGAGAGGGCGGTGGAAGAGTTTTGTCATGCCACCACGGTCGCCACCAACACCTTGCTGGAGGGAACCGGGGGACGGGTCGGCTATCTGGTCACCGAGGGGTTTGGCGACAGTCTGTGGTTAGGGCGGGGCGACCGGGTCGACCTGTACGCCCTGGCGCCCGGTCGACGCCAACCCCCACTCCAGCGAACGGATGTCTGGGAAGTTCGAGAACGGGCCGGCGCCTCGGGCGAAATCGTCACCCCGTTGCAGGACGAAGAGATTCTGCGCCTGCGGGAGGCCGTTTCTTCCCGCCCCGAACTTCAGGCGCTGGCCGTGTGCCTTTTTCATTCGACTCTGACCCCCGAACACGAACAGAGGCTCGGGGCCGGACTCGAGGGTCTCCTACCGATCTTCCTCTCCCATCAGATCGCCGCCGCCGCTGGCGAGTACGAGCGCGGTATGACGACTTTGCTGGCGGCCTCTTTAGCCTCCCGGATCGACGAGTATCTCGGCCGTCTGGAAGAGGCCACGGAGGGTAGCCGGCTCTGGATCGTGCACTCTGCCGGCGGCTTGCTCAAGCCCGAGGAAGCGCGGCAGACGCCTCATCGGTTGGCCCTTTCCGGTCCCGCTGCCGGTCTGCGGGGAGCTCTGACCCTGGCCACCTCTCAGCGGTTGGACAGCGTCATCACCCTGGATATGGGCGGAACCTCGACCGACGTGGCGCTCTGCCATCAGGGCGAACTGCCCTACACCTGGGAAAGCGAAATCGAGGGCTTCCCCTTACTGGCCCCAAGTTTGGAGATCCACACCATCGGAGCCGGAGGCGGGTCGCTGGCCTATCGCGACGACGGAGGCTTCTTACGGGTGGGACCACGCTCGGCAGGCGCCGTCCCCGGTCCGGCCTGTTACGACCGGGGCGGCCTGGAGCCCACCGTGACCGACGCGCTCTGCTGGGCCGGCTACCTACCCGAGCAACTGGGCGAGATGAAACTTCGCCGAGACCTCAGTGAGGAGGCCCTGGGCCGGCTTGGCAACCAACTGGGTCTGACGGTCGATGAGGTCGCGCTGGGCACCCTGGCTATCGCCGTCAGCCATCTGGCGCTGGCCGTCCGAAAGGTGACCACCGGGCGCGGCCACGACCCTCAGGGGATGACACTGCTGCCTTTTGGAGGAGCCGGGCCGGTGCTGTGCTGCGCCGTGGCCGAAGCGCTGGAGATGCGCTCCCTTCTGGTCCCTGCTTCGGCCGGGGTGCTCTCGGCCTGGGGAGCGCTGACCGCCCCCTGGGAGCGGGAATGGCCTGCGGTCGTACCCCGGCCGGATCGGGCCGACCAGGCCGCCGTAGCCAACCTGTGCGAGGCGATTCGACCGCAGGAAACCCCGCCCGGTTTTACCCTCACGCCTCTTTGGGCTCGACGCTACAAGGGGCAGGGCGACACCCTGGTCTCCCCGCCCCAGGTCGACTTCCATCATCTGCACCAGCAGCGCTTCGGCTTTGCCCGGCCAGGGTCCGAGATCGAGACGGTCGAGGTTCGCTGGCGCCTTCGAGGTCCGGGGCGCCGGGCCGAGGAAGCCGGTGAAGGTCCCGGCTGGCTCTCTCGCGGCCCCCGCGACCTTCTGCTCCCGTCGGGTCGCGCCAAAGTCGACGCCTTTTCGGGCGCGCTGCCCCGAGGCGAAGTCCAGGACGGTCCGTTCCTCTATTTCGCGGACGGCTGCACCCTGTTCGTGGCCGAGGGCTGGCAGGCCCGAGGACGGACCGGCGGACATCTGCTGCTGGAGCGTGTCTGAAGGCTCCGAGGATCAAAAAAGGGCCCGGCCGAAGCCGGGCCCATCTTACTGGGAGAGCTGACTTTTAAGGGAACAGCCGAACTTGGACCAGCACCTGGTCGACCAGGTTGACCGTGCCAAGGGGGCCCCCGCCGTCGGGGTCGCCGTTGTAGCGGACGGTGAGCAGCTGCTCACCACCCACCAGGGTGCCAAGTACCCCGCTCACCACGTTACCTACGACCGTGAGCAGACCGCCGCTGGGCCCATCGATGGTGATCGTCGGCGTTACGTCGACGGTACGCCCGTTAGGTAGCGTGACGCTTCCCGTGAGAGCTCCGCTCTGGCCGGGACCTCCGAGCAGGTAGAGCACCAGCGGGTCCGGTCCGACGGTCAAGATGGGGGAAGCCTCACCCGACGGAGTTTGATCGGTGACGTCGAGCCTGATCGCTCCCAGGATGTTGACGCTGGCGTCAAGGCCAAGCTCGATCCTTCCTTGCTCGGTAAGCGCAACGACAATGTCAGCCAACCCGGTTTGTCCGTTGGAGTTAGAAGTGACGATCCCAAGGTCGTTTACAGCGAGTAGCGAGCCGTTTTGTCCGAGGAACTCGAGAAGGTCGGCGTCCAGGATTCGGACAGTCCCATCCGAGAACAGGCCTTCTACAATCAGTCGAGTCGTCGATCCGCCTACAGGGAGAGCATCCACAATCGAGGCAACGTTCAGCTGGATCAGCGCCGGATCATCCACGACGACGGGAATCAGAGCCGTCACCGGCTGCCGGCCCGGCTGGGCGTAGCTGACGGTGATGGTGGCGGTGTCGCCGTCGTTGGCATTAGCGTCGATAACCACCCGACCTTCGGTATTCACCGTAGCCACGTCCTCGTCACTCGAGCTGAAGTTCACCGAACTCAGCGGAATGGTGACGGTGCCGTTCTCGGTTTGACCGACGACAGCAATCGGAGCCGAAGTTTCCCCAGCGTTCATCGAGACGGAAGCGGGAGTGATGGTCAGACTGGTGACGATATCACCAGTGTTTCCACCGTCCACACCGCCAGCGTCCACACCACCGGCGTCGACACCACCAGCATCGACACCACCGGCATCTACGCCGCCAGCGTCGACTCCACCGGCGTCCACTCCACCAGCGTCGACTCCACCGGCGTCCACGCCGCCAGCGGTGACTCCACCAGCGGTTGCTCCACCAGCGGTTGCTCCACCCGGTACACCGCCTTGAACGACAGAGACGGTGAAGGTCAGGACCTGGTCGTCAAGAGTCAGGGTCGCCGTGGCCGTCCCGGTGCGGATCCCGCGCAGGGTGGCCGGGGGCGTGACGCCCAGGATGGTCGGAGAGTTGCTGGTCAGGCTGAAGCGACCAGCACCAGCCAGAGCGTTGAGGTTAGCCGTGGTCAGCGGAAGGCGGAAACCGCCGTAATCCAACACGACCTGCAGTTCCGTGCTCTGGTTGATGCCAACCCGTACCGGGTCAGGCAGTACCGTGACGGTAAAGTCCGGCACGGGCTCCTGGTCGCCGTCCTCGATCTCGGTGGTGGTACTGCCGCCGGTGGCGACTTCGACAGGCGTATGGTAGCAGTCCACAGCTAAACCGAACCGGTTGACGAACACCGCTCGGATGGAGCGGGTGGCCGACGGGACCTGGGTCAAGGAGAAGGTGCTGCCTGCCGGCTGGCGGGACGAACCGATGTCCTGGCCCGTGCCGTCGACGTTGGTGTAGTAGAAGAATACGGTCTCTGTAGCGTCGGTGGGAATCGTAACGTTGTCGGCGGTTGTCACGGTCACGGAACCCGTGCTCGGTGCTGCGCCACCGCCCCCTCCCCCGTCGCCGGTCCAGTCGTTATTAGAGCTTCCGCAACCGCAGACCACCAAAACGATGGATAATACGAATGCAATAAGAGAATAGCGTCGCTGCGAAGCGCGAGCCTTAAGGTGTAACAAAGGATATGACCTCCCCTAGAAAATGACTACCGAACCACTCCCCCCCGAGAGCGTTCTTGACCGCTCGTCCATTGCTATAGACTGCGAATGGTTGGAATCATGCCCTCCGAGACACGGAGGACTTTCCTAGCCGAAGTATAGGTTCGGCCAGATCGCGGTGTCAACAGGATGGCTAAACAGCGCCATTTTGGGCGCTACCGAGGTATACCCTATCGACTTCGTCAAAGGCTCGTATAAAGAAACATTTATCCGCATGAAGCCTAGCAATATTGGATTCAATGATAGACAAATGTAGCTAATAGGCGACCCTTATACGGATACCCTGGTATGGGGTAGGCCGCCCCTCACGGTAGTCCGAGGATAGTCTTCCCATGCAACGAGATTGGACTTATTGTGCAGATTTCTCCACAAAACTACTACCCGGGACAGAGGTTGACTATCGTCGCCGATGTGGGAGCCTACGAAGGCTCAATCATCACTAATCAGGGGGGTAGCCCGAATAGTTTATGATGGAATATATCATGAACCCTATTCGCGATTTTCCCTACCTGGTGCTCGAGAATGGACCCTGCTTTCCGGGGTCTAGCTGCTTGCTCAACGCTGTAGAGGCGCCCTTTGAGAGCTCTCTGCAAGCAGCCCTCTCCAGCTCAGGTCGGACGATCGCACTTTTCACTTCTGACCGGAGCGGGGCTCCGGGACTCGACAACCTGGGCCCAGTCGGCGTCCTGGCCGTCTTTCGAGAAAGCCCGGAAGCGCCCGTCGCTGATATCGTCCAACGCATTCGACTGTGCGACCTCACCATCAGGCCTCATCCCCGAGCTCTGGTCGAGATACTGCCGACGCCGACCCAGCACCATGAGAGCGTCGTTCGGCTCGACGGACAGCTGCGAGAGTTAGCTCGCCAGCTTTTCTCGCGCTGCCGGCAGGCAGGGCGGCAGGCCGACGCGGCCGTGGCCGAGATTGAAGACGGCCAGTACCTTGCGCTGGTTTACTTTCTAGCCTCACTGCTGCCGCTCGAGCCGGCCCAGGCTCTGGCTATCCTGGCTTGCGACGACGTGCAGTCAGCCCAACGGCAGCTGCTCCATCTGTTGCAAACCGCAATCTCCGAAGGACGCTGCCCGGCTCTCGACCAGCGTCTTCGAGAAACGGCCTGGCTCTGCGCCGAAGAAGACGATGCCGGTGAAGAGCCGCAAAGTGAGTGGGGGGTCCGAGAGAAGATCGAAACCCTGGAACTCGATGACGATCTGCTCGAGCGCCTCGTGCTCCCTCAACTCGAGAAACTCGCCCTGTATGAACCCGGCCAATCCGAGCACCAGGAGACTTTACGGCGCCTGGAGAGCCTACTGACCTTCCCCTGGCGAATGCGAACCGCCAAAGTGTCGCCTCGCCAGGTCGGGAAAGCCCTGGATAGGATCATCCTGGGACACCGTTCCGCAAAAGACACCCTCATGGACCTGAGCATCGCCCCGGCCCGGACCCCGTCTCCGGTGCTTCTGGTCGGGCCCAGCGGACTGGGCCAGGGCGCCCTGGCGCGGGCTTTCGCGGCAGGACAGAAGCGCCACCTGGAGCGGATTCGGTTGCCGGAAGTCGGAGCGGCCGACCTGCTGAAGGGCGACCGCAACCGCCGCCCCGGCGCGGTTTACGAAGCGGCCAAACGGGCGGGGAGTCGCGATCCCGTGCTGCTAATCGAAGCCCACGGCGCCCTGGACCAAAACTGCGAGCACGCCCTTCTCGAACTTACCGACCCTCGGGAAAGCAAGAGCTTCCTCGATGTCGGCCTGGGACTTCCGATCGACGCCTCGGCGATGCAGGTGGTTCTTCAGGTGCGCAGCCTCGACCAGGTTCCCGACTCCCTCCGTCAACGGGCGGTGACGGTCTCTCTGGAAAGCTACGGCCGGGAAGAGAAACGGGCTATCCTGGTCGGACACCTTTGGCCGGCAGCGCTTCGCGAAGCTGGACTTAGAAGTGGCCCGCTGGAAGGTGGGGTGGTCGACTGGCTGCTGCTCCATCACGAGTTTCGAGCGGGCGTGGCCGAGCTGCGTCTGGCCTGCCAGCAGCTAGCCCGTCGACTGGCCAGGCACCGAGCCACGGGCGGTCCTCTCTCGGCGTCTGTCGAGCTCGCCAGATCCTGTTTCGGCGAACCGTGGCCGGCCGCCGAGCGGAGCGGTGTCGGGGTCGGCGTGGTCGCCTTTCCGTTGCTCACGCCGAGCGGCGCCGACATTCGACTGGCCGCCGCTTTTCCCGAAGGCGACGATGAACCCGTCGAAGAGGGCTGGAGCGACCGGCTGGAATTGGCCTCGCGCCTGGCCAGAGTTCCGACCGGGCAAAACTGGCGCTGTCACCACGATGCTCCCGAGTTCGCCTGCGATCTGCCTGGACTGCTGCTTCCCCTGACCGTTGCCCTTCGTTCGGCTCAGCTTGGAGTGCCGATCCCCCGCGATCTGATCCTGTTTGGCCGGCTCGACCTGGGAGGACGGATCGAACCGCTGGGAGAGGCCAGGGAACGGGCTCTGGCCGCCTTCCGCTCCGGCTATCGAACGGTCCTATTGTGCCCCGAGGAGGCCGAGGAGTTGCTGCGCAACCTGCCCGAAGAGGCCAGGGTTGCCCTGCGGCTGATTCCTGTTTCCGATCTGGAATCCGCCTGGGTGACGGTCGAGGGGCTCACCGCCGAGCCCCCGCCCCGTCGTCTGCCCGGGTCTCGCCGGCGCCGCGTCGGAGTCGCCTGAAGGGGCCAGCCAGGAGCGAGGCCGTGGGCTTCGCGAAGGTTGGACGATGAACAGCATCACGCTCACCCTGCTGCAAGAGCAGCTGCAGGGGATCGCTCAGGAGATGGGCAGCGCGCTCGCGCGCGCTGCCTTCTCTCCCAATATCCGGGTGCGACGCGACTTCTCTTGCGCGCTCTTTTCAGCGCGTGGAGAGCTGCTGGCGCAGGCGGCTCACATCCCCGTCCACCTCGGCAGCATGCCCGCCCACGTTCGTCGATTGCTGGCCAGCCGAACTCTGGCTCCGGGAGAGCTCTACCTGGGGAACGACCCCTATGACGGCGGAACCCATCTTCCCGACCTGACCCTGCTCCGACCGGTGTTCGAAGCCGCCGGTCAGCTCTGCCTCGGAGTGGTGGCGGTGCGGGCCCACCACGCCGACGTCGGTGGACCGACCCCGGGCAGCATGAGTGTGCAGCGCGATATCTACGGCGAAGGACTGCGCCTACCCCTGGTTCGCGTCGTCGAGAACGACGTCTGGAACGAGGATCTCCGCTCGATCCTGCTGGCCAACATGCGGAACCCCTCGGACCGCGAAGGCGATCTGCTGGCTCAGCAGTCCGCCTGCCAGGTCGGAGAAGAGGGTCTACGGCGCACCTTCAGCGGCTGGGCGAAAAGCTCTGGCGAAGCCTGGTCGAGAGGCCAGGAGGCGCTGCTCGACGCGAGCTTCGAAGCCGTGCGCGTGGGTCTCGCGAAGGTCTTGACCGAAGGCCGTCTGGCTCGCTTCAGCGACCTGCTCGAGTGTGCGGATCAGACGGTGCCGATCGCTGTGAACCTGGGTCTGAGCCAGGGGCGCCTGGTAGCCGACTTCGAAGGAACCGGTCCCGCTGTCGCCGCCTCTTTCAACGCCCCTTTGCCGGTCACCCAGGCCGCTCTCGCCTATGTCGTCCGCTGCCTGATGGACGAGCCGGTAGCGATCAATGAAGGCCTCTTGCGCTGTCTCGAAGTGAAGGCTCCCCCAGGATGCCTGGTCCACGCCCAGCCTCCTTCGGCGGTCGCCGCTGGAAACGTCGAAACCTCTCAACGCCTGGTCGACGTCTTGTTCGGTGCTCTTCATCAACTGGTTCCAGAGCGGATCCCTGCCGCCTCGGCGGGCAGCATGAACAACCTGAGCTTTGGCTTTCGTGAAGGCGGCGTCCATTACGAGACGGCGGGTGGAGGCGCCGGGGCGACGCCGAGTTCGCCCGGCGCTTCAGCGCTGCAAGTGCATATGACGAACACTCGATCGACTCCGGCCGAGATCTTGGAAATGGAGTTCCCTCTTCGAGTCACCCAGCACGCTCTGCGGCCCGACTCCGGGGGAAAGGGGGAGCGTCGCGGGGGAGACGGAACGGTCAAAGAGATCGAGTTCCTGGAACCAGTGACCCTGACCCTGATGGCGACCCGACGTTCGACCCGGCCCTACGGGCTGGCCGGAGGAGAGGACGGCCAGCCGGGACACCAATCGACCAGGGAGCAAAGCGATGGCTGGACGGAGCGTCCCGGATCGTTTAGCACGAGCCTGGGGAAAGGCTCCCGGTTTCGCCTCGAGACCCCGGGCGGGGGCGGCTACGGAGCTCCTCTGACCGGGCCCGAGTCGCCCCAACCCGGGGTCTCTCCCCAGCCTTGAAGTAGCCGTTTGCCCAATCTCCCGTGGTGGGACACGGAGGGAGATGGGGGCGGTCAGGATTAACCTTTAGAAAGCGAAATTGCCTTGCTAAAAATACTCTCGTTCCGCAGCAAGCAGCTCTTCGGCCTGCTCTTAACGATCCTTCTCCTGTTCAGCCCGTCATGGGCCGAGAAGCCCGACCTGCCGCCGCAGCACGACGGCAAACCCACCAACTACGCCCAACTCTGGATCGACGAGACCGCCACCGTCACTCCCGAAGCCGTAAGCGAGACCATGGCCGACCTGGCTCGACAGGGTAGCGGGTTCGATCACATCGTGGTCATGAGTCACGGCTTCGACCTTGACGAGAAGACCAGCACTCAGCAACTCGAATGGCTCAGCAATAAGTTCCTTCACGAATTCAAGACCAAAGGAGCGCAGAAAGTCGGCCTGGTCAGCCTGCAGTGGCATTCCGCCACGGGCGCCGCCCTGGTTCCGTTCGGTGGCGACTATCTCCGAAAGGTGTCGCTGGCGCGCAGCGCCGGACGCGGTCCGGGTCGCCAGCTTCTGTTGGCGTTGCAAGACAAATATCCCAAGGCTCATATCTCCCTGGTCGGCCATTCGACCGGCTGCGAACTGACCACCGCCGCTATCGTTCCCGAAATCGCCTACGATGGAACCGAACCGTTCGTCGAGACTTACCAGCCGCAACGCGAGTTAAAGATCCTGATGCATTTCCTCGTAGGGTCAGATGTCAACTACGATCAGTTCTACACCGGGAAGGTCAGTGCGGCCCAGGCCATTGGCCGGATCGCCATGACCTGGCAGACCATGGTCCCGCTGCTTCCCGAGGATAAAGACGAGGTCTTGATCCTGCGCGCCCACTTCATCGGCCGCCCAACCGGCACCCGTTTTCCTCGACTGACGCTGGAACAGCTCGACAAAGGCGTGTCGGAACGGCGCTGGCTGATCGATAGCCGAGAGATCCCGATGAGCCATCTGTTCGTCGACTACTTTACCGACGATCGCGTCAGCCGGTTTTCCGACGCCATGAAGTATCTGGCCAACCCCCAGGCTCCGAAACCCAAGCAGATTGACGACATGGATAAGGTCCTGGCGGCTCCCAACGACCTGCGCCACCTGGCTCCAGCCCTCGATAACGAGAGCTGCGGCGTTACCTTTTACGCCCTCTGGCGCATCGAGCGTCTGCTCTGCGGCGACGCCCGCCATATGACGGACGAGACTTACGAGAAGGTGATCGAGACGCTACGGACCCATCCCCAGAAACTGTGGCGCACCCAGAAAAGCAGCGAGTGCCGGACCGTACGTCAGGGAACCTTCCCTACCCCTAAAATGATGACCAAAGCCGGAGCTCCCGCCTGGGCGCGCCCGGCCAAGTGGAGATAGCAGCTCATGTGGCGCCGCTGGAGCGTGTTGTGGGTTGCCCTGGCTGCCCTCATATGTCTGTCCGGCTCGACCTGGGCTCAGGACGTCGAGATCCCGACAACGGGTGACGCCTCCTGGGCTCATTTTTGGGTTGATAGCAGCGCCAGCACCACCGCCGAAGCCGTGCAAACCTGTCTCGACGACCTGGCCAAGCAGCAGCCCGAGGTGATCGTGGTGATGCTGCACGGCTACGATATGGGCCAGGAAGAGAGCACCCGCATGTTCGACGCCCTGGCCCGCGGAGTGCGGGCCGGCCTACCCGACCAGTCGGTGGGGCTGGTCGGGCTACAGTGGGAATCGGGCGGGGGCAACATCATCAACCCCACCGGCGACTACTTCAACACCCTTTCGCGAGCCCGCGACGTAGGGCGTGGCCCCCTGCGACAGGTGCTGCTTGGGGTCGCAGAGCGCTTCCCCCACCAGCCGGTAGCCCTGCTGACTCACAGCATGGGGTGCGAGATGGCGGTGGCCGCTCTGGTCCCCGAAGCGAAATACACGCAGTACGCCCCCAAAGGCGGGACCTACGAAGCCAACCGTGAGATCACCATCACCATGGCGGCTTTCGTCGGCTCGGACCTGGACTATGACGTCTGGTATCAAGCCGGTGATGCCGCCCTGCGCTGGTTCGACCGTTGTCAGATGACCTGGTCGACCCTTAGCGATCCTACCACCCGAGGCGACCGGGTTCTGTCCCTGCGCTCCCGGATTCGAGGCAAAGCCTTGGGCTCGCTGCTGCCCAGGATGACTCAGGGCCAGCTCGATCAGGTGATACCGGCGCGTCGATTTTATCTCGACGGGATGGCCGTCCCCGCCAATCACGCCTTCGACGCCTATTTTAACGAAGCTCGACTGGCCCGCATTCTCGGCGTGCTGCGCTACCTTACCACCCCCGGACAGCCCGAGCCGCAGGAACTCGTGGCTATGCGCGAGGTGATGGAGACCCCCGACGACCTCTCCCAACTGCTACCGTTCCTGGACAGCTCCTACACCGGGGCGGGCTTCGCCGCCCTCTGGCGCATCGAGCGGATCAACTGTGGCGACGCCCGTCACATGTCGGACCAGACGCTGGAACGAGCGGTCCTGATGCTGGTCGACAGCCCTCAGCAGGTCTGGCGTGAGCAGGCGCATAGCGAGTGCGTGACCATGCGCAAGGGACAATACCCCACCGCCCAGATGATGACCCGGGCGGGCGCCCCGCCCTGGGCTCGACCGTCCCGGTACCAGGTCGAGAAGTAGCCCAGGAAGTTGCAGGCAGGCGCCCCTGTTCCAAGGGCAAAGCCTCCCGCCATATGCACGCTCAACTCCGCTCGCTTTTCCAAGCCGCCTTCCACCATCGCCCCTGTGTCACGGTCTGTGGAGGTAGCCCTGAAGACTACTCCAAGTTGCTCGAAAGCCTGCTACCGCTGCTCGACGGGCATCACATCGTAGTTTTCCTGGACGAGCGTATCACGCTCGGCTTGTCCCAACCCGGAGTCTCGGTCCATCGCAGCAGCGAACCTTCCGCCGCCAACCTGGTGCGAGCCGCGCTGCGGCAGGATCCCGATGCCATCGTGCTCGACCAGCGCTCGGCCGAGGACGAAGCGACCGCCCTGCTCTGCACGGCCAAACAGACCGGCCACCAGATCATCTGCCACTCTCCCCTCCTCTGTCAGGAAGCCCACGACGCCGCGCTCCCCACCCTCGAGGCGATGATGCCAGGCCTCGGAGAGACGCATCATCAGTACGATCTGTTCCTTCAGCTCGACGCGGCCGGACAGCCGAGCGGGTTGTGGCAAGCCGTTGGGCAGCCGACCGGCCTGGTTCTGCTGCTGAACAAAGAAGGCGAGGAGTGGAGGGAGCAGCAACCTCTCCAAAGCCCGCTTCCCCCTACCCCCTGGGTCCCGGAATTCGATCCGCCCGCAGTTCCCGCCGACTGGCCGGTCCGCCGAGAGCCGCTTCTCGAGGAGCTACGGCGAACACTGGGGCCGCATCAGCGCACCGCCTGGGGACCGTTGCTGGAACCTTACCAGGACGGCGCGCGCAGTCACTTCGGCGGCCTGCCGCTGCTGCAGGAGAGCGAAAGCTGTCCGTGCTGCGGCAGCTGCTCGACGGCGATGCAGCTGGTCGCACAGATCGACCTTTCGCAGGCGCCAGAGCCGCTGCGCCAGGAGCTGAGCCCGCAAGGGATCCTCCAGCTCTTCTACTGCGTGTCCCACGCCTGCACCGTGCCCGAAGCCTGGGCCCCGTTTTCGAACAACAGCCTGGCCCGAGTTCTGCCTGACGCCGACCTTCGCCCGGCCGATCCTAAAGACGCCCCTGTCTCGACCTACAGCCCGGCAACCCTGGGGTCCTGGGCCCCTCTGTTGGAGGGACCGAACTGGGAAGAGCGTCCCGGCGTCTGGCCCGAAGCTCGAGAGCTGTACGATGACGCGCTCGACAGCATGGCCGACCTGGCCACTCGCGAACGCGACCGAGAATCGACGCTGGCCTGGTATGCCAACTTCATGCAGTACTTCGAGCTCTCCGAGGCCCAGCTGGGCGAAGCTCGTAGCTATCTGGCCCCGCACCGTGGCGACAAGCTGTTGGGATGGCCTGCCTGGTCCCAAGGGGTAGAGTACCCCGTCTGTCCCGAATGCGCTCAGGCCATGCGCCCGGTGCTGCAGATCAACAACGACGGCTTCGAAGGCGGAGAGCCGGGAGACCGCTCCCACTTCGGCCAGCTGTTCGCGGGTGACGGCAACGGGCACGTCTACCACTGCCACGGCCGGCTGACCTTCAGCTGGGCTTGCGGCTAGACTCCCGGTCGGCGGACGCTATTTTTTCTTCTTGCCCTTGGAACGAGAGCCGCCCTTGGCGGGAGTCTTGGCTGGCTTCAGCAGGCCCTCTAGCTCTTCGCGCAAGGGGCCCGATTCGGCCCACGGTCCGCTCCAGAGCGCGCTGAAATCGTCTTCCGAACTGCCCTCGAGCAGCCTGCGACCGATCCCAGGGTCGCCCTTCACGGCTTTCTTCAAGCGCTTGCTGGCGGTGCTGCCGTGGCCCATCCCATGGGCCAGGAAAGCGCCCACGTAGTGCAGTTCGATCGCCGGAACGGGGGCGAAGCTCTTCCAGATCTCCTCGAGATCCTCGTAGGCCTCCATGCTGCACAGGTAGAGCGCCAGGCGCGAGATCACCCTGGGGTCGAAGTCGCCTTCGTCCTCGAGGTACTGCGAGGCAGCCGCTGCCGCCAACTCGGCTTCTCCCTGCTCCCACAGACGGTCCAGCCCGGTGACGGCTTCGTCGGCGTTGGCAAAGGTGGGGATCTGGGCGAACACGTCCTCGGTGGGCACGACCTTGACGATCTTGCCGTTGGCCAGTTCGAACGCCATGCTGGGCTCGCCGCCGTCGCCCAGGTAGTAGGTCAGCGCCTCTAGCACCGAGGTCATTTCGATCAACTCTTGCTCGGTGGCGTTGGGTCTCTCGACTCGGGTCTGGGCCGTCAGCACAGGAAGGCCCAGCAGGTGCGCGGTCCAGCCGTGGGCCGTCATTTCGGCCCGCAGCTCTTCCGAAGCCAGAGCCGGCTCGAGCACGGTGAACGCGGTCGACGGTTCGAGCACATCAAGATCCTCCCCATCAAAAGTCGCATAGGCACGTGCGGCGTCGAGCGAGGGGTAGAGAGCGAGCCCTGGCTCATCGTCGCCGGCCACCGCGGCCACCAGCGGCGCCGCGCTCAATCCGCTGACCTCGAAGGTCAAGCTTTCCAGCTCGAGTTCCCAGGGGGCCAGCTCTAGATAACGGTGCGCCTGCTCGAAGAACGCGGTCACCGTTTCGGGCGACACGTCGCCCTCGGCCAGGTACTGGAAGGGGAACTCCTCGGCCAGGTCCGCTTCGATCTTTTCCGCCAATTCGCGCAGATCGTCGGCCACGCTGGCGCGGACTTCGACTTCGACACCGTGCTCTTTGGCCAGAGGGCGGACCGCCTTCGCCAGTTCCCGGCGGTCCACGATCAGCTTGCCCGGTCGGTAGGCGTCCATCTCGGCCATGGGAGAAGCCATCGCTTGAAGAAACCCTTCGGCAAAGTCGGCCAGGTCGGTCTCGGAGGGGACCACGGAGCACATGCGGACCAGCCCGGTCGAACCTTCGACCCAGACTTCGACCTCCAGCCCCTCCTCGGTCTCACCAGGGGGCTGCACGACTAGGCGGCTGGCAGCCCAGACTTCATCGGAGCGTTGTTCTAACAGGGTGGTAACTTTCATAGCGGGGGCTTGCCTCTCGCGCTGCGTTTTCCTACCAGCCTTGTGCGCGGAGGTTCCTTGCTAGCTCAGGCGTACCAGCGACGGGAAGACGACAGCCAGGGCGCGCGCCAGCGCCTCGTCTGCCGACCCCTCCGGCCCCACCTGACGGGCGGCCGCCCTCGCTGCTTCCGAGCCGTGCGGCATGGCCACTCCCATCCCGGCCCAGGCCAGCATCGGCGCGTCGTTGTTTCCGTCGCCGAAAGCGGCCACCTGGTCGGCCTCCAACCCCAATCCACGGGCCACCACCCCTACCCCAGCCGCCTTGCTCACGCCCGTGGGCATAAACTCGAGGTAGCCAGGGTCGGTGAACAGGCGATGCAGCTTCGACTCCCAGTGGGGAACCGAGGTCGTCGCAGTCTTAGCCCATCCGGCGAGAACCTCGGGCTCCGCCAGCCACATAACCTTATGGGTGTGCCCTGGGAGGGCCAGCAGGTCTTCGACCAACTGTTGAGGTTCGCGATTACGGCTCTGGTCGAAAGCCGTCCGCTCGCTTTCCGTATCCAGGAAAACTCCGTCACTGCGATAGTGCAACACCGCGACGCCAGCCTGACGACCGGCCAGCGTCACCTCGCGGACGAGTGTTTCGTCAAGAGCCCCGTGACTCCAAAGCTCGACCCCGAGAGGGTCGCGCACCAGGGCGCCGTGCACCGAAACGACCGGACTGCTAAGCCCCAGCGACTCGTGGAACTCCATCATGTTCCCGTGGCTACGGCCCGAGGCCAGGACCACCTCGACGCCCGCCTCTTTCAGGCGCTCTACCGCCTGGCGATTGGCCGTGCCAATGGTGCCGTCCGGTCCGAGCAATGTCCCGTCGATGTCGAGAGCGACCATGCGGTAGAGGCTGCGGGGAGCAAGAGTTGGCGAGTTAGAAACTTTCATGGCTCTAGCCTAGGACAGCGAACCTATTCTGTAAATTGAACTCTTTTACCGACTTTGATAACCTCCAGGAATGGACATGAGCTTGCCGGAACTGCGCGCCTTCCTGACCCTGACCGAGACCGGGCATTTCGGCCGAGCGGCCGAGCGTCTGCACATCTCTCAACCGGCCCTGACCAAGCAGATTCAGCGACTGGAGGCGCGTCTCGGCGGCCCGCTGCTGCAGCGGAGCGGACGAACTTTTGCCCTGAGCCGAGCCGGAGAGATGTTGCGTCATCAGGCCGAATCGCTGCTGTCTCAGGCCGACCGAACCGAACGGTTGGTCCGCCTGGCCTTGACCGGCCACAGCGGCCTGCTACGCATCGGTTTCGGAATCGCAACACTGGCCTCGGGACTGGGCGCGCTGCTGCGCGAACATCGCCGCCGCTACCCCGAGGTACAGGTCAGCATGCGCGACATGCCGACTCCGGCCCAGCTTCAGGCCTTGGAACGAGAAGATATCGACGTCGGGTTCGTGCGCCTGCCGGTGGCCAATCCGGACCTCTACACCCTACCGCTCTTCCAAGAACGCCTGGTCGTCGCCTACCCAACGGATTCCCGCCCACCCGGGGAACGGGGCCTGGCGCCCCTGGCCAACGCCCCGTTCGTTTCGATCCAGCAGAACCTGTCTCAGACCTATCACCAGCATATGATGCAGACCTGTCGGGCCGCCGGATTCGCCCCTCGGGTGGTCCAGGAGGCGGGAGAGTTGCTCACCGTGCTCCATCTGGTCGGAGCCGGCCTGGGGTTCTCACTTGTGCCGGACTCGGCCCGCGCCATGCAGGTGCCTCACGTCAGCTTTCGAGAGACCGAGGTGGAGGAGTGCTCCTGGCGCATCGGCCTGGTCTGGCACCGGCGCGAACGCTCGGACCCGTTGGTCGATGCCTTCGTTGCGCTAGCCTCGAGCATGGGACACGGCGGCAACTTTGGCGACGAAAGGCTCGAGGAGACGCCTCAGGCTGGCGGTACCGGATCCTCGTAAACAAACGTCTCGCGCAACTGTTTTTTGGCCTGCTCGTGCTGATAGCCCTTGATCGCCGCCCAGATCGCCAGACCCGAGCATCCCACGATGGCGCCGCTCATGGCAAACTTCAGGAACAGGTTCAGGGCAAAGTTCAGACGGGGACTCAGGAAGGCGGTCAGCCATCCCACAGCGTCGAGGAACAGACAAACCACGCCCAGCGCTGCCAGCTTTCCAAACCAGTCCGCAGGCCCTTCGGACTCTTCCTTCCAGGCCATGTCGAGTTCATTCTCGGCCCGCCGCAAAGCCGCCGACCGCTTCAACTCGTAGACCTCGTCAGGAGTTAGGGCGCGATTTGGATTCTCAGGAAGCACGGAGGCTACTCGGCAGAATGGAAGACCACGCGGTTACGGCCTTCCCGCTTGGCCTGGTAAAGCGCTTCGTCGGCCCGGCGGAAGCC
>JAEXNA010000149.1 GCA_023447635.1 Vulcanimicrobiota bacterium | reverse complement strand
CTCTGGAAGACTGGGGCCACAAAGTCTACGCGGCTGACGCCGGAGACGGCGCTATTCCGATCCTGCGCGCGAACCCGCAGATTCAGGTGATGCTGACCGACTGGCGCCTGCCCGGCCTGGACGGCATCGAACTGTGCCAGCAGGTGCGCGAGATCAACGACCGCTATCTGTACATCATCATGATGACGGCCCGCAACGAGCGTGGCGACCGCGTGCGCGCTCTGGAAGCCGGCGCCGACGGGTTCATCGATAAGCCGCTGGACCTGCAAGAGCTACGATCTCACATCGCCGTGGCGGAGCGGCTGTTCGATCTCGAATCGAAGCTGGGCAAGGAGATCCACAAGCTCAAGGCCGCTCACACCGGGCTCAAAGAAGAAAGCGACGTGCGCGAGACGCTGGTCGACGTGGGTATGCAGCTGTCCGGCCAGCTCGACCGCGAAGGTCTGATCGACTCGATTCTCGAGGCCGCCCTACGCCTGACCTCTGCGGACCTAGCGGCTTTCATCTCGGCTTTGCCCGAATTTAGCGAAGTCAAGGTCAAGTCCGAGCGCGAGTTCCCAGGCAGCGCTACGGAAGCGCTGAAAGCTTTGCCCGCTGCCATGCGGATCACCGGGGCCCGTTTCGACAACCACTCGGAAGAGATCGGCTCGCTCCTGGTTGTGCCGCTGGCCGCTGCCGCCGGCGAACAGTTGGGGACACTGTTCCTGACCCAGCAGGCGAACCACCCGTTCACCGACCGGGACGAGCGGATCGTCAGCGGCCTGGCCGCCCAAGCTGCTGTCGCCTTGGACAACGCCCGCCTGTACAGGGCCGCCGTCAATAACGAGCGTCGGCTGACCGAGACCAACAACGAACTGCGCGACCGTTACCACCAGTTAAAGTCGCTGCGGGCCGAATCTGAAGCCACCCAGGCCAACCTCGACAGCGTGCTCTCCGGTATCCAGGAAGCGTTCTTCCTGCTCGATCGGAACTACAAGTTCGTCTATCTGAATCAGGAAGCCGCTCAGATGGCGGGCTCGCAAGTCGCTGACATGATCGGCTGCAGCTTCTGGGAGCTGTTTCCGGACCTGGTAGGAAGCGGTCTTGATGCGGCTTTAGAGACGGCTCAGACAACGGGCCATCTGGCTCGCCTAGAAGAGTATTACGCTGCCCGCGGTCGCTGGTATGAGCACCGCGTTCACCCCAGCGGGGAAGGGCTGCTTTCGCTTTTCACGCTCGATATCACCGAGAGCAAGAACGCCGAACTTTCGGCCCGCAAGATGGAGCTCTGGCTTAAAGCGATCTTCGACCAGACCTCGGGCTACTTCGCCATCTTGCACCCGGACGGACGGACCGCTCAGCTCAATCAAGCGGCCCTGGCGGCCAGCGGCCTGCCGCTGCAAGAACTGCTGGACCGCCCGATCTGGGAGGTCGGCCTGTGGAACGTGGAAGGCGAACAAGAGCGACTCAGGGCTTCCTGGGACATCGCCACTGCTGGCGCCGTGGTGCGCGAGGTCGCCAACTATCTTTACTCCGACGGCAGTCTGCGCACGATGGACCGCTCGCTGACTCCGATTCTCGACGAGACGGGCCAGATTCGCTACATCCTGGTCGAGGGGTTGGATATCACCGACCTCAAGCGCACCGAAGAGGCTTTAGAGCGGGCGCGAGACCAGGCGCTGCTGGCCAATCGCATGAAGTCGCAGTTCCTGGCCAACATGAGCCACGAGATCCGCACCCCGCTCAGCGGCATTCGCGGAATGACCGAGTTTTTGCACGACACCGCTCTCGATGACTCTCAAAAAGAGTACGTCGAAGCGATCAATCGGTGCTCGCAGGGACTGCTGGCTATTGTCGGCGATGTGCTGGACCTGTCCCGCATCGAGGCCGGCGAGATGGAGGTGCGGGAAGAGACCTTCGAGCTTCACAGCACCGTCGAGCATCTGGTCGGCCTGTTCCACTATCGAACTCGAGAAAAGGGCGTCGACCTGAAGCTCAACATCGCACCGGATGTCCCTGACGTGGTGCTGGGCGACCCCGACCGCTTACGCCAGATCTTGACCAATCTGGTCAACAACTCGGTCAAGTTTACCGACGCGGGCTCAGTCGAAGTGCGGGTGAGCAACGGTAGAGACCGTGGCCACCATTCGGTTCTCTTCGAGGTGGTGGACACCGGCATCGGTATTCAAGAGGACGCTCAGGCCAAGCTGTTCCAGCCGTTCAGCCAGGTCGACTCGTCTCCCAGTCGTCGCTACGGCGGAACCGGCCTGGGGCTCTCTATCGTGAAACGCCTGGTCGAGTTGATGCGGGGCGAGGTGGGCGTGATCAGCCAGTACGAGACCGGGTCGACTTTCTGGTTCGAACTGCCGCTGGCGCCGTCGAGCCCGGACCTGCTGCCCGTGGTGCAGCACCTGAACGGTTCGCATGAGGCGGACCGCGATGCTCTGGACCTGTTGCGCGTCTTGGTCGCAGAGGACAACGATGTCTCGCGTCGGGTAGCCCTGCTGCAGTTAGAAAAGCTGGGCGTCAAAGCTAAAGCTGTGACCAACGGTCAAGAGGTGCTGGACATCCTGCGCGAGGAGGCGTTCGACCTGATTCTGATGGACTGCCAGATGCCCACTCTCGACGGATATTCGGCAGCTTCCATCATCCGCTCGCCCGAGTACGACGGGCACAAAGACGTCGTCATCATCGCGCTGACCGCGCACGCTCTGAAGGGCGAGCGGGAGAAATGCCTGGACGCGGGGATGGACGACTATACGATCAAGCCGCTGGCCTTTGACGCGCTGAAGGCACTACTCTCGCACTGGTCCATGGTCAAGCGCTCTCGCCTTACAGCGCACTAGAGATCGCCCAGTTCGACGAGCGGGTTTGCCAGGCGGAAGTTCAGGTCGGATTTTGCGTCGTAGGACGAAGGGACGGCTGTCAGCGCAGGCTGGTCGCTCGTTTTCAGCGAAAAACCGCGTATAAAGCCGCCCTGTTTTGGGAAAGAGGGTTGCCATCGCCCCTGGAGGCCTTCCCGGGCCTCAACCTATGACAGAGCGGAGAATTTCATGGACAAAACCAAAACAGTGGAAGATGTGATCGGTAAGGTCACGGACGGTATGACCCTGCTGATGGGCGGCTTCGGCCTCTGCGGCATCCCCGAGAACCTGGTCAAGGCGCTGCTCGCCCAGGGCAGCAAAGACTTGACCATCGTATCCAACAACGCCGGTGTGGACGACGCCGGGATCGGCTTGCTCATCGCTAACGATCAAGTCAAGAAGATGGTCTCTAGCTACATCGGCGAGAACAAGGCGCTGGAGCAGAAGCTGATCAACGGCGAGATCGAGGTCGAACTGAACCCGCAGGGCACCCTGGCCGAGCGTGTGCGCGCCGGTGGCGCTGGCATCGCCGGCTTCTTCACTCCGACCGGAGTCGGAACGCTGATCGCGGAAGGCAAAGAAGTGCGCGAGTTCGACGGACGTAAGTACGTGCTCGAGCGTGGGATCCGTGGCGACGTGGCCTTCGTCAAGGCCTACAAAGCCGACACTCACGGCAACCTGACCTACCGGAAAACCGCCCGTAACTTCAACCCCGTGATGGCTACCGCCGCCGAGTTCGTGATCGCCGAAGTCGAGGAGATCGTCCCCGCCGGCCAGTTGAACCCCGACGAGATCATCACTCCCGGCGTGTACGTCGATGCCGTGATCAAGGGCGCCTCTTACGAGAAGCGGATCGAAAAGCGCACCACCCGACCCAAGGCCAACGCCTAGTTCAAGGAGCCCGTTATGAACAAGAAAGAACTGATCGCGCAGCGCGTCGCCAAAGAGCTTAAGGACGGCTACTACGTCAACCTGGGGATCGGGATTCCTACCCTGGTGGCCAACTACATCCCCGACGGGATGACCGTGATTCTGCAGTCGGAAAACGGCATGCTAGGCATCGGTCCGTTCCCTTACGAGGGCGAGGAAGACGCCGACCTTATCAACGCCGGCAAGGAGACCATCACCGAGCAGGCCGGCACCTCGTACTTTCACTCGGCCGACTCGTTCGCCATGATTCGGGGTGGTCATATCGACCTGACCGTGATCGGCGGCATGGAAGTCGACGAGCAGGGCAACCTGGCCAACTGGATGATCCCCGGCGCCAAGGTCAAGGGGATGGGCGGAGCGATGGACCTGGTGGCGGGCAGCAAGCGCGTCATCATCGCCATGCAGCACACCGCCCCTGATGGCGGTCACAAGTTGGTGAAGAAGTGCACACTGCCGCTGACGGGCGAAGGCGTGGTGGACATGATTGTCACCGACATGGCGGTCATCGAGGTCACCCCCGAAGGCTTCCGTCTGGTCGAAGTCCAGCCCGGCCACACGGTCGAGGAAGTCCTCGCCGCCACCGGCGCCGACCTGAAGGTACCCGAGTCGATCGCCCGTTAGAGACTTTTTCTCGACGACCGAGCAAGGGCGTGGCCGCGACGATGATCGCGCGACGCCCGAGGGGGCTGTCAAGCGAAAGGGGGCGCGGTTGAACAACCGCGCCCCCTTTCGTTTTCCGTCTGGCAGCGAACTTTAGGCCTATTTGGCGGCCCGCACGAAGCCGGTCAGCGAGCGGTCGTTGAAGGAGTGCTGGCGACGCGCGACTTTGTCGGACGTGTTGCCTTCGATGGTGTTGAAGGTTCCGTTTTTGTTGACGCCGGTGACCAGACCGACGTGGGAGCGTCCGCCCTGTTTCCAGACCACGACATCGCCTTCGCGCAGGCTGCCCGGGTTGTTCTTGGCCTGGTCGGCCGAGATAAAGCGTCCGTTCTTCTTGCCCCAGTCCAGGATGCCGGCCACGGAGGACTGATGACCCATGGCCGAGCCGCCGGAGTTTTTCAGCGCGGTCGAAACGAAGTCGGCGCACCAGGGCTGCCAGGCGCCGCGAGAGTAGCCGCGAACCGCGCCGGGGTTATTACGCTCGCTGATACCTAGCTGAGATTCGGCCCAGCGCACCGCAGCCGAACCCTGACCGCCACCGGGGATGGCTCCTCCCGCATTGGCCGCCTCGTAGCCGGCCGGCACGTAGCGGTCGCGGCTCTGGATAGGGCCGCCGCTGTTGCCGCCCAGGAATCCGCCGGCGCCCGGGACTCCACCGCCGTTGTAGCCTCCTCCGTTGTAGCCTCCACCCATACCGGGGAAACCGCCGCCGTTGGAATCTCCGCCCATTCCGGGCATCCCACCGAAGCCGGGCATTCCGCCGGGCATCATTCCTCCGCCCATCATACCGCCGCCCATCTGCATCATCATCATCTGCATCATGAACTGCATCATGAATTGCATCATCATCTGCATCGGGTTGCCGCCACCCATGCCGCCCATCATGGAATTCATCCCCCCGCCGCAGCCGCAGCCGCCCATCGAGTTCGCTCCACCAAACATGTTCATTGCATTCATCAAGGCCACAGGTTTTCGGCTCCTTCAGGTGAGGTTCTTAAACTCAGAGTAAACCTCGCGACCCCCCTCGGCACGGCCTTGTTTGTAAACAGCCTGTTGCCGATGTTGACGAAATGTTGCCAGGCTGGGCGAAATTGTTGCCGCCAGGTTACATGGAGGTTGCCAACTTGGGCCGATTGTTCGGAATCCGGAGGAGTAAGATCTCGCCAGCGGGGTAAGAGCCCTGCCAGGGTCTCGAAGGCCCAATCAGAGGAGATTTTCAAACCAATGACTGCAGCAGCGACGAGCCAACGCCAAGAAGGCTTCGTCTCCAACAGCCACTTGCTGACTCCCCACCACCTGGCGTTCCGTGCGGAACTGCGGGAGTTTCTCGACCAACACGTCGAGCCGATCGCGGCCGAATATGAAGCCGCTCAGAAGTTTCCCCGCGAGCTTTTGCTCGGACCTATGGCCGAAAAGGGCTACCTGGGGCTACCCTTTCCTAAAGAGTACGGCGGACGCGGCGAAGACGCCGTCTGCACGGCTATCCTGGTCGAAGAGTGTTCCCGGGCCTGGGGCTCGCTGGGTATCATCATGGCCGCGCATATCGGCCTGGGATCGAACCCGATCTTCGCCTGGGGCACGGACGAGCAGAAGAAGAAGTACTTGACCCCGCTGGCCAATGGCGAGCGTCTGGGCGGCTACGGCCTGACCGAACCGCAGGCTGGGTCGGACTCTGGCGCTACCAAAACCCGCGCGGTGCGCGACGGCGACCACTGGGTGCTCAACGGCAGCAAAGCCTGGTGTACGAACGCTACCGAAGCTCACAGCTACGTGGTCTCGGCGGTGACCGACCCGGAGAAATCCCACGGCGGTATTACCGCGTTCATCGTCGAGAAAGACTTCCCCGGATTCTCCTTCGGTAAAAAGGAAGACAAGACCGGCCTGCGCGCTTCGGCTACGGGCAACTTGATCTTCGACAACTGCCGCGTCCCCGCCGAAAACGTGCTGGGCAAGGAAGGCGAAGGGTTCAAGTACTTCATGGCTACCCTCGACGGCGGTCGTATCACCATCGGCGCTATGGCTCTGGGCCTGGCCCAGTGTGTGCTCGACGAGCTGATCCGAGTGCTCAAGGACGAGAACCTGACGGGCGACCTGTGGGCCAACGAGTACCGTCTGGCTCCGCTGGCCGAAGTGGCTACCGACGTGGCGGCCGCTCGTCACATGATCTACAATGCTGCCCTGCAGAAGCAGAACTTGCCGCGCTGGACCTTAGACGGGGCCTTTGCCAAGTTCTTCGCCTCGGAGATCGCCATGCGCGCCACGGATAAAGCCGTGGAGCATCTCTCCGATCTGGGGCTGCAGATGAACAGCAAGGTGTCTCGCGCCTTCCGCGACGCCAAGCTCACCGTGATCGGTGAAGGTACCAATGAGATTCATCGCGTGGTCATCGCCCGCGAGATTTTGAAGCAGTTTAGCTAAAGGACGAAACAAGAATGACTATGACCGCAGAAGCCCCTGGCATCAACTTCGAGCTTTCGGAAGACCACAAGATGGTTCAATCGATGGTGAAGGACCTGGCCGACAAGCACATCCGCACCAAGGCTGCCCACTACGACGAGACCCGCGAGTTCCCGTGGGACAACGTCAAGAAGCTGTCCGAGCTGGGCCTGATGGGCGTGACCGTTCCAGAAGAGTACGGCGGAGCCGGAATGGACACCCTGGCCTACGTGACCGTGATCGAAGAGCTGTCCCGCGCTTGCGCGGCGACCGGCGTGATCACCGCCGTGCAGAACTCGCTGGGCGAATACCCCGTGCTGAAGTTCGGTACGGAAGAACAGAAGAAGAAGTACCTTCCTCTGATGGCCTCGGGTGAGAAGATCGCGGCCTACGCTTTGACCGAAGCCGGCAGCGGCTCGGACGCGGCCGGGATGAAGACCACCTGCCGTCTGGAAGGCGACCATTGGGTGCTTAACGGTAGCAAGAACTGGATCACCAATTCGACCGCTGCCGAACTGTTCATCGTGTACGCGACCAAGGACCCGGCCATGGGCCACAAGGGCGTGTGCTGCTTCATCGTCGAGAAAGGCTATGAAGGCTTCTCGATCGGCAAGCACGAGGAGACCATGGGCGTGCGCGCCTCGGGCACCTGTCCGCTGACTTTCGACAACGTGAAGGTTCCTAAGGAGAACCTGCTGGGCGAAGAGGGCAAGGGGTTCAACATCGCCATGGCGGCTCTGGACACCGGCCGCGTGGGTATCGCCGCTCAAGCCGTGGGTATTGCTCAAGCCGCCCTGGACGAAGCGATCCGCTACTCGAAAGAGCGCGAGCAGTTCGGCCGTCCGATCAGCGCTTTCCAGCTGGTTCAGGAGATGCTGGTCAGCATGGCCGTCAAGGTCGAAGCTGCCCGCCTGCTGATGTACAAGGCTGCCAAGAAGCGCGACTCGGGCGAGAAGTTCACCAAAGAGGCTTCGATGGCTAAGCTTTACGCTTCGCAGATCGCTGTCGAGTGCGCTCTGGATGCCATTCAGGTGCACGGCGGTTACGGCTACTCGAAGGAGTACCCGGTCGAGCGCTTCCTGCGTGATGCCAAAGTGACCCAGATCTACGAAGGCACCTCGGAAGTCCAGAAGCTGGTCATCGCCAAGGCGCTGCTGGCCGACTAGACGCAGCACTGATCGAAAAAAGAGAGCGTGGCTAGAGTCGCCGCGCTCTCTTTTTTTGTGGAGGGGTCGCCGAGGGGAGCCGGTGGAGGGGTCAGGCTTCGACGGCGGAGGTCGGAGGAAGCGGTTTGAGCGCCCGGGGTAAGGCCGGGTCGGGATCGCCGGCCGTCCAGACCGCCATCCCGATCGAGCCTAACGCGCAGCTTCCCATGACGAGCCCGAAGATGGTGCCGAAGAGGCCGTGCCCGAAAACGGCCGAGGTGCCGCTGGCCAGCAAAAACGCCCCGGGGAGCCCGGGCAAGGCCAGCAGGGCGCTGGTCAGGGCGAGCACGCCCCGCGAGTCGGGAAGTTCGTCGGCCCCGGGCGAGGAGGGGAGGCGCACCGCGATCGCGGTGCTGTTGGCGACAGCGTTGAGACAGACCCAGAAGGTGCCTGCCCCGAGCAGGACGGCTCCCATCGGGAGGTGTTGCTCGGGGAGCAAGGTCGGCAACACGTCGCGGGCGCCGAAGTCGGCTCCCAACATCAGCGCCAGGCTTCCCAGGAAGGCGGCGACCACCGGTCCGTAACGTTGCACCGAGGGATCGGCGAGCGTGTCTCTCAGCGTCTCCATGTATCTGTCGATCGTCTGCTTCACAGGGTTGCCTCGCTTCCTGAGCCGGCCGTTAGCGCGGACTCCAGGTCTTGGGCCGATCTTAATGGCCCGGGGTTGTTGCCATGGTGGTATGGTAGCGGGTCGAGGTTGCCAAAATGTAAACTCCCGCCGAAACTATACCCTGGCGGGGGTGTTTGCCTGAGCTGGTATACCCCACGATTATCCTACGGGTAAGGTGGATCACGCCTATTCAGGGCGGGTTTGCTTTGCCGATAGCAACAACAGCGGTCGGGAACGGCAACCCCTCCCGACACCACAATTCAAGGCTCGACACGTTGACGACAGAGCAAGGGAGATAAGTTTGGATACTGCAGCGAAAGTTCTCGTTTTTCTCGGTTCGGCCGTGGCTGGTGGCGCCGCCCTGCTGGTGGCAGCCGAAAAGCGGCACATCACCTCAGCTTCCGACACGCCCCAGGAAGGGCCGTTCAGCGTCGACTTGGATGGCGCGCTGCCTATCACCATCGAGTACGTCAAGAAGCCCGTCCCCGCCTTCAGCGTCTATCAGTATTAACGCCTCGGCGTAGCTATCGACCGCCTCTTCTCCACCGGTCCGAATCTCCCACTTACAACAGCGCTCAACCCCGCCATGGCAGGGTTTGAGCGCTGTTGACATTCCGGTCAATTACTGTTGACTTTTGCCATCTCAAGGATTATCTTCAGCCTTGGGGTCGAGACTGAATGAACGTTCAATCGGGATTTTGACATCAGCGTGACTGAACCGACAACTCCCATAACGTCTATCAAGGCCGGGGCGCACAGCGCTCGGGCCTATCGCCTTTTTCCCTTCCCAGGGACCGACCCCCGAAGGGCCGCTCACAACGTAAAGCTCTCGCTACGGAGCGCCCTCGACCATCAAATGGAGAACGTTTTCTCGTGAATCTCAAACCTCTGCTTCCTCTGATTTTACTCGGCGCCCTCGCTACCGGCTGCAATAAAGGCCAGGCCGGGGCCGCCGGCGGACCCGGCGCTCCCGGTGCCGGCGCCACCCCTCCGCCTCCTTCCGTCGAGGTCGCCGCGGTGGCCCGCGAGAACGTGAACGTTTACCGCGACTACACCGCCGAATTCAAGCCCGTCGAGACGGTCGAGATCCGGACCCGGGTGAGCGGCACCCTGCAGTCGGTGCACTTCGCGGAAGGCTCGATGGTGCAGCAGGGCCAGGTCCTGTTCCAGATCGACCCGGACCCGTTCTACGCCACCATCAAGACCGCTGAAGCCGCCGTGGCCCGTGCACAGGCCGGCGTTTCGCAGGCCCAGGGCTCAGTCTCTCAGTCGCGCGGTGCGGTGGCTCAGGCTGAAGCTCAGCTGTACCGGGCTCGCACCCAGGTCAACTTCCAGCAGAACGCGGCCGAACTGGCTCGCGCGGAAGCCACCCTGGACGCCGCCGAGCGCGAAGTGCGTCGCTACGCTCCGCTGAAAGAGCAAGGCGCCGTGCCGACCCAACAGTACGACCAGGCAGTCGACCAGCGGGACGTGGCCAAGGCCGCTCGTGACGCTGTGCGCGCCCAGTTGACCAACACCCGGGTCACCGACCAGGCCGATGTCGGAGTGGCCGAAGCCAATCTGAAATCCGCCCGCGCCAGCCTGGAGTCGGCCATCGCCTCGGTGGAAGCCGCCCACGCCGAAGTCAAATCGGCCCAGGGCCAGCTCGAGGCTGCTCAGCTCGAGCTAAGCTACACCACCATCCGCGCTCCCTTCACCGGCTTCATCGGCCGCCTGAACCTGGACCGCGGCACGATGATCGTGATGGGGAACGCGGTGTTGGCCACCCTGAACTCGGCCAACCCGATCTATGCGGACTTCTCTATCGGCGAGCCGGAGTATCTTCAGCTCAAAGAAGGGCAGGGCTTTTCCGGCAACCCGTTCGCTTTGACCCTGACGAACGGTCAGGTTTACGCCGAGGACGGCCAGTTCGTGATGACCGAGAACAAGGTCGACGCGGCCACCGGGTCGCTCATCGTTCGTGCTCGCTTCGATAACCCCGAGTATCTGCTCAAACCGGGCGGCTTCGGTCGGGTCAAGATGAAGAACCATGAGATCGACGATGCTCTGGTGATCCCTCAGCAGGCGATCTTCTCCAACCAGTCGCTGAACTCGGTCTACGTAGTGAAGCAAGACAACACCGTCGAGCCTCGCACCATCGAACTCGGCGACCGGGTGGCCGGCAACGTGGTGGTCAAGAAGGGCCTGGAGCCCGGCGAGACCATTGTCGTCGACGGACTGCAGAAGGTTCGACCGGGCGCGAAAGTCACACCAGAAAAAGCTGGTCAGGCTCCCGCCCAGGGACAGCCAGCGCAGAAAGCTCTGGCTCCCACCACCGTCAAGGCGGGATAACCGATGTCAGCAAAAACTTTTATCCACAGGCCAGTCCTGGCCATCGTCATTTCGCTGCTGATCACCCTGGTCGGCGGGCTGGCGCTGCCCAACATGGCCGTCGCACGTTTCCCCGACCTGGCCCCTCCCACCGTGGTGGTGACCGCCAACTATAACGGCGCCGACGCCGTGACCATCGAAAAGACGATCGCCACCGTGATCGAGCGCGAAGTCAACGGCGCCGAGAACATGATCTACATGCAGTCGAAGTCGGCGAACGACGGGAGCTACCAGCTGACCGTCTCGTTCGAGGTTGGAACCAACCCGGACATCGCAGCCGTCGACGTGCAGAACCGCGTATCGCGCGCCAACGCGTCGCTACCGGAAGAGGTCATCCGTAACGGTATCTCGGTGGTCAAGCAGTCCACCCAGATTCTGATGCTGGCCTCGATCACGTCGCCGAAGAAGACCTACGACAAGCTCTACCTTTCCAACTACACCACGCTCAACATCGCCGACCCGCTGAGCCGCGTACCCGGCGTGGGTGGCGTCGAACTTCGTATCGGCGCCTCGCCTTACTCGATGCGCCTGTGGGTAAGACCGGATAAGCTCAAGCAGTTTGGGGTCACTGCGGGTGACATCACGGCTGTGTTGCGAGAGCAGAACCTTCAAGCGCCGGCCGGTACCGTCGGTCGACCTCCTCAGCCGTCGGGCCTGGCCTTCCAGTACCCGGTGACCGTCAAGGGTCAGCTCGAGACGCCGGAAGAGTTCAGCAACATCATCATCAAACGTAACGACAACGGCAGCCTGGTTCGCATCCGCGACGTGGCTCGCGTCGAGATGGGCGCTGAAGCTTACGACTCGTTTGGTCGCCTAAACGGCGAAGACCAGATCCCGATCCTGATCTATCAACGACCGGGTGCGAACGCTCTGGCCGTGGCCGAAGCGGTAGAGAAAGAGCTGGCCCGTCTGGCCAAGGACTTCCCCGAGGACATCGACTGGAAGGTGTCGTTCGACACCACTCTGGCGGTGGACGCTTCGGTGCACGAAGTGATGAAGACGTTGACCGAAGCGTTCATCCTGGTGGTTCTCGTGGTGTTCACCTTCCTGGGGAACTTCCGCGCCACCCTGATTCCGCTGATCGCGGTTCCGGTCTCGCTGATCGGTACCTTCGCAGTGCTCTTCGCCCTGGGCTTCTCGGTCAATACCTTGACGCTGTTCGCGATGGTTCTAGCCATCGGTATCGTGGTTGACGACGCTATCGTGGTGGTGGAAGCGGTGGAGCATCATATCGAACACGGTATGACACCGCTCCAGGCCACCGAGCAGGCTATGGACGAGGTGTCCGGCCCAGTTATCGCCATCGCTCTTGTGCTGTGCTCGGTGTTCGTGCCGGTGGCTTTCCTGGGCGGTACGACGGGCTTGCTTTACCAGCAGTTCGCGGTGACGCTATCGGCCTCGGTGGTCTTGTCGGCTATCGTCGCTCTGACCTTGACCCCCGCCCTCTGTCAGATGCTGCTGCGTCCTCGTAAGAAGATGCGCGGACCGTTCGGCTGGTACATCGCCGGCTTCGAGAAGATCTTCGGATGGACCCAGAACGTCTACAGCCGCCTGGTCAGCGTGGCGGTCCGTCGCCTGTTCCTGACGGTCATCTTTATGGCCGGCGTTTACTTCGCCACGTTCACCCTGAACAAGACCCTGCCTACCGGCTTTATCCCGTCGGAGGACAGCGGCTACCTGCTGGTCAGCGTGACCCTACCTAACGGAGCTTCGCTCGAGCGCAACGATACGTTGATGCGCAAGATCGAGAAGGTGATCATCGACCAGCCTGGGGTAGACACGATGAACACTCTGGGAGGACTGAGCATCCTGGCCGGTGCTCGCGGCCCGAACTACACCACGGCGTTCATCATTCTCAAACCCTGGGACCAGCGCGACCCTTCGACCTCGGCGACCGCCATTCAGGGCGCTCTCATGGGCAAACTTGGTGGTCTTAAAGAGGCGCAGATTATCGTGATCAACCCGCCCGCTGTTTCCGGTCTCGGTTTCGCCGGCGGATTTACGATGGAGCTTCAAGACCGCGCGGGTAAGACTCCCCAGGAACTCGAGGCCGTGACCCAGACGTTCCTGAACACGGTTCGCCAGAGCGCGCTGATCGCTCCGAACATCTACTCTCCGTTCTCGACCCTGGTGCCTCAGATCTTCCTGGAGATCGACCGCGAGAAGGCCAAGGTGCTGGGTGTTCCGATCAACGAGATCTTCACCGCTCTCCAGGTAAATCTGGCGGGAACCTACGTCAACTTGTTCACCGTGTTTGGTCGCACCTGGCGCGTCTACGTGCAGTCCGAGGCCGAGTTCCGGCGGACCCCCGAGGATATCGGGAATCTGTACGTGCGCGGGGCCAATAACAGCATGGTGCCGCTCTCGACCCTGACCGAGGTCACCATGACCACCGGTCCCGACCTTATCAACCGCTACAACCTGTTCCGTACGGCCGAACTGTTCGGTAACGCTAAGCCCGGGGTTTCCTCGGGTGAGGCGCTCAACGAGATGGAACGTCTGGCCGAAGCCAACCTGCCCGAAGGCTACGGCTTCGAGTGGACTGGTACCGCTTACCAGGAAAAAGAGTCGGCCAGCCAGCAGGGCAAAATCCTGCTGCTCGCCCTGACCTTCGTGTTCCTGTTCCTGGCAGCGCAGTACGAAAGCTGGGCGATTCCGTTCTCCATCCTGTTCGGACTGCCGCTGGGCATTCTGGGCGCGCTGGCCGGCACGCTGTTCTTTGCGGCGGACAACAACATCTACGTGCAGATCGGTATCATCATGCTGATGGGACTGGCGGCGAAAAACGCCATTCTGATCGTAGAGTTCGCCAAGGAGAAGTACGACAAGGAAGGCCTCCCTTTGCGGGAAGCCGCTCTGGAAGGCGCCAAACTGCGTTTCCGTCCGATTCTGATGACCTCGTTCGCCTTCATCCTGGGCGTGCTTCCGCTGGCCCTGGCCGATTCCGGCGCGGGTGCGGCGGGTCAGAAGTCGCTCGGAGTTGCGGTGGCCTGCGGAATGCTCGTCGCCACGGCGTTCGGTGTGCTGGTCATCCCGTCGCTTTACGTGATGGTGCAGCTGCTGGCCGAGAAGTTGGGCGGCGGCAAGGTTCGCCAAGCCGACGGTAGCCTGGTCACCCACGACAAGATCGCGCACGACCATCAGGGCCACGGCCACGGCGGTCACGGTCACAGCGGCCACGGCGCGGCGCCGAAGTCCGAACCCGGGAAGTCCCCCTCCTCGGATAAGGACGAGTCGAGCCACTAGCCGTTTCGACCACGAAAGAAGCCTCTAGAGCGGAAAGCTCTGGGGGCTTCTTTCTTTGCAGGAGCTTCAGAAATCCGCAGGCTTTAGCTTTCTTAACGGGACGGCAGGGGAGAGGGGAAGCCCGCGCGGAGACGCTTGAGACGGGGTTTAGCTTTCTTAACGCTCCTGGTGGGAAGAGCCCACGCAGGTCCGAGGCGGATCTGCCGAAGATAGGCAGGTGAGTTCAAATTTCTCCAGACCTTCAGGTCCCACCCGATGAGCACCGCAACCGAAACTCCGGCGGTGGTGCCCGACCACTCCCACGCCGTTTCTCCCATCCTGGAAGAGCACGAAGGCCACCACGGCCACGAAGACAGCAAGTCTGTCCTGCCTTTGGCGGTGGCGGCTCTGGGCGTCGTCTTCGGCGACATCGGGACCTCTCCACTGTACGCTTTCCGCGAGTCGCTGCACCCCGGCCACGGCATCACTTCGGCCCCCGAGAACATTCTGGGCTTGCTCTCTTTGATCACCTGGTCTCTGATCGTCGTGATCTGCATCAAGTATCTCGTTTTCGTGCTGCGGGCTGACTATCGCGGCGAGGGGGGCATCCTGGCGCTGATGGCGCTGGCCAGCAAAGCGATCAAGGGTAAGCCGAAAGCCCGCCACACGGTGCTGATGATGGGGCTCTTCGGCACGGCGCTGCTCTACGGCGACGGAATGATCACGCCGGCCATCTCGGTGCTTTCTGCCGTCGAGGGACTGGAGTTGGCAACCCCTCTGTTCAAGCCGTACATCATTCCGATCACGGTGCTGATCCTGGTGGCGCTGTTTGCCAAGCAGTCGGTGGGCACCAGCAAGGTCGGGCAAATCTTTGGGCCTATCGTAGCCTGCTGGTTCTTGATGCTCGGCGCCCTGGGCATCCATCAGATCGTGCAGCGTCCCGACGTGTTCGCGGCTCTGAATCCGTACTACGCGGCCATGTTTTTCTGGAACAACGGGCTGCACGGGTTGTGGGCGCTGGGCTCGGTGTTCCTATGCGTGACCGGGGGAGAAGCGCTCTACGCCGACATGGGCCACTTCGGTCGAAAGCCGATCCGCTTGACCTGGATTTTCCTGGTTTTTCCCGCTCTGCTTTTGAACTACTACGGTCAGGGCGCACTGATGCTCAACGACCCTTCCGCCTCGGCTAACCCGTTTTACAAGATGGTGCCTCCGGCGCTACTGTATCCAGCTATCGTGCTGGCCACGGCGGCCACCGTGATCGCATCCCAGGCGCTGATCTCCGGCGCTTACTCGCTGGCGATGCAGTCGATCCAGATGGGCTATCTGCCGCGCTTTCGCGTCCTGCATACGTCGGCCTCGCACTTCGGACAGATCTACGTTCCCTCGGTCAACTGGCTACTGCTGTTCGGCTGCCTGGGCCTGGTGGTGGTGTTCCAGACCTCGAGTAACCTGGCCGCCGCTTACGGGGTAGCCGTCACGGCGACCATGGTTATCACGACTTTGCTCCTGTACCCTCTAGCCACCCTGAGTTGGGGTTGGAGCCCCTTCAGGGCGCTGGCGCTGTGTGTGCCGTTTCTCCTGATCGACAGCGCGTTCCTGATCGCCAACGTTGTGAAGATCCCTGACGGCGGCTGGGTACCGCTGCTGCTGGCGCTGGCGATCTTCGCGGTGATGACCACCTGGCGGATGGGGGTTCACACGGTGGCGGGCCTGATGAAGAATCAGACCGAGCCCTGGGAAGAGTTCTTCGCGGAACTGGAATCGCATAAGATCGCTCGGGTGCCCGGCGCGACAGTGTTCATGTCGTACAGCGCCAACACCGTGCCGCCTTCTTTGCACCGCAACCTCGAAGTTAATCGGGTGGTCCACGAGACGGTCTTTGCCCTGACCGTCGAGACGGTAGATCAGCCACACATCGTGGGAGAGACCCCGAGGGTCGAAGTGACTCCGCTACGCGACGGGGTCTATGCGACGCGCGTGCGCTTCGGCTTCATGGAAGAGATCGACCTGCCTGCCGCCCTGGGCGACTCGGACGCCATCCGTAAGATCGCTGATCCGGACAAGTTGATGTACTTCCTGGGGCATCGTACGGTGGTTCCCAGCGCGAAGCCGCACATGAGCTTCTGGCGCGAGCGACTTTACCTGGTGCTGACCAACAACGCCCGCGACGCGGGGGCGTTCTTCAAGGTACCGCCCGACCGCGCGTTCCAGATCGGAGTGGTGGTCGAGGTCTAAGCGGGGGATAGCGTGAGGAGAGGTTCACTCTGGCGTGCTGTCCCCTCCACCTCGCGCTGTCCCCTCCAACCCCTTCCCCTGCAACCGCCCTGTAACCCTGGCCCCCTAGGTTAGGACCATGAGCTCTCCCCGACGCATCGCCATCGCCTGCCAGGGTGGTGGCAGTTTCAACGCTTTCACCGCCGGCGCCCTGACCACCCTGACCGAACAGAGACCCGACGACGTGCGCTACATCGGCTTCTCCGGCACCTCCGGCGGGGGTCTGTGTGCGACTCTGGCCTGGTATGCCCACACCCAGGCGCAGCCGGCCCTGGAGATTGGCCGTCTGCGCACGCTGTGGAACGAGAACTCGGCCACCCGCAAATGGGATAAGCTGATGAATCAGAGTATGGTCAAGGCGGCCAAGTTGTCGAACTTCCTACCGATACCTACTCTTAGCCCCTACAGCTATCCCGAAATGGCGCGGGCGGCGCTGAAGGCGCTGATCGAGCGGAACATTCCGTTCGCGAGCTTCCCGGGCAAGGCCGACGGCGACCTTCCGCACCTTTACATCGGCGCGGTCGACGTGATGTCCGGAGAATTCAAGGCGTTTGCCAACGACGAAAGCGGCTGCGAAGTCAGCTCGCAGGCGCTGCTGGCCTCGGCGGCTTTGCCGGAAATCTTCCGCAGCGTTCGGGTGGGCGAAGGGCTGTACTGGGACGGCCTGTTCTCGCAGAACCCTCCGATCCGCGAGTTGACCGAACTGTCGCCTGACGAACTGTGGATCATCCGCATCAATCCGCTGGCTCGCGACAGCGAGCCGACCTCGATGGAAGACATCCGCGAGCGCAAGAACGAACTGGCGGGGAACCTCTCGCTGCAGCAAGAGATCCGCCAGATCGAGACCATTAACGGGCTGCTGGCCAGCGGCGCTCTGAGCGGCACCCACCACCGCCCCATCACCATCCGCTCGATCGCGATGGACGCTGCGTTCCGCAACCGGTCGAAAATGGACCGCTCCTACTCGCTGATGACCTCGCTGATGGATGAAGGCAAGCGGCGAGCCCAGGAGTTCCTGACCCGGGTCGCCGCTGAGTCCTGAGGTCTACTCTGCCGGCTTGCCTTTGGGCCAATCCAGCAGCGCTTGAACGCCTCGGGTGGCCAACTGCAGGGTAGCTTCGTCGCTAAGCACTCCGTCGGTGAGCTTCGCGCCTACGCTGGCGATGGCGATTTCCGGGAACGGAACTAGCACGGAGAGCGTTCCGAACAGGGTCTTGCGCAGCTGTTCCTGGGCACGCACGCCGCCCATCGCGCCGGGAGATGAGGTGATGATCAGCACCGGCTTGCCTTTCAGCGGCGACTGATAGGCAGGGCGAGAGGCCCAGTCCAGCGCGTTTTTCAGCACTCCGGGCGTGCCGTAGTTGAACTCCGGGCTGACGATCAGCAGGGCGTCGGCCGCCGTGATGGCGTCTTTGAGGGCGTCGACAGCCGCCGGTTTGTCGTCCGTGTCCAGGTCGCCGTTGTAGAGCGGGATGTCGATGAGGTCGTGGATAGCGATGCGAGAGCCGTTCCAGTCGCGAGCGGCCAGGCTCTTCAGGATGGCGGTCGAATTCGAGCCCTTGCGAAGGCTGCCCGAGATGCCGAGGATGGTCTGTGCCATAGTGTTGGTCTCTTTCTAAAGAAGGGAGTCCCCCGTGGTAGATACTGTTGCCCCCTGGCGAGTTTTCCTGTGGCAGGTCCGGGGGGCATCGCGGGGGATTGCAGAATAGGCCAGCGTCATGAGCTTTTCTCAAGCCGTAGGTGTGGTGCACCTGCGCGACCTAAGGATGCGTTACGCCTGGCACGAACCGGAACTCCCTCGCCTGTTAGAGCTTTACGGATTAGAGCTGGGAAACGAGCGGACGGGATGTTTGGCCCCGCCGGGCGAGTTGGTGGTGGTCTGCCCTGCTGACGAGGTTGCGGCGCTGAAGCAGCATCGGCCGTGGCTGTCCCAGGTGGGCCGCTTGCACGTCCTGTTGAGCTTTCGCGACTGCCCGGATGCGCTGGAAGACCTGGAACTTCTGGAGTTGCTGGAAGGCGAGGCACGCCTGGGGCTGACCGGTCTTCCGGTGGTCACGCTCGAGCCCTTTCGGGATGGCGACCTGCCCGAGTCCTGCGCTCTGGAACTGTTCGCCAACCTCGAGGCGGGAGCGCTGCCCGACCCGGCTCCTTTGCTGGCGGGGCGGGCGCCTTACGCCGCGGGGCCGTGGTTGGCGCTGCCGTCGCCTCCATTTATGGATCCGGAGACCTACTGGCCATCGCTAGTCTGCGTGCGGCGGGGGCGGCCGTCCGTGTTCGTGCCGGGTTTGTCCTCCTTCTTATCGCTGTCCGACGGCTCGCTCGAGAAGGTCGAGGCAGTGTCCGACCGGGCCTGGGTGGCGGTCTGGCCGGACGGTAGCCATCTGGTCTTCGGGGACCATCGGGGAGAGTTTCAGGTGGTCGACCTGGACTCCGGACGGGTACGCTCATGCTACGGCGCCTACGGGCGGCCGGTCGGCATCTGGCCGGGGGCCAGGGTCGGTTGGAGTGGCGGGCGCTGCGTCTTTAACTGGCTGTCGGTGGGAGAGGAGACAGTGGGGACGCTGGCGGCCTGCGATCACGACTGGCCTTGCGGGCATGAGAAGAAGCAGTACGGCTATCTGGACAACGAGCCGTGTTGGATCCACCTGTCGCGGCTTAGCGATGCTTATCTGTCGGTCTACCAGAAGGACGCTATCGTTTCTTCTCAGGTTCCGGTCCGGTGGAGGCGCTGCGAGGGCGGTTGGGCGGCTACGGGGCGACCTTGTGAAGACCCGGGGCGGGCGCTGTTCTTCTGCTACGAGGGGAACTGGATGGTGGGCGACCCGACCGATCCGAACGCCTGTGACCTTCGCGACGCCAGGCCGGTGATCGTGTTGGGGCCGGATTCCGGGGCCCGCTACGCGCTGGACCACTCTCGGCCGGTTTTCCGGCTGACCAACCAGCGAAGTGAGTTGGTCTGTCCGCCTTCGTCGTCGTTCGGGGTCTACGATGCTTCCCATCGACTGGTGCGCCAGGGCCGGGGCCGGCTGTTGGGAGGCTGGGACCGGTCGTTGACCCTGTTGGAGGGGGACCGGCTTCGCCGAGAGGACATCCTGAGCGGAGCCTCCGTCGACCTGGGGACGGAGACCGAACCCGTTTCCTGGGCGTTCTCCTTGCCGGGCACTCCGAATGTGGTGCTGGTGGCTGGAGAAGGCCGAGAGGACACCCGGGTGCGCCTTGTCTGAGGTCGATTTTGGTTCAGTCGAGATCTTTGATGCAGCGGAGCATCTCTTCGTCGAAGCCCAGGTGGCGGTAGAAACCGCGCGCTTTCTCGTTGTTGACGAACACGTTGAGAGTCAGGAACTTCGAACCGCTGGCTCGGGCGGCGCTTTCGACGGCGGCCATCAGTGCTTTGCCGACGCCGGACCCTTCGGCTGCCTGCGAAACGGCCAGTACTTCCAGATGCATCGCGGACGCCTGGCTTAGCGCCTCGGGCCGGTTCTGCGCGAAGGCGACGCCCAGGAGCAACCCCTCGGCCAGGGCGACTTTGACCAAGGCTTCAGGCAGCTGACCGTCGGCCCACTGTTCTAGCAACTCTCCGTCGCCTCTCCGGAGGTCTACGGGTTGGCGACGGGCGGGGATGGAGAAGCTTGACAGGCGTTCCAGAAGGGCCAGGATCGGGTCGATCTGCTCGGGCCGCGCGTCGAGGATTTCGAAGTTGGGCATGGGGTTGGCCTTTGGGAGTTTTGCTCGGATCCCCTGGTGGAGGGGCAGAGCCGGGGATCGGACGAGGCCTTCTCGAAGGTCGTCGCTATGGATTTGCGGCTGTGCTTGAAAGAGGGGGCGAGGCCTCTGGAGGACCGGTTCGAGTGTTTCGCCAGCAGAGAACGGGAGAGGGGCCAACCTCATCTGCGCGAGCTGATCTTAGCGCTGAGGGAGCCGCCTTTCGACAGGACTGTGTATGCGCTGAGTTCCATGGACCGCCTGTGCCTGCTGAGCCAGAACTACTGGGATACGCCGTGGTGGGTTCGGGTGAGCTGCCGCCCGGGCGGCTTCAGAGTTAGCGCTTACATTCCCACTGATCTCGAACCTTGGAACGGCGCCGAGTATGTCGGCACCGAAAACGATCCAGGTTTGGCCGCACACTTCGTTGTGCAAGCGTTGGAGGCGACTCGGGGGTGGGACACGGAAGGCTACGCGGTCCCTGGCCTCTCGGAAATTATCGAGCAGCAACTTGCTGGCATTCTCTCGACGGAAGCCGATGCGGCCCGCCAATGTCGTGAGTTCCTGACTCCAGGAGAGAGGCTGCGGTCCGTGATTTGGTCAACGGCGGGTCACCACTCGGAGGCAGGCGTGGTTGCTCGAACCTCGGAGAGCCAGGTGCTGGTCTATCACACGGAGGGCGGCTACACCTACGGCCGCTGGGGCCTGGCCAGGCTAGACGAGGGCCGGCTGGTAGCAACTCGCGACGAAGATTGGTACCGCAGCCTGGTCGAGGCGTTCTGCTCTTCGGAAGCGTTCGTCGGCGAATTGCCCGGCGGACTCTACCAGCATCGCGACGTCGCCGGCTGGAGGGCCAGGCCAGACCTGAAGCGCTTTCCCCCGGAGCTGCCGGATTGACGGCCGGTTAAGAGCGGTGGGGTTGAGGTTCGGCTTCGGGGGCGCGCATCGAGGCGAAGATGGCCAGGCCGATGGCGGCGACGATGATGCCCGCCGAGAGCAGCGGGGGCACGGTCACGACTTCGTGCAGCAGAATTTTTAGTCCGGCGAACGCCAGCACGAACGCCAGTCCGTAGTTCAGGTAGCGCAGGCGGGCCATCTGAGCGTGGATGCACAGATACAGCGCGCGTAGTCCCAGGATGGCGAAGATGTTCGAGGAGTAGACCAGGAACGGGTCGTGAGTGATCGATAGCGCGGCGGGGACCGAATCGATGGCGAACATGACGTCCGCGAGTTCAATGGCGATCAGCGCGAGCAGCAAGGGGGTGATGGCCCAGCCTTTTTCCGTCCTGACAACGAAATGGCTCTGGCCGTTGTCTTCGGTCACCGGCAGATGTTTCGAGAGCCAGACGACGAAGCCGTTCTCTTCGTTCTCGGACGGCTTGTCGGTCAGCGCTTTGAAGGCGGCCAGCACCAGGATGGCGGCGAAGATGTAGGTGACCCACTCCCACTTCTCTAGCGCGGCGATGCCCAGGAAGATGAAGAGACCGCGGAACACGACGGCTCCGATAATGCCCCAGAACAGGACGCGGTGCTGGTCGTCTTGCGAGATCTTCAGTGACGAGAAAACGATGAAGAAGACAAACAGATTGTCCAGGCTCAGCGCTTTCTCCATCGCGTAGGCGGCGAAGTACTCTTGACCCAGAGTCGCGCCAAGCGCGCCCCACACCACGCCGCCGAAGATCAGGCTGACGGCGATCCAGGCGACTGTCCAGCCCAGGTCTTTTTTGGGCGTGCTCTGCTTCGAGCCTTCGCGATAGGACCACAGGTCAACGATGAGCAGAACGACGACCGTGACGGCGAACGAGATCCAGAGCCATTGGGGAACGTGTGAAGAATCCATCGCCTCAGTCTAGGCCGGGCCCGCCCACGGGACCACGGATAACACGGATGGCGGGAGGGCACCCATCCGGTCCGCGACGCCGATACTCTTGCGAGGGAACGTGACGTTGTCGCTGGGCCGGAGGGCAAGATTGCTGCTTTCGTCAGGCCAACGCGACGTTGTCGCTGGGCCGACGGGCAAGATTGCTGCTCTCGCCAGGGCAACGCGACTGGGAGGGCCGCCGCGGGTCTGGCAGGTCTCTCGCCGCGCGATGCAAAGAAGCCACGAAACCTGTAGGAGGATCTGTTCTGATGAGAATTCTCACTTTTCTACTATTCGTGGCCTTGAGCGTCGGCGCGGTCGCCGAAACCGTGCGATTCGACAGTAAAGAAGCCACCTTCGAGGCGCGCGGTCAGGAGATCGTGATCTCCGGGCAGGGCTGCAACCTGACGATCAGTGGGAGCCCCGCTCGCGTCACCATCAGTGGCGACGGCCACGACGTGGTCCTTACCGAGGCGCCCGAGCTCGTGGTTTCTGCCTCGCACTGTGATATCACGGTCGACCGCGTCGGAGCGATCACGCTGACCGGTTCGCACAACGACATCGCGGTGGCCAAGAGTCGACCCGTGGTCAAGGACACGGGGAGCAACAACGACATCGTTTCGGCTATGGGCGTCGAGGGGGCGGCTGGAGAGGTCCCCGTTCGCCACACCGCCGGTCGCACCACGACCACCACCACTTCCGAGGCGGTGGTTCGCAGCGGTAGCCTCACGATCGAAGGAAGCGGACGTCAGGAGACGATGGCTGCCGACAGTCTGGACGTGGTCATCACCGGCGCGGGGAATCACATCACTTTGACCGGTCGGCCCAAGTCGCTGACCGTCGAAGGAGCGGGCAACTCGGTCTTCTTGGAAACGGCCAACAGCATCACCGTCAACGGGGCCGAGAACGCCGTTACCTACCGTAGCGGTCGCCCCTCCATCGAGGACGTCGGCTACGGCAATATCATCGAGGGCCCCTAAGAGTCTCTCGAAGGACCCTCATCGATCACCGAGGGCAGCGGCGACGCTAATTCGTCGCTGTAGATGCTGGCCATTTCGACGTGACCGAGGTGGGGCACTCGTCGTTCGGCTCGGTCCTGGAATTTGAGCCCAACCTGCAGGCCTTGCCTTTCGGCCAGGTGCCTTGCCAGGTCCGGCCGGGACACCGTCTGTTCGGCGTGCAGATGGCGCAAGCCGACCAGGGGCGATAGCGCCATCTGCCAGACTCGCTCGGCGGCCGCGTCCAATGGCAAGGCGCTGCGGTACTCGTCGCGCACGATGGTCATCGGGAGCGCCTTGCCGTGCCGGTAGCGTAGCCAGTCCAGGTGGCCCGAGCGGCCGTTGTAAGAGGGACCGATGCAGAGCGGCACCCTCACGACAAGGCTTTGAGGGCGCTGGGCCAGCACCCGTTGTTCGGCTTCGACCCGCGTCTTGCCGTAGAAGCTGATCGGGTCGGGCACGGTGTTTTCGTCGTACGGGCCGGTGTCGCCGCTGAACACGTGGTCGCTCGAGACGTAGACCAGGCGGACTTCGGGTAAGAGCAGATCGAGCACGTTCTGTGTGCCGCCGACGTTGACTTCCCAGGCGTAGTCCTGGTGCTTCTCGCACTTTTCGACCTTGCAGATGGCGGCGCAGTTCAGCACGAGGTCGGGAGAGGTCTCGGCCAGCCAGGCCTGGACGGCGGGCGGATCCAGCAAATCCAGCACCTCCAACCCACTCCCTTCCGGGCGGCGGGTCGAGGGGCTGCACGTTCCGCGCACGCCTTGCCCACGAAGCATTTCGAAGAGGCCCCAGCCGAGCATGGAGTTGGCGCCGAGGATCACGGTTTTCATAGCGGCCGCTCGCTTTCCGGACGCCGCGCCGATCCCCTGGTCGGCGTTGCTCTGACGACAGCGACAATCTTGCGGGTGGGGAGAGCGACAACGTCGCGTTGCGCCGATAAGAGCAGCAATCTTGCTCGTCGGGAGAGCGACAACGTCGCGTTGCGCTGGGGAGAGCAGCAATCTTGCCGGTGGGGAGAGTGGCAACGTCGCGTTGCGCTGGGGAGAGTGGCAACGTCGCGTTGCGCCCAGGAGAGCAGCGATCTTGCCGTTGGGGAGAGCGACAACGTCGCGTTGCGCCGATGAGAGCAGCAATCTTGCCGGTGGCGAGAGCGGCAACGTCGCGTTGCGCTGGGGAGAGCAGCAATCTTGCCGGTGGGGAGAGCGACAACGTCGCTTGGCGCGCGCGGAAGGCGCCAACGTCCGCTTCGGATCCATCGGGGAACGGAATTCTTGGTTGACAACTAAACCATGAAGGCGCTGGCCCGGAAAGGGCGAACGGCTGCAGCCGACACCGCGAGTGCCAACAGGCCGAGGCTGCTCCACAAGGCCCCCTCCGCTCAGGACGCTCGTAGAAAAATTGGGAGACATTTCAATGAAGATTATCGCCTGTGTCAGGCAGACCCCTGATACGGAAACCGTCGTCAAGATCGGCGCCGATGGCAAGTCCATCCAGGCCGACGGCGTCAAGTACATCATCGGTCCCTACGACGAATACTCTCTGGAAGCCGCCGTGCAGATCAAAGAGAAAGACGGCGGCGAAGTGACCGCTCTGACCCTCGGACCGGCCCGCGCGGCCGAAGCTCTCCGCTCGGCTCTAGCCAAAGGCGCCGACGCCGCCGTTCACATCGACACCGGTAGCGCCGAAGTCGACGACGCACTGGTCGTAGCATCCGCCCTAGCCGCTCAGATCAAGGCGCAGGGCGCTTTTGACGTCGTCTTCACCTCGACCAAAGGCTCGGATTCGGACCGTGGTGCCGTTGGCGCCATGCTGGCTGAACTGCTGGGCGTGCCCTACCTGGGTCTGGTCACCGAGATCGAAGTCTCGGGCGGCAGCCTGACCTGCAAACGCGACGTCGAAGGCGGCGTGACCGAGACCTTCTCGGTAGCCACCCCGGTCGTGATCAGCGGCGAGAAAGGCGTGCGCGGCGAGCCTCGTTACCCTTCGCTGATGCAGATCATGAAGGCCAAGAAGAAGCCGATCCAGACCGTGGCTTTCGATTCGCTCGGCGTCGACGGCGGCCTGGCCAAGGTCGAACTGGTGGGCTACGAAGCGCCCCCCGCCCGCCCGCCGGGACGGATCATCGAAGGCGCCTCGCTCGACGCCAAGCTCGATGAACTGGTGCGACTGCTCAAAGAAGAAGCGAAGGTGGTATAACCCATGGCAAACGTACTCGTACTTGGAGAAGCCCACGGCGGCGAAATCACCAAGGCCACCCTGGAATGCTGCTCCGAAGCCAAACGCGCCGGCGCTAGCGAAGTTCACCTGGTGCTGTTCGGCACCGGCGCTCAGGGCCAAGCCGGCGAAGCCGGGAAAGCCGGAGCGAACAAGGTTCACTACGTCGAAGAGGCCTCCTACAACCTGGCCCAGCGCGCTGCTACCGCAGCCGCCCAGGTCGAATCGCACAAGCCTGCGCTGGTGCTGACCTCGGCCACCACTCACGGCAAGGAGTTGGCCGGCGTGCTGGCCGCTCGCCTGAAGGCAGCCTACGCCAGCGAGTGCCTGGAGATCCGCCTGGACGGCGGCGTGCCCGTAGCGCTGCGCCCGCAGTACTCCGGTAAGGTACGCGCTCGGGTCAAGCTGAACGGCGAGACCCCCGTGGCCACCTTGCGTCCCAACGTCGTGCCCGTCTCCGAAGACGGCGCCGAGGCGTCCGTCGATAGCGTGGCTCTGGCCGGAGACGCCGGCGGCGTGAAGCTGACCGACGCCTCGACCAAGGCTGCCGCCAGCAACGAAGTCGACCTCTCCGAGGCCGCCGTCGTGGTGGCCGGTGGACGTGGTCTGAAAGACCCCTCCAACTTCGGCATCATCGACGATCTGGCCAAGGCCCTTGGCGGCGCCGTCGGCGCCAGTCGTATGGTCGTCGACGCCGGTTGGAAAGAGCACCGCTACCAGGTCGGCCAGACCGGCCGCGTGGTCACCCCCAGCCTGTACGTGGCCGTCGGAATCTCCGGCGCCATCCAGCACCTGGTAGGTATGCAGAACTCGGGCTGTATCGTGGCCATCAACAACAACGCCGAAGCGCCCATCTTCAAAGTGGCCGACTACGGCATCGTGGATGACCTGTTCGAAGCCGTCCCCAAGCTGACCGAGAAGCTCAAGAAGTAGCACCTCGTCCGCTCCACCAAAAGAGGAGAGGCTCTCGTCAGCGGGAGCCTCTTCTCTTTTCTTATACAGGACAGCCTAGCGGGATGGAACTGCAGCCGTTGCAGGACGGATGACGCTCACCAGGAGATAGCCGCCAAACCAGCGGGACAGTTGGCGGTCCCAACGAGCCAGATGCTCACTGCCGAAGCGCTCCAGCAGAGCCCTCCAAAGCCAACGCGAGGGGCCGCGCAGCGGTGTCAGAAACTTATGGGCATCGAACAAAAGGGGAAGAGAGGCCATAGTGTACTCTCGCTCCAGGACGCCTTCTGCTGGCAAACAGTCGCTCAGCGACGCCTTGGGGACCTCGACGCCGTAGGGCCAGCGTCCGGCAAGCTCCAGAATCCACTTGGCCAGGCGATAGAGCGGCGAGCGCGAGTACGGAGTCAGAATCACCACCCGACCGCCCTCATCGAGGACCGAGAGGAACTCTGCGATCGACTTTCGCTGATCCTCCAAAGTGAAATGCTCTAGCACGCCGGCGTTCCACACCAGGTCGAAGCGCTGGTCTTTCGGGATGTCAAGAATGGAAGCCTGGACGAAGTTGGCCGGAAGGTCGCCGAAGGTGGCCCGAGCCAGATCCAGCGCCTCGCTGGTAATGTCGAGGCAGGTCACCTTTGCTCCGACCCTGGCGATCTGGTAAGAGATGCGGCCGGTCCCACAGCCAGCTTCCATCACAGCCGACTGGGCAAAGCCGTTAGTCTCCTGCTCGAGCGTCCGCAGGATCATTTCGGAAAGACTGTCCCAGGGGGCCACCGTCTCCATCGAAGACCAGTAAGCCGACCAGACCTGGTGGATCGCCTGTTCATCCGGGGCCTGGCTCACGGAAGACCCAGCAGACGTCGTCGGACCAGGCTTAGGGTCTGGCGAACGGTGCGACCCACGTTCATCTTGCTGCTCGACAGTTTCTGGTCGTAGCGTAGCAGCAGAGGGACCTCGGACATCAGTACGACCCCCTTCTCTTTGCGAAGCTTCAACAGAAGGTCGACCATGACCGTGAAGCCTGTTTCGCTGATGAAGTTGGGGTTCTCGGACATCACCTTCCTGATCAGTTCTCCTCGGTAGGCGCGAAAACCGCAGGTGTAGTCGCGCACGCCAGGGATAGGGAAGAGCACTCGCAGGAGCACCGAGGCCCCCGCGCTGAGAACCTGGCGGTACAGACTGAGGCCGATCACCCGAGCGCCCGGGCGAAAGCGAGATGCGATCACGACGTCATACCCTTCGTAGATCTGACGGATCATATGTGGAATCAGTCCTGGGGTGTGACTGTTGTCCGCGTCCATCGTTAGGATGGCGTCGTGCGGTCCCACTTTGTCGACGCAGTAAAACAAGCCGGTCTTGACGGCCTCGGCCAGTCCCTTGTTCTGCGGGTGACGGAGAAGCAGAAAGCGGACTCGCCCCTGCCCCTCGGCTTCCAGGCGACCGAATTCCGCCTCGGCCGCCTCGGCGGTATTGTCTGACGAGCCGTCGTCGACGACCACGACGGTCAGGTCCAGGCCCGGCATGAATTCTCGAGCCGTGCGAGTGATGTCGCGGAGCAAGGTGGCGATGCCTTCGCCTTCGTTATAGGCCGGCAGAGCGACGAAGATCATTGAGAGGCCTTCCTTCTGTAGATGGTCGCGATCGGGTAGCGGGAAACCGGTTCAAAGTCTTCCAGAATCTCCTGGTCAAACTGCTTCACCATAGACCAGAACTTCTCTTTGTCCACGTAAGGAACGGCGTTCAGGGTCGCCTCAGACCAGGGAAAATGATAGATATAGGGCACCTGAGCACGGTCGAGCGTTTCGACTAAGGCAGGCACCTCGCTGTCTTCGGCCAGGATCGGGATCACCGCGAACATCTTGCCTGTAGGAACGATGCCGCTCAGGAAGGTGAAGCTCATGGCGTAGGGGTAGCAGAACGCCCGAGTTCCCGGCGGCGTCCTTCGCCGTGCTTCGCTAAAAAAAGCTCGTAGAACGGCGGCCTCGCCAGGGTCAGCGCTGTAGAGGAATCCCCGGGGCGTCGAAATCGGGTAGCGGTAGCCGGCCGCCTCACGACATTGGTAAAGGTAACCTGTTCCGTAGATCAGGACCAGGGCCAAAGCCAACGCCTTGCCGGCCTTTCCGCCCTGACGCAAGAGCCAGAACAGCAGCACAAAGAAGAGCGGCGTCAGGAAGTTCAGGTAAAGTAAGGTCTGGCGGCTAGACCAGGCCAGGACTCCCGTGAGTTGAGCCATCACCAGAATCCGCATCGAAGTCGCGGACGAACGACGGCAGATCAGCAAAATGCTGAGCAAGAAGACCGGGTAGAACAAGAGGTAGTTGCAGCTCCAGACCAGCAGGTAGGAGACGGAGTTGGCCACCCAGTTGACCATCGCTGGTGAAAAGGCGCCTCCGCCGAGTTGGCTGGAGAAACCAGCCCACCGTGCGGTGATATTGGCCGTGTCGTACGGTGAACGGCCCTGGGCGGCGTTCTGCCCCAGAGCCCAGACCACGTTCTGAGTCCAGACTTCGGCGAGCGTGGTGTGTAGGAAAACAGGACCCCAGAGCAGGACCGTGGCCCCCAGGCACCCCACGAACCACCAACCGATCATCTTCAGCGTCATGGTCTTACGACACAACGCGGCCACCATCCCCGTCAGCAAGAGCAGGGCGGCGGCCTCAGATTGAAGAGTCCAGGCAGCCAGCGCCATGCTCGTCCCGCAGACGATGGCGCTCTTGCGCTCGGGCGATTCCCACCAGCGCAGCAGGGCCAGCGTCCCGAGCAGATGGGTAAGAACGCCGAGCCAGTGATAGCTAAGGATAGGCCACTGGGTGACTCCGGCGCCCAACATCAGAAAGTACGGGCCGAGCGCCCAGCGTGGCGACAGGCATCGTCGGGCCAGCAAGTAGACGGAAAGGCCCAGGGCTCCCGTAATCAGCGCGGTCAAAAAGCGAGTGGTCGCGACCGTTGGTCCAAGGAGAGCATAGAAAAACCAGGTCAGGTAGTACGAGCCGGGGGCGAAATGGCTGTGGAAGTCCCTGTAAACCGCTTCACCGCCCAGCAGCCTGACCGCGCCGAGGCTTACGACGGCCTCGTCGTTGATGCTGCCGGTCTGGTAAAGAGAGAAAAATGGAAGAAAAGAGAGCGCCCCTAAAGCGAAAAGGCCCAGAGCGGTCTTCGCATCGGTCGCCGGGTGACCGCCAACGCGAGTCTCCCTAGGGGGGGCCGATGTCTGCTCCTGACTCACTGCGGGAGGGCTTCTCAATCGTCGAAGGCGAGACCTCTCCCTCGGTCGGTCTGTTGGGATAGGGCAGATCGACCCGAGACGATGATGGGAACTCTGCCCGGAGGGGACGAACCACCCGCCATGCGAATCGCTGTCTCACGACTTCTCTTAAGTTTGCTCCTGCTCACGGGCCTGGCCGGCCCTCTTCAAGCCATGTCGGTGGAGGAGGAGATCCAGATCGGGGCTCAGGCCGCTTCCCAGTTCGAAGCGAAGTACGGGGTGGTCAACGACCCCGCCTACACGGGCCGCCTGCAGCGGGTCGTGCAACAGATGCTACCTCACGTCCAGCGTAAGGAGCTGCCCTGGCGCTTCACGGTGGTCAACATCAAGGAGTTCAACGCTGCGGCTTTCCCCGGCGGATTTGTCTACGCCACCAAGGGGCTCATGGACGCTCTTAACGATGAGGAGCTAGCTTTCGTGGTCGGTCACGAGATGGGGCACGTCGACTATCGCCATTCGGTGAAGCAGTTGGAGGGGGACAACCTGCGTCGCCTGGGACTTATCGCCATCGTGGCGGGGGCAACCGGCGGCCGCATCAACGACGCTGCAGCGACCCTGGTTAGCCTGGCTGACGGAGTCATCTCCAGCCAGTTCAGCAAGGCCGACGAGACCCAGTCGGACCAGTACGGTCTGAACCTGATGGCTCAGGCGGGCTACGACCCGGTGTTCGCCCTGTCCGCGCTGCAAAAGCTGGCCGGCGCCAGCAGCGGCGGCACTCCCGGGTTCTTGAACACCCTGATCGGTTCGCATCCTCTGCCCAAAGACCGCGTCACCGCTGGCATCGCGCAGATCCCGACGGTCGCCTATCAGGCCCAGCCGTTGCCGCCCGTGGGCTCCTCCGCAGCGACTCCCCCTCAACCCTCCAACACCAACAGCAACCTGATCGGCGACGCGAGTCGCTCGTTGGAGTACACGCTCTCCTTGCTCGGGCACGGCTACAATGCCACCATGCAGCGTTCAGCTGAGGCGATAGCTCAGGGAAGGGGGAGCGCGCCATCCGGCACACGGGTTGTGCGTCTGTCAGGCTCTCGCTCGGCCGGGCTGTCCGCCCTGGAGGACGACCTGCTGGCGCGGCCCGAGTTGCGAGGTGGGAAACAGACGTTTGGAGCGGCCGTGGTCGACAGAGGCGGCGACCAGATCGAAGCCGTGCTGCTGCTGAAAGGGGCTCGCTAAAATGAAACGCTCAATCCTGTCCTTGACAGCTTTACTGCTGTTGCTGTTCACGCCGGCTCTGGCTCAGTCGGGCTCGGCTGGGAACGTCAACGAGGCCAAGCGTTTGGCCGACAGCCTCTCGCAGCAGAACGACCTGCCGGTCAATGTACGTCTGCGCTTTCAACTGCTGAGGGATATGATGGGAGGGATCACCGGTAAGGGCGACCCCTCCAACACCTTGAACTTCTTCTCGACCACCCGGATCCTGTTCTGGAACCGTCCGGCCAACCCGTCGGTCGGGCAGACCATGCGCGACTTCGAGGCTCAGGTGACGACACTGGCTCGCGCTAAAGGGATCAATCTCGACTTGCCGCCAGTGGGCTACAGCACGGCTGGGGCGGCCGGTGGAGCGGCGCCGCCTCCCGCCGCGTCGGGGACGGCGGGCCCGCTATTGACCGCACGGATCAGCCGGGAGTCGCTGGCCGAGTTCACCTTGCGCGCCGAAGAGAGCGGGACCGAGACGCTAGCTCAGAAAAGCTCTCCTCAGCTTCTGGCCCTGCGCGACAGCCTGACCGTGCTGCGTCAAGACCTGGCTGACCCTCAGGTTGCTTCCGACGCCGTCCGCAATGTGCTACAGGCTCGCGCGGTGTTTCTGGCCAGCCCAGCGGCGGCCAACGCGCCCGCCGAACTGCGACAACGACTCGACCGGATGGCTGAGGCGCTACGCACGGTGTTCCCGCCGGATGTGCTGCGCCAGATGCGCGGCCAGCAGATTACGATCTAAGCGTCTTCCACGGACGCTAGCTCTTGCGTAGTCTGGGGCGGGAAACGGAGGGGTTTTCTGCCCCGAAGTTCACGCCGTCGAGCAGGGGGAGCGGGATGTTGTTACGCGGATTGTTGATGTCTGGCATGTAGTACAGGGTGGCGCCTCTGTCACGGCCCGATACAAAGACCATGCTGCTACGGTCGGGGGAGGCGTATTTCGGATGGTGGACATCGTTGCGACCGGTGGACAGGGCGCGAATGTCTGCCAGGCCAAAGGTGCCGTGCATCGGGTTGCCAGCGCCCGTGACCCGTCGGATATAAATAAGAAGCGAGAGGCCACCCTCGGTAATTGGCCCTCTTCGTCAGGCAAACCTTGCCAAAGGGCAGGATTTATCGAATCCTTATCTGTTAATGCTCAGGGTAGCGATTCATTTTCTGGAGGGTAAATTTTCCCACGCTTGGGGCCGGTTCGAGGGGAGCAGAAGCCTCCCGCTCGATCAAAAACCGGTAGGGAAGTCCACGAAACGGGTGGTCACGCCAAAACGCTCTTCCAGCAGCGGCCCTAGAGCCTGCACGCCCCACGTTTCGGTCGCGTAGTGTCCGGCCAGGATCAGGTTCAGCCCCATCTCTCGGGCGGCGTGATAGATCGGGTGCGAAGCTTCGCCGGTGATCAGGAGATCGGCTCCGGCCTGGCGGGCCGAGTGGAGCAGTCCGATGGAGCCTCCTCCTGAGGACAGGGCCAGACGACGGACCTCGGGGGGGCCGAAGGAGAGCAGCCGAACCGAACTGCCCAGCACAGCTTCCAGGTCGCGGGCGACGTTGCCAGCCGTGCTGACGACGGGGCCCTCGGCTACCCAGCCCACCTGATCGAAACGCTCCTGCGGCTGCCAGCCCAGGCGACGGAGAAGTTGCACGTTGTTGCCGTAGGTCTCGTGCACGTCGAGCGGCAGATGGACCGAATAGAGCGAGATGTCGCGATCCATCAGTAGTCCCAGCGAGCGTCGCATGGCGCCGGTCACGCTTTTGATGCTGGGCCAGAACAGCCCGTGATGGGTGATGATCATCTGGCAGTCGGCCAGCGCTTCGAAGGTTTGCTGACAGGCGTCGACGGCCAGCCCGATCCGCTCGACCGGGTCCCCGCCCTCGACCTGAAGTCCGTTGGGACAGTAGGGGTCAGGGACTTCCCGCACGGCCAGTTCTTGATCCAGGAAGGCGACGATTTCTGCACGCGATGCCATTCGGTTACCCTTTCTCGGCAGCCTGGGCCAGTTCGACGGCGATCAGTCCGGCGGCGTGGGCGTTGTGCAGCAGCAAGACCCGGTTGGCGTCCAGGGTCTGACCCGAGCTTTGTTCGGCCAGATAAGAGAGCAGGAACGGGGTGACCGCTTTGCCCTGCACGCCTTTCTCCTGGGCCGCTTTGGTGCCCGCCTCGACCCAGCCCTCCACCGTGGCCGGGGCGATGGCGTATTCTTCGGGTACGCACTGGACGACCAGAGGGGCGCGCCCCAGCAGGTCCATCGAGTGGCGGTACGCTTCGGCGACCTGGTTCGGTTCGTCAAGACGGGTTCCGAAGGGCGCCTTTTTCCCTTTCGAATAGAACTCGGGGAAGCTGTCGGTGCGGTAGGTGATCAGCGGCACGGCTAGACTCTCCAACTGCTCGAGCGTGGTGCCGATGTCCAGCACCGACTTGGCTCCCGCGCAGACGGTCAGACAGCGGGTGCGTCCCAACTGTTGAAGGTCCGAGGAGATATCCAGGTACGAGGTCCAGCCGCGGTGGACCCCTCCGATCCCTCCGGTGGCGAAAACCGAGATGCCCAGGCGGTCGGCCAGCGCTAGCGAGGCGGACACGGTGGTGGCGGCCAGTTTTTTGCCCGCCAGCACGCCCGGCAGGTCGCCGGCTCCGGCCTTGAGCGCCGTGGTGTCGGCGCACAGGCGGGCTAGCTCTTCGGCGGTAGCTCCACAGCGCACCTCTCCCCCCTCCAACCATAACAGGGCCGGAACGGCCCCGGCCAGGCGCACCTGAGCTTCCATCTCCTGGGCGGTCTCATGGTTGAGAGGGCGAGGCAGCCCCTGGCACCAGACCGAGCTTTCCAGGGCGACCACGCCGCGCCCCTCGTGCTGGGCCTGAGCGACCTCCTCGGAGAGTCGGATGTGAGGGGGAAACTTGCTCATAGCGGGGCTCCTAGGGGGCTTCTCAAGATGGTGTTCAGGACTACGCCGCGTTTGATAACGGCGCGCACGGAGTTCGAGCCGAAGCGGTAGATGGCGTCGCGGAAGTCGGGGCCGTCGAGCACCAGCAGATCGGCCTGCTTGCCCACCTGCAGGCTGCCCACCCGATCGGCGATGCGCAGGGTGTGGGCGGCGTTCAGGGTGGCGGCGACGATCGCTTCCTCGGGGGTCATCTTCATCTTCAGTACGGCCAGCGACATCGCCATCTGCATCGATTCTAGCAGACACGACCCGGCGTTGTGGTCGGTACCCAGGGCCACCGGCAGTCCGGCGTCCCACATGGCCCGGGCGGGGGCATAGACGTCGAGGTCCAGGAAGAACGAGGTGCCGGGGATCACTACGGGGATGGTGCCGTTGGCTTTGAGTACGGCAAAGTCTTCCGCAGGCAGATGCTGCAGATGGTCGCAGGAGGCGGCTCCCAGTTCGGCAGCCATCCGCGAGCCGCCCAGCGGGCTGAACTCTTCGGCGTGGATACGCAGGCCGAATCCCAACTCTTTAGCCTTGCTCAGGACGACCCTGGACTCTTCGCACGTAAAAGCGCCGCGTTCGCAGAAGACGTCGATGAAGTCGGCCAACCCTTCGGCTTTGACGGCGGGAAGCAGTTCGTCGGTGATGGTCGCCAGGTAGCCTTCCCGGTCGTTCTCGTACTCGGGCGGAACGGCGTGGGCGCCCAGGCAGGTCAGCACCAGATCGATCGGCAGCTTCTCGCCGGCCTGACGCAGCAGGCGCAGTTGACGAAGCTCTTCAGCAGTAGAAAGACCGTAGCCGCTTTTTACCTCGCTGGTGGTAGTGCCGTGGGCCAGCATGCGTTCCAGGGTGGCGGTGGTGCTTTGCAACAGCTCTTCGTCGCTGGCCCGACGGGTCGCCTCGACGGTGTGGGCGATGCCGCCTTTGGCCGCGTGGATCTCTTCGTAAGTGGCGCCCTGGGCGCGCAGCACGAATTCGTGTTTGCGGTCGCCGGCCCAGAGCGGGTGGCAGTGAGGATCGACCAGGCCGGGGATCAGGCTCGTGCCGGGGAGTTGCAGGCGGTCGCCGGTCCAGCGGGCGGCGATTTCGCTCTGGGTTCCCAGGTCGGCGATCAGCCCGTCGACCAGAACTACCGCGCCTTGCGGGATGATTCCGGGGTCGGCGGCCGCCGCTTTGTCTTTGGGGCCGTCTCCAGCACAGGTGACCACCTGGTCGGCGGCTACGATAAGGTCCGCTCTATTCACGTTCTTGTTCCCTTCCCAGCATGAGATTCTCTTCGGCGACCTGGTTGGGACGCAGGCCGTCGAGTTTCAAAAAGTAGGCGAAGGCCGCTCGGAGCGCCTCTTGAGGGACCAGTCCGATCAGTTCGCTAGAAGTGACAGTGGTCCCAAATTCGGCGGCCACTTCCGCGACCTTCAGGAAGGCGACATGCGGAGGTGTGGCGGCCGGTTCTAGCAGGTTCATGGAGATCTGCACGGCCCCTGCTCGTCCTTGCAGCGGAAAGGCCAGCGCTTGAAGTCCCGCAGGGCCTCCGGCGCTGGCGCGGACCTTGCTGGCGATCTGCTTGCCGATCCCCATGTCGTCGGTGTCGAGGACGCAGTTGTAAGCGACCAAAGGGGGACGGGCCCCGAACACCGAGACGCCCAGGGAGGGGTGCGGGGCCGGCGGGCCCAGATCGCTCTGAATCTCTCCCCGCTGCAGTCTTTGGGTTAGTTCGGTAAGCCCGCCGCGACGTAGGAACGGCAGAGTGATCGGAAGGTCGCTCGAGCGCGACGAGTCGCGGTAGAGGAAAATCGGCAGTTCAAAGCGTTCGGCCACGACCTGGGCACACTGCAGGGCGACGACTTTCGCCTGCTCGATGGTGCTGCCGCCCAGGGGGGCGAAAGGGACGACGTCGACCGCGCCCAGGCGGGGGTGATGGCCTTCGTGGCGGCGCAGGTCGATGTGGCGCACGGCCCAATCGTAGAGGTAGAGCAGTCCCTGAGTCAGGCTATCCTGGTCTCCGATCAGAGAGAAGACCGAGCGGTTGTGATCGGCGTCGGCCGACCAGTCGGCCAGAACGGGACCGTGGGCCAACCCCTCCAGGCCGTCAGCCAGCTCTCCCAGGGCGTTAACATCCCGTCCTTCGGAGATATTGATAGCGCTCCAGATCAACGGTTGAAAAATCAACGGTTTTGACATCGCGACAGCCCTTTTCAGGTTTCTTTCAGGACTCCTCGTTTGACGAACTCTGTAACATGATTGCAACATGTCGAGCGGGTCGGTGGGGCATACTGCGGCTATGAAAATCGCAGGATCCCAACCGGTCGCTCGTTACGCCGAACGCAAAGAGCGCAACCCTAAAGTCGCCATCTTCGATGGTTTTGCCGAACGCAAAGAAGCGCCGCAGCATGGCGACAGCGTGGAAAAGGTCGTCCTGGGAACCAGCCGTCTCAAAGATAAAGACGTGCAGAATTTTCACAACAGCTACGAGCTGCAGGCCAGCCACGAAGAGGTCTTCGCCGCCAAGCCGGAAGAGCTGCTGGGCAAGCTGTCGACCCTGACCGAGGAGATCGTCACCGGCTTCCTGCAGGCGACCGCTCGCAACCTGGACACCGTGGTCGAAACGGGCAGCATCCGCGCCATCAACCAGTCGCAGAGCCAGTGTGTGGCCCGCGTCTCTCGCCCCTTCATCGAGCAGATGGAGCAGGACGAGTCGTTCCGTCTGACCCTGAAAGAGGCGCTGGGCCTGCCGCTGCGCTCTCACAACAGCACCGTCGCGGAAGCGCTGCTGGGCGAGGTCAAGAAGACCTTCGACGAGAGCAACAAGATCGAGCGCGCCGAAAAGGACTATATGCGTTCGGCCAAGCGCGCCTACGACCAGGGCATCGTGCACGTGGTGACGGCGGGCAATCTGGGTCGTCTGACGGCCGACTGGGAGAAGAAGGGGATCAACGCTCCGGAAGGTTCCTACCGCAGCGTTCTGGCCACCGAGTACGCCACCATCGTGGGCGCTACCGACAGCCGTGGAACCACCTCGATCCGCGACGACCGCGCCGCCTCGTTCACCTCGGTCTACGCCGGCGCCGAGTTCTCGATGCACGGTGTCAACGTCGAAGTCGCTTCGGCCGACCCCAAAAAGGACGCCTACGCCAACGGCACCTCGTTCTCGGCCCCTCAGCTGACCGCCTTGGTGTCCGAGATGATCAACGCTAACCCCAAGCTGGGTGTGGCTCAGGTCGAAGAGCTGCTGACCGCTTCGGCGGTGCCGGTCAAGGGCACCAAAGACCAACTGGGAGCAGGACAGATCGACCCTGACCGGGCTTTGTACCTGGCCCAGCAGACGGCTTACATCGCTAAAGCGTAAGCTGCACTTCTCAAATAAAAAAGCGCGGTGGTTGCCGCGCTTTTTTTATTGGGGTTAGGCTCGAGCCCTCGATGGGAGGTTTCGAGCTTCCTTGTCGTCGGCTACTTGCCGGCTCGCTGAGCCTGCGCCCACTCACGCAGCAGGCCCGCTTCACGGGCAGCGGTCAAGCCGGCTTTCAACGGACGCTCTTCCGGCTCGGCGCGGTGCCAGGCCAGCGAATCCTGAACGGTCAGCGACATGGGTCGGAAGGTCAGTCCGGCTTTGACGGCGCGGCTGATATCGATGGTGTTCAGGCCGGCGATGGTGCTGCCCGGGGGGACCCAGAGCGGCATGTCGGCCCAGGGCGCGATCCCCTTCTGCTGCAAGAAGTCGGCGTTGACCCAGGTGAAAGTGCAGTCCGAGTTGACGGTGCCCTTGACCCCGTCGAGGAACTCTCCCATGGTCAGGGTCTGACGAGGGCCGGCCAGGTTATAGACGCCGTAGTGCTTTTCTTCCAGGGCGGTGATCATCCACTGGGCCACGTCGCGGGCGTCGATGCACTGGATCGGGTCGGTCGGTTTACCGGGAGCCAGCACGGCGCCGCCGTCGTGGACGCGGACGGGCCAGTAGGTGAAACGGTCGGTGGGGTCGCCAGGGCCGACGATCAGGCCGGGACGTGCGATGGTGCAGGTGGTCGGGAACGCTTCCTGGGCCCGTTTTTCGCAGGCCGCCTTGATGCCGCCGTAGTTGGCCGAGGTCACCTCTTCAGCCTGAGAGGGGTCGAGCGTCTGGAGCGGGGCGGTCTCTTTGAGGCCGACCACGGATTGGTCGGCATAGGCCGAGATGGACGAAACGTACATGTACTGGCCCACGTTCCCCTTCAGGGCAGCGGCCGCGGTCTGGACCCAGCGGGGGATGTTGCCGGAGTTGTCGATCACGGCGTCCCACTTGCGACCTTGCAAGGCGCTGAGGTCGCCGTCCCGGTCGCCGGTCAGGTTCTCTACCTGCGGGAACAGGCCGGGCGCGCTTTTGCCACGGTTGAACAGAGTGACCTCGTGGCCGCGCCCCAGCGCCACTTCGACCTGGTGGGGGCCGGTAAAGCCGGTGCCGCCCAGGATCAGGATCTTGAGCGGCTCGCGGGCCCAGGCGCGTTGGGGAAGGGCCAGGGCGGCGGTGGCGGCGGCGCCGAAGCGCAGGAACTGACGGCGGGAATAGCGGTAGCCTTCGAATGTCATGCGGGCTCATTTTCGCTTGCCCCTTCACTCTCCTCGTTGGCGGGAGTGGGCGGTCCCGTAGCGAACGGCCCTGCATGAGCATCGAGCCTTGTCGATTCACGCTTCGCGCGCCGTCTACCACGGCTAACCTGGGTCCCGGTTTTGACTGTCTGGGGCTAGCCCTGGGGCAGTACAATAGCTGGACGGTCGAAGTTGCCGAGGAAGAGCCGGCAGGCGCTTGCCGGGTGGTCGAATGCACTGGAGAGAGCGCCACCACGCTGCCCCGAGGCGAAGGCCACCTGTTTTTCGGCACCTGGAAGGTACTGGCCGAGAAGGGGCTCGGGCCCGATCTCTTTCGAGCGCTGCGCGAAGCCGGCCTGGGCGTGCGGCTGTGGGCCCACAACGAGACTCCGCTGGCTCGGGGGCTGGGCTCCTCGGCGGCTCTACGAGTCGCTTCGGCCGAAGCCTACCGGCGGATCAGCGGGGCGACCTCCTGGGCCGCCTGGCAGCTGGGGTCAGCCGTGGAAGGGCATCCCGATAACGCGGCGCCGGCTGGCCTGGGCGGGCTGATCAGCGGACTGCTGGACGGGAACGGGGGGTGGAGGGCCATCTCGCAGGAGATCCACTCGTGCTGGCAGCTCGTGGTGGCCGTGCCCGAGTTTTCGCTGCTCACGGTCGAAGCCCGCAGGGTGTTGCCGAAGAAATATGAAAAGGGCGCCTGCCTGTACAACCTGGCGCGTCTGCCGTATCTGATCGAGGGGCTGCGGCAGGGCAACTCGGACCTGCTGGCCCTGGGCTGCGACGACCAGCTTCACCAGCCTTATCGTGCGTCGTTGATTCCCGGTTTCCACGACATCATGGCGGCCGGACGTGAAGCCGGCGCGGCCGCCGCTTACCTTTCCGGTGCGGGGCCGACCATGGCGGCCTTTGTCGACCGTCGCGGGGGAGCGTCCGAGGCCGTGGGGCAGGCTATGCAGGAAGCCTTCACGGCCCACGGGGTGGCTTCCCGGGCGCTAGTGCTCGAAGTTGATCATGACGGCTTGAGCGTGACGGAAGGCGCGGCTTCCTCCGTCTCTGGCCTTGCTCGCTAAGAGCGACATCGTCGTTCGCTTCGGGGCGGCCTGGCAGGCGCCCTCGAGTGAGGTGTTGACCCTGCTGCTGTCCGGTGGGGGAGACTCGACGGCGCTGTTTTTCTTGCTGCGTGAGACCGGACGCGCTTTCCGCTGCTTACATTTTCGGCACGACAGCGAAGGCGATTTCGCCAGCCGCTCCGAGGAGTTCTGCCGGGCACTGTGTCAGCGGTACGAGGTGGAACTCGAGGTCGAGACGGCTTCGGCGCGCCTTCTGCAAGAGAAGGGGGATCTTTCCTGGGAGGCGGCCGCTTCCCGGCTGCGTTATCGCGGCGTCGAACAGCGAGAGGGCGTCTTCTTGACTGCTCACACCGCTGACGATCAGGCCGAGACCGTGATCATGCGGCTGCTCGACGGGGCCGGGCTGGCGGGGTTGGCGGGTATCCGGGCGACCCGGGACGGCAGGGTTCAGCGGCCGCTGCTGGCTTTTCGCCGCTCTCAGCTGCGAGCCTATCTCGAAGAGATGGGCGAAGCCTGGCTCGACGACCCTACCAATCGTGACGGCAACGACCGGGCTCGTCTGCGGCACGGCCTGCTACCTGAGCTCGAGCGGTCGAACCCGGCCCTGGTGGGGACGCTGTGCCGGACGGCCGAAGGGCTGGCTGCCGACGAAGACGCGCTGACGGGGATGGCCCAGGAGTGGATGCTGCAGCACACGGCGCAGGGCGATCATTGGTCGCTGCGAGCTTTACGGGCGCTGCACCCCTCCTTACGTCATCGCGTGCTGCGCGAGATCTGGCGACAGGCCTCGGACGGGAGCCGTCGTCCCCTGGGCGGGGTCTTTCGGGACTGCGAGCGACTGGTGATGCACGCTCTCGACGATCGCCACGTGACCTTCCCGGGCGGCTGCAAGCTTCGTAAAATCGGGGCCTGGCTATGGCTAGAGCCGCCTTGCGAGCCGGTGCCTTGGAAGTTGGCGATTCCCAAGGGGATGGACCAGCCGCTGAGCGGGGCGTCCTGGGTGCTGCTGCCGCCGGGTCGGCTTCAGGAGCGAGGTTCCGACTGGATTCGCCTGGCGCTTCCGGCAGGTGTCTTCGCCGAGGGGAAACAGTATGACCTGCGCACGCGTCAACCAGGCGATACCTTCCGCGACCGGAGCTTGAAGAAGCTGCTGGCAGCCACCGGACACCCCCCCTGGGTGCGCGACCGCTGGCCGCTGCTGGTCTGCGGCGAGCAGGTGGTGGCTGTGCCTGGACTGGGCGCGGGAGGCGACGGCAGCGACGGATATCTGCTGTTCCGGCCAGAATCCTGGAGATGGCGCTGGAGAAAGATGAAAGTTTAGCGGGAGTGGAGAAGTGCTTGACAAGAAACTTTCCCCTCTCTGAAGCGGTCTTAGTGCCGGAGAATTGAAGCCCGCGAGGTCGGCCGGATAGGGACCGGCCCGCGAGGAGGAGACAAAGACATGCACAGGATGCTCCGGCATCTGGTGATATTGGCCCTGTTCACCGTCGGTTTGGTCGCGGTGTTCCAGAGCGTCCATAAGGACTCGGCGCCAAAAGCCATCAAATATAGCGATTACCTGCAGCTGCTCGACTCGGACAATGTAGCCGAGGTGGTGATCGAGGGGTCGGGCACGCGCCTGACCGGCACCTACAAGAACGTGGAAAAGGGACAGCCCGCCAAGTTCTATACCTATTTCCGGCCGGAGATGCGGCCGTCGCCCGAACAGGAGGCCCGCGACCGCGGAGTGCCCCTGGCGGTTCGGGAATCCGATCACAATCAGTGGTGGGCAGGCCTGATTCAGGTGGTGCCGCTGATTCTGATCATGGTGATTTTCCTGATCCTGATCATGCGCCAGGCCCAGTCGTCCGGCGGCCAGGCGTTCAGCTTCGGCCGTAGTCGCCATAAGCTGGTATCAGACCACCGGGTCAAGGTCACCTTCGACGATGTTGAAGGTGTCAGCGAAGCCAAGCAAGAGCTCAGCGAAGTCGTCGACTACCTGAAGTTTCCCAAGAAGTATCAAAAGGTTGGCGCCCGTATTCCCAAGGGCGTGCTGCTGGTCGGCGCTCCTGGTACCGGGAAGACCCTGCTCGGTCGCGCGGTGGCCGGCGAAGCTGGGGTGCCGTTCTACTACATCTCCGGATCCGACTTTGTCGAGATGTTCGTGGGTGTGGGCGCGTCGCGCGTTCGCGACCTGTTCGAGCAGGCTAAGAAAACTTCGCCCTGTATCGTGTTCGTGGACGAGATCGACGCTGTCGGTCGTCAGCGCGGCACCGGTTTGGGCGGCGGTCACGACGAGCGCGAGCAGACGCTGAATCAGCTGCTCGTCGAGATGGACGGCTTCGACGCCACCCAGAACGTGATCATCATCGCCGCGACCAACCGCCCCGACGTTCTGGACCCGGCACTGCTGCGTCCGGGTCGCTTCGACCGTCGGGTGATCGTGGACAAGCCGGACATCGCCGGTCGCGTTTCGATCCTGAAGGTCCATTCCAAAGGCAAGCCGCTGGACGCCGAAATCGACGTGCGCAAGCTGGCCCGTCGTACGCCCGGGTTCTCCGGCGCCGACCTGGAGAACTTGCTGAACGAAGCTGCTCTGCAGGCCGCTCGCGCTGGTCGCGACACCATTAACATGGGCGACTGCGAAGAAGCGATCGACCGGGTGATGATGGGCCCCGAGCGCAAGAGCCGGATCATCCCCGAGCGCGAGCGCGAAGTCACCGCCTATCACGAGGCCGGCCACGCCATGGTCGCGAGAGCCATTCCGCAGGCCGACCCGGTGCGTAAGGTGACCATCCTTCCTCGCGGCATGACCATGGGCGTGACGTCGATGATCCCGGAAGAGGACCGCTACAACCGGACCAAAGAAGAGATGATCGCCGATATCGCGGTGTTTATGGGTGGGCGGGCCGCCGAAGAGCTGATCTTCAATGAGTTCACCACGGGCGCTTCGAACGACATCGAGCGGGCGACCCAGTTGGCCCGCGACATGATCACCCGCTACGGGATGAGCACGGTGCTTGGACCGGTCAACTTCGCGGGCAGCCGTTCGAACCTGTTCCTGGGTCGGGAGATGGGCGAGCAGCGCGACTTCTCCGAGGCGTTTTCTCGCCAGATCGACGAAGAAGTGCTGTCGCTGGTCAAATCCCAGTACGAGCGCGCTTATAAGATCCTCGAATCGCAGCGCGGCAAGCTCGAAGAGTTCGCCACCGAACTCATCGCGGCCGAAGTGCTGGAAGATTCTGATCTCGATCGTATTCTTGGCCCCGCCGAGCGTAAGCTTCAGCGGGAGCACCGGGAGAACGAGCGAGAGAAGGCGATCGCGGCTCGCGAAGCAGCTTTGAAGGCCAGTAAGGCGTCCGACGAGGGCACCTCGCGCGCTCCCGGCGGCCTTTCGCCAAACCCCGCCTAGTGCTCCGTCAAACCTAAATCACGGGATCCTGACGGCGATCCATCGATTCTGACATTGTTGTTTTTCAGTTACGTACAACTCGGTATGCGCCTTCAAAACAACTTCCTCAGAATCGCGCCTC
>JAEXNA010000128.1 GCA_023447635.1 Vulcanimicrobiota bacterium | reverse complement strand
CGGCGATCCATCGATTCTGACATTGTTGTTTTTCAGTTACGTACAACTCGGTATGCGCCTTCAAAACAACTTCCTCAGAATCGCGCCTCACCATCATTATCCCATCATTTAGGCCTGACAGAGCACTAGGTTTCTTTCGTCTATCTCGCTATACGATGGGATAAGGAGGAGACCACCACTCGCTCTTCCCCTGCCCGCTTCCTCCTGCTATAGTAGAGAAGTTGAAATCCATGGGATTGGGTGACGACACCACCGTTCTGTTGGGGGGAAAGGACAGATCGTGCCATCACTTCGTAAGAAAGGGTTGAGCCTCACTGACGAGGCCGGCCTCAAAACCAGTCGCACGCCAGACGGCCAGTGGGTAGCCTGGATCGAGTGCCAGGGCTCGCCGGTTACCTGTGATTCGGGGAAACCTCGGCTTTTCGAGGGGTCGACCCGCTACCAAGCTCAGTGCAGCGCCTACCGCTGGTACTGCCCGGAACGCACGTTTGGACAAAAAGTCCGAGAGCTCTCACCGACCTGACTTTTTCAGGTCGGTGCGACCTCAGCGCGGTCCGCGCGGCGCAAGACGATCTGCTCCGAACGCACCTCACGTCCCAGGAACCTGGCGGCTCGCGGGTCGAATCCTTCGGGCTGACCGCTGACCTGAAAGGTGACGGTTCCCGTTTGCTCGACGCTGTCCGGGAAGTACCACTCCCCCAGGATCCGGGGGATCAGCTCGGCAGGGTCGACGACCGCGACGCGCTCGCCCAGCAGCGGTCGTAGCACCGGCAGGAGAAGCGGGTAGTGCGTGCAGCCCATGATGACCGTGTCGACGCCGTTGCCGTGCAGCATCCGGGCGTACTCTTCGAGCACCTTTCGCGATTCGGGGCTTTCCAGATCGCCTTCTTCGACGATCGGTACCAGTTCTGGACAGCCGATCTCCAGCACTTCCGGCTCCGGACCCACTCCAAGCTTCTGCCAGGCGCTGCGAATCTGCTCTGCGTAAACACCCGACTTGGCCGTGAGCGGGGTCGACATGACGGCGATCTTGCCCGTACGGGACACCTGCACGGCTTCGGCGGCTCCAGGTTCGATGACACCCACCACGGGAACTTCGACCACAGTCCGAAGCGCCGAGAGAGCCAGAGCCGACGAGGTGTTGCAAGCGACGATCAGCGCCTGGCATCCCTCCTCTACAAGATGGCGGGAGATCTCCGAAACCAGGGAGATGACGTCGTCGGCCTCGCGGTTGCCGTACGGTACGTGGGCCGTGTCGCCAAAGTAGACGTAAGATCTGGCGGGATGTGTCCGCAGCAGCTGCTTGAGGACGGTCAGCCCGCCAAGCCCGCTGTCGAACACTCCGATTTTTTCCATCGGTGTGGCTTCGTTCATCATTCCCATGCCTCTTAGCTCCCCTTCGCCGTTTTTAAACTTTCTAAGGCTGCCAAAGCGGTCAAAGCCGCCATCTCGACATGCAGACGAGCGGTGCCGCCCTGCAGGTAACAGACGAAAGGCTCTCTCTCAGGACCGTCGGCCGAAAGTTCGGCCGAAGAGCCAGAGATAAACGTCCCTCCGGCCATCAGGATCGGGTCGCGGTAGCCGGGCTGGACCACCGAGGTGGGGGTCGCCCTGGCATCGACCAGGCCGACGCTCTGCACCGCTTTGCAGAAAGCGCGCTGCGCGGCCACGGAACCGAGGGCCACAGCCTGAATCGTGTCGGTCCTCGGCTCGTTCCAGCGAGGAGAGACTTCGAAACCGGCGTTCTCGAGAAGCCAGGCCGCAACAACCAGGCCTTCCAGGCTCTGGGCGATGGTCTGCGGAGCGAGCGAAAGGGCCTGAGCCATGCCTCGGGCCAGGCCCAGAGTCGGACCCACGTGGCCCGAGAGGCCGGGAGCGGTGAAGGCGATCAATGCGCCTTCGACGGCGCGGGCGCTGCCGGCCACATAGGCTCCGGTAGGTACAATCGTCGCGCCAAGGTTTTTGATCAGGGAGCCAACAACCAGGTCGGCGCCAAGCTGAGACGGCTCTTGAAGTTCCACCATCTCGCCGTAGCAGTTGTCGACCAGGATGGTGACCCGATCGCCGGCCTTGGCGCGCACCACCGCAATCGCCTCGGCCAGTTCCGCCACGTGCAAAGAGCGTCGCCAGGTGTAGCCGCGGGAGCGCTGCAGGAAGACCAATCCGGTATTGTCGTCGATGGCCGCTTCCAAGGCTTGTAGATCGATGCGCTCGTCTTTCAAGGGGACTTCCCCATAGTTGACCCCCCATGAGGCCAGGGAGCCAGGGTAGTCGACGGGGTGACCGATGACAGGAAGAAGGGTGTCGTAAGGCGCCCCGGTGCCGGCCAGCAGGGTCTGGCCCGGTCGCAGGTTTCCGCGCAGGCACGACGCGATGGCGTGAGTTCCGCTAACCCACTGCAGGCGGATAGCCGCCGCTTCGCAGCCGAAGATCTCGGCGGTCAGGCGATCGAGCCCCTCACGGGCCATGTCGCTGTAGCCGTACCCGGTGCTGCCCGCCAGTTCGGTTTCCGCCAGGGGACAGCTGCGGAAGGCCTGCATGACCTTCCCAAAATTGGCGTCGGCTCGGGCGCGAATTTCGGCCCGCACCTCCGCGGTTTCCCGCCTCGCCTGTTGCCAGGCCTCGATCCCCCGCTCACTGATTCCCGCGCTTCGTAGCGCCGTTTCTTGCATCGGCCAAGGTTCGCAGAGAGGGGGGCGATTCCTGGCAAAACTTGAAAAAAATTGCTATAAATCGAAACCAGAAGGGCGAGAAAAGGTTGTTTCGAGTTTACGCTCTTAGTTCAAGGACATTCCGTTCCGCTCTCTAAATTTCCTAAATGGCGATTAGGGTGATGATTGCGGAGGACCATCCGCAAGTTCGTTCAGGGTTACGACTTCTGATCGATGCCGAGGACGATCTCGAGGTCTGCTGCGAAGCGGCCGATGGGGAGGAGGCGCTGACGCAGGCAAGGCTGCACCTTCCCGATCTTCTTCTGCTCGATCTTTCGATGCCGCGCAAAGGAGGGCTGGAAGTAGCTCGTACATTGCGCGACGAACTTCCTCAGATTTCGATCCTGGTTCTGACCATGCACGAAGAAGAGGGCTACTTCTATCAACTGCTCGAGGCTGGGGCGGGCGGCTACGTGGTCAAAGGGGCGGCCCCGTCGGATCTGCTTTCGGCCATCCGCGCTGTCAGCCGCGGTGGGGTGGTACTTCATCCGTCTCTGGCTCGAGGTCTGGTCGATCGCTTTCGTAACGCCACGCCCGCCGAGGAAGGAACGGCCGAGGCGAAAGAGCCGGTCACTCCCCTTTCCCCTCGCGAGCGTGAGGTGCTGGACCTGACAGCTCAAGGGATGACGGCTCGTGAAGTGGCGGCGGCTCTTGATATTAGTTCGAACACCGTGGAGCGCCACCGGGCCAACATCATGGCGAAGCTCGGTTTTTCCAACCGCGCTCAACTGGTGCGCTACGCGGTGGAAAGCGGCCTGGTCCGCAAACCCGAGAACACCTAGCCCTTTCGTTTCGGAAAGGTCCATTCCAGAGCAAGCGAGGCGAGCGAGAGGCGTCGCCTTTACTCCGCTGTTCATCAAGTACGGGCGGAATTTCTCCCCAAAATAAAACAAGCCCCTCTGCTGCGCAGAGAAGGCTTCGGCGGATGCCCCTTCTTCCACCCTTAAGGTATCAGAAGAGTTCTCATCTGGCATCACAGGAAATGACCATTTTCCCTAATGTGCTCATGCTCGTCTGACTTTTTCTACCGTCGGGAGCGACGGGGGGCTCTGGTGGAGGCCTTTCGACTTCCCGCCTCTCCTGGTTTGGGCGGCGACTTGGGTTCGATCTTGAGCTCTCCCCTCCCCGTCCCGACGCCTGCCTTAATCTTGCTCAACTCCTCGGAGAGCGCGATCTGATCGGCGATCGGAAGCCCGTCGAGCTTGCGATTGAGCTGTTTCTTGACCGAATGCATCTCGTCGCGCAGGGCGGCGGCGGTTTCGAACTCCAGGCTCCTGGCTGCTTCCAGCATGGCGCTCTCCATCTGGCCGAGCAGATCTCTCAACTGGTCGAGGTCCATCTCGGCGTGTTTTTCCCGGCGGTCCTGGCGGGACTCCTGGGCCTGATAGCCCAGCGTGTCGAGGATGTCGTTGACCGCCTTACGCACGGTCTGAGGAGTAATCCCGTGCTCTTCGTTATAGGCGATCTGGATGGCGCGACGCCGACTGGTTTCGTCCATGGCGCTCTGGATGGATCCGGTGATACGGTCGGCGTAAAGGATGACTTTGCCCGACACGTTACGTGCCGCTCGTCCAATAGTTTGGATCAGCGAAGTCGCACTGCGTAAGAAGCCCTCCTGGTCGGCGTCGAGGATGGCTACCAGGCTGACTTCGGGAAGGTCCAGACCTTCTCGCAGCAAGTTGATTCCGACCAGCACATCGAACTCACCCAGGCGCAGATCGCGCAGAATCTGGATGCGTCCCAGGGTGTCGACCTCCGAGTGCAGGTAGCGCACCTTGACGCCCAGCCCTTGCAAGTAGTCGGTCAGGTCCTCGGCCATCTTTTTGGTCAAGGTGGTCACCAGCACGCGTTCGTTCAGCTTCTCCCGTTCCCGGATTTCCGTCAGAAGGTCGTCCACCTGACCTTTGACCGGTCGAATATCGAGTTCCGGGTCGATCAGCCCGGTAGGACGAATGATCTGCTCGGCGATCACGGTCGAATTCTTACGCTCGTACTCCAGTGGGGTGGCCGAAACGAAAACGACCTGTCCCACCTTCTCCAGGAACTCGGGGAAGGCCAGCGGACGGTTGTCGTAGGCCGAGGGTAGGCGGAAGCCGTGTTCCACCAGCGCGTCCTTGCGCGAGCGGTCCCCGGCCAGCATACCGTGAAGTTGCGGGATGGCCACGTGCGACTCGTCGATGAACATCACGAAGTCTTTGGGGAAATAGTCCAGCAGGGTATAAGGCGAGTCGCCGGGGGCGCGGCCGGACAGGTGGCGGGAGTAGTTTTCGATCCCATTGCAGTAGCCGATCTCCTCGATCATCTCGAGGTCGTAGCGGGTGCGCATCTCCAGGCGCTGCGCCTCGAGCGGGCGCCCTTCGTTCTTGTAGAACTCCAACCGCTGCTGCAGTTCGTCTTGAATGCTGGCGATGGCGGAATTCCGTTTGTGGCTGGGCGTGACGTAGTGACGCGCGGGATAGACGACGACGCGTTTGGGCTCTCCCAGGACTTCTCCAGTCACCGGATCATAACAGGTCATACTGTCGACCTCGTCGCCGAAGAACTCGATGCGGTACACCCGCTCTTCGTCGACCGGGTGGATCTCTAACACCTCTCCCGTCAGACGGAACGAAGCGCGCTCGTTGACCGTATTACTGCGGGTGTACTGCATCTCGATCAGTCGGTTCAGCAAGAACTTGCGCGGTAGCTCTTCGCCAGGACGGAAGACCAGGATGGTGTCTTTATAGTCCTCGGGAGAACCGAGACCGTAGATGCAGGAAACGGAGGCAACCACCAGGGTGTCCCGACGCTCCAGCACGGCGTGAGTGGCGGAATGGCGAAGACGGTCGACCTCGTCGTTGATAGCCGAATCCTTTTCGATGAAGGTGTCCGAATTGGCGATGTACGCCTCGGGCTGGTAATAATCGTAGTAAGAGACGAAGTACTCCACCGCGTTGGTGGGGAAAAACTCGCGGAACTCCGAGCAAAGCTGGGCGACCAGGGTCTTGTTGGGACCGAGCACCAGAGCGGGCCGGTTGAGATTGGCAATGACCGAGGCCATGGTAAACGTCTTGCCCGTTCCGGTGGCACCCAGCAAGGTGGTGAACCGGTTGCCAGCCTCTAAAGAGCGCACGATCTCCTGGATCGCTCGGGGCTGGTCCCCGCTCGGAGGGAAGGGGGATTGTAACCGGAATCTGTCTGCCATCGTGAATCTGTCCTTTTCGCTGTTGTCGAAGTCCCCATCCCCGGCTCCGAAAGCTAACTCTCGAACGCCCTTCGGGTCTCCCTCGAAAGTGCTCCGAAGGGTTTCTCAGCCGGGTCGAGCATGGCCTTTCGCCGGATCCGGTTCCAGCGTGCTTCGCAGTATACTGGGCGGAATTCTGGCGCTGTCGCTGCTGACGAGCCCTCTTCTGGCCGACGAGCCAAGGGTCTCTCCCGACGACCTGCGCCTGCGCACCGCGGTGTCTCGGCTGCTCTCCCCTTCCCTGCGGCTTCAGCTGCGGGACCTTGCTGCGGGAACTCCTCTGCCCAGGGAGGGTGGAGTGGTACAGACCGAGGAGATCCTTGATCGGTCTTTTGCCGATCGGCCCTGGGACGGCGACCGGAAGGCGCTGGTTCGCTACTACTTCATGATCGCTCGGATGGAGAAAAGTCAGGACTTCTCTGCCGAGTTCGAGCGTCGGCGCAAGCTCACCGAAGAGGGCCGCACCCTGATGCGGACTTACACCGAGCAGCTGAACCGAGCCATCGCTCGCGGGGTTTTTGTGGCGAACGTGCCGGTGCAGACCGGGCCGTTGATCGAGTTCCCGCTGCGCCGGGTCGGCTGGGAAGCTGGCGCCGACGGAACGAAGACTCTGCAAGTTCTGCACCGTTACCCGGAAGTGGATACCGACCTGGGCCGGGAGACCCTTCGAGCGTTGCGCGATCAGGCCGGCTCGGATCTGGAGCGGTTGGAGGGGCAGCTGTCGGATCTCGACGACGCGGAACGCACTTTCCTCGAAGAGATCCATCTGGTCGGAACCCAGGTGGTGGAGTTGCGACCTCGCATCGCGAAACTCGTCCGAATCCCGCGGGCAGGACTCCCCTTTTCTTTCTGAGAACTTGCCGCTATGTCCAACGGTCAAGATTCAGGGATTCGGGAAAAGCTCAAAGAGTTGTCAGAGGTCAGTCGCGACCTGGACCGGCACTCACAGATGTCTAAGACGGCCAGCCACCCGGTGCAGGCTCAGCAGGTGCGCAAGCGGATCGACGAGCTGACCGAGCAGCAGAACGCTATGATGAACGACCTGGTAGCTCGCCACTCCTCGGAGGAGAAGAAGTCCCACTATCAGGGACTCGGGGCTAAGGTCGATGCGCTGAAGGAAGAGATTCGCGGCTGCGAGGATAAGGAGCGACTGGCCGAACTCGAAGGCCAGATCGAGAGCACGGTCGACGACTGGATTCACGCCTTTCAGGTGATCGTCTCGGAACTCGCGGGCGTGCAGCCTCCCTCGTCAGCGGTCTACGACAAGTAGTCGTTGCAGAGAAGAAAAAGCCCCGGAATCGCTTCCGGGGCTTTTTTGATCGCGTCGAGGCTTTTTCGTACTAGCGGCTGGCCAGAAGCGCTTCGACCTCGTCGGCCGCAACGGGGAGGTCCGAGCTCAGCAGCTCACCCCCATCAGCGGTGACCAGGACCATGTCCTCGAGGCGGATACCGCGGACGTCGGCGTATTTGGCCAGGACCTCGCGGTCCAGGTATTCGGCGAAGCGTTGGCCCATCTCTCCGTCGAGCAGCGCCGGGATCTGATAGAAGCCCGGTTCGATGGTCACGGCCATCCCCTCTTCGAGTTCGCGAGAGAGGCGCAGGTAAGAGAGTCCGAACTGCTCCGAGCGGGTCTCGCCGTCGGCGTAGCCGGCCCGGTCGCCCAGGTCTTCCATATCATGCACATCCAGGCCCACCAGGTGGCCCAATCCGTGAGGGAAGAACAGAGCGTGCACGCCTTTGGCGACCAGATCGGCCGGCTCGCCCTTCAGGATGCCCAGTCGGACCAGGCCTTCGGTCAGAGTGGTCGAGACGGTCTTATGCAGGTCGCGGAAATGAACCCCGGGAGCGATCCCGTCCACTCCGGCCTGTCGAGCGCTGTCGACCACGTCGTAGATCTCTCGCTGAGTGGCGCTGAAGCGGCCGGAGACAGGGACTACCCGGGTCAGATCGCCTGACCAGCCCGAGGCGATCTCGCCGCCGGCGTCGATCAGGAGCAGGTCGCCGTCTTGCAGGGTTCCTTTGTAATACGGATTATGCAGCACTTCACCGGCTACCGAGATAATCGGCTGAAACGACGGTACGCCACCAACTTCGGCGAGTGCGGCTTCGAATTGGCCGCGCAGGGCGAATTCGCTGCGCCCGGCCTGGGCGGCCAGCATGACAGCGCGCTGTCCGGTGACGGAGACTTGGGTCGCCTCGCGCAAGGATGCTTGCCCGGCGTCGTCGTGACGTAAGCGGCATTCGACCAGGGCGTCGACCAGGTCGGTGTCAGGGTCGGCGTCGTGCTTGGGGATGCGGCCCAGGTAGGAAGCCAGGAAGGTGTTCGAGGCGGGGTCGGACGAGGGCACGGACAGCACCTCGTCGAGTCCCAGGGTGGAGAGGTCTCCAGGCAGGTCGTCCAGGCTTTTCACGGCGGTGTAGTCGAACTCGGCGCAAAGCTCTTCGTCACTGGCGCCCTGGCCGTGCCAGACCTGATCGTCCACGTCGCTGGGCCGACGATAGAGGGTGGCGTCGCCGTTGATGATGAGCAGCGCGTGCTCGGGCTCTTGCGGGCCGCCAAAGTAGAGGTAGTGGCCTTGAGCGCGGAAGGGGTAGTGGGCGGCCTGGTAGTTCCGGGTGCGAGGGCAGCCCGAGACCAGCAGGACCGGGATGCCCGGGAGAAGGTCGGCCAGCACGAGCCGGCGCTGAGAGAAAACGTTACTCATAGACGCGGCCCTTTACCATGGGTTGGGTCGGGCCCTTCAGCGGCATTGGGCCAGCGGCCATCCGGTGGGAGATCGGCCCGAATCGGCAGGCCCACGCCCGATGGGAGTCTAAGCTGCCCCCATGAGTGAAAATCGTCCTCCTTCAACCCTGGAGGGAGCCTACTGCCTCCACCAACTCTATCACATCGACCGCCGCGGGCTGATGCTGCTCGAACCCGACCACCGGGACGACATCCTGGCCGAAGCCACGCAGGTTCTCAATGCGCTCAATCGTCGCGGAGACGCCGAAGAATCGGGCGCTTGCTACCGCGTTATGTCGAACATCGCGGACCTGATGCTGGTTTACTTCCGCCGCACCCCTGAAGAGCTCGCCGAAGTCGAACAGATCGTCTCTGAGCTCGCTATCTCCGAGTTTCTGCAGCCGTCGACGGGCTACTTCTCGGTCGTCGAACTGTCGCTGCACGGCGCCGCCGAGCGCTACCACAAAATGCTGGTCAAGCAGGGCCACCAAGAGGGGACTGTGGAGTGGGACCTGGCCCTGGAAGCGCAGCTCGAGAAAGAGCGCGACACCCAGCGGGAGCGCTTGTATCCGGAGATTCCGGACGACCGCTACATCTGCTTCTACCCCATGAACAAAAAGCGCGGGGAAAGCATCAACTGGTTTACCCTCTCCCCCGCCCAGCGCGGTGAACTGATGCGCGCTCACGGCCGCACCGGACGCAAGTACTTCGGCCGAGTCAGCCAGATCATCACCTCGTCGTCAGGCCTGGCGGACTACGACTGGGGTGTCGACCTGTTCGCCAACGAAGCGGTCGACTTCAAAAAGCTGATCTACGAGATGCGTTTCGACGAAGTCAGCGCCGTGTACGCCGAGTTCGGCTCGTTCTACATCGGTATCCGTACCGCCCCCGAAGACCTCTTTACGCCCAAGCTGCCGGCGTTCAGCGATAAGCTGCTGGCGGGGAAAGCCTAGTGCTCCGTCAAACCTAAATCACGGGATCCTGACGGCGATCCATCGATTCTGACATTGTTGTTTTTCAGTTACGTACAACTCGGTATGCGCCTTCAAAACAACTTCCTCAGAATCGCGCCTC
>JAEXNA010000107.1 GCA_023447635.1 Vulcanimicrobiota bacterium | reverse complement strand
GTGGGCGTGGGCGTGGGCGTGGGCGTGCTCCCGCCGGGGGCTGGAAAGGGGAACGGGGTCCCGGTGCCCGGGCCGGGGTTACGAGGGCCGTCGCCTCCAGCCCCATAGCTGATGCCGTTGGCGCTCGAACCTCGGTTGGCATCGAATCCCTGGGTGGAACCGCTGCTCCCTCCACACCCTGCTGCGGCCAGAGCCGCCACGCACAGAGCGCTGATTCCCCACAGTCGAAAACGTGATAAGACGCCCATCGCTGATTCCCCTTGAAGATGAAATCGTCTAGGCGAATACGTGTCGGCGGGCTCTTCTCCTCGTGGATAAGGCCTGAGCTTCAGTATGGAGTTTACGGTGTACGGTCTACGGTCTACGGTCTACGAAGGAAGGTACCAGCCCCACGGCTCCTTGCCGTGGAACGAGGTGACCTGTTTGGTCTCGAGATAGTTGGAAAGCCCCCAGTGCCCCAGTTCTCGGCCGATGCCGGAGGCTTTCATGCCGCCCCAGGGCGCTTCCGTGAAGGTCGGCTGCGAGCAGTTGATCCAGACGATCCCGGCCTCCATAGCGCGGGCCACTCGCTCGGCCCTCTCCAGGTCCTCGGACATGACCGCAGCGGCCAGGCCGTAAGCCGAGTCGTTGGCCATCGCCACGGCCTGCTCTTCGGTTTTGAAGGTGCGCACGGCCAGCACCGGGCCAAAGATCTCGTCGTTCCAGGCGGCCGATTGATCGGGCAGGTCGACCAGCACGGTCGGCTCGTAGAAGTAGCCTCGCTCTAAACCGGCGGGCCGCTTTGCTCCACACAGCGCCCGGGCGCCTTCGGAAAGGGCGCGGGCCACGGCTTCCTCGACCTTCCCCAACTGTCCGGGGCTGACCAGCGGCCCCAGTTTGACGCCTTCCTCGAAGCCGTCACCGGTCTTGATCGCGGAAGCTTCCTGGGCCAGGCGCTCGAGCAGACGCGGAGCGATCCCCTCCTGCACCAGCAGGCGCGAGGTGGCGCTGCAGACCTGGCCCTGGTTCCAGAAGATCCCGAACAAGATCCACTCGACGGCGGCCTCGATCGCGACGTCGTCGAACACGATGATGGGCGATTTGCCGCCCAGTTCCAGGCTGACGTTTTTGATATCTTGAGCGCACGCGGCCATCACCCCAGCGCCAGTGGGAACGCTTCCCGTGAAGGCAAGTTTGCGCACCAGAGGATGCTTCGAGAGCGGCGCCCCGGCGTGAGGACCCATGCCGGTAATAATGTTGAGCACGCCCTTGGGCAGCCCGACCTCGTCGCAAATGCGACCCAACTGCAGAGCGGTGAGCGGGGTCAGTTCCGACGGCTTGAGCACCGTGGCGCAGCCGGCCGCCAGCGCCGGAGCGACCTTCCAGGCGGCCATCAGCAGGGGGTAGTTCCAGGGCACGATCAGCCCGCTCACTCCGATCGGGTCGTGATAGACTTTGCTGTTGAACCGCTCGTCGGGAAGCGTCACCGTCTGGCCCTGGCGTCCGTCCAACTCTTCGGCCAGCCCAGCGTAGAAGTCGAAGCAGCCCGCCGCGTCGGCGATGTCCCAGTCGGCCTCGGGCAGCGGTTTGCCGTTGTCTTGCACCTCGAGTCGGGCCAGGTCGGCGGCCCTGTTGCGGATCGCTTCGGCGATGGCGCGAAGATGGACGGCGCGCTCTTTCCCCGTGCTGCGGCCCCAGTCGCGCTGGGCTTCGGAGGCGGCCTGGACGGCTCGGTCGACGTCGGTGGCGTTACCGGCAGCGACCTCGGCGATCACCTCCTCCGTGGAAGGGTTGACCACCGCAAAGGTGCCTCCCCCCGATCCGGGGCTCCACTCTCCACCGATGTAGTGCTGTTCGCGCTCGATCACCATAGCTGTCTCCTCTTTGCTCGTTGCGTGGGGTCCCTTAGGCGGGCTCTATCGGAAAGGGCTCATCTCTTGCTCGATACCCTGCCGCAGGGTCATCAGTTTCTGAGCGTAGGCCTGCATGGCCAGGTCGTGCTCGGTCTCGGGGTCCCAGGAGGTGACCGGGGTCGGTTTCCCGTCTTCGCCGGTGGCCACGAACACGATGATGCAGTGGGTCGTCTTGCGCGCTTCCCCCTTCTTGGGGTCGCGGGCAAAGACGTCGACGGCGATGTGCATGGACGAATTGCCGGTCAGCACCACCTGGGCTTTGACCTCTACCAGGTCGCCGATGTGGATGGGAGAGAGGAAGCGGATGCCGCCCACGTAGACGGTGACGCAGTACAGGCCGGACCAGCCCACGGCGCAGGCGTAGCCGGCCTGGTCGATCCACTTCATCACGGTGCCGCCGTGCACTTTGCCGCCGAAGTTGACTTCGCTGGGTTCGGCCAGAAAACGTAGGGTAAGGTCTCGCTGCATCGAGGCTAAGCCTTGGGGTTCTTGCTGAACAGGTGGTTGAGCACCCGCATGGTCAAGGCGATCGGGTTCAGCACCGAGCCGCCTTTGGCGATGCCGTCCAGATTCATCTCTTTGCGCATCTCCTTGATATCGTCGCGATAGCGCGCCATCTTGGACGTCGAGATGGCGACCGCGTCGACGATCTCTCCCAGTTCGCCGTCGTCGAGCCAGGTGCCGTGCTCGGGGCATTCGTCCAACTTCACAGCGGGAGCAAGGAGGTAGGAAAACCGCTCCATCGTCTTCGAGCAGACGGGGCAGGCGGCGTCGGCTTCGAGGTTGACCTTTTCCAGTTTGTCGCCTTCTAAGGAGACGGCCAGGGCGCTTTCCTCGAGGGCGTCGACGGACGACTGGCCGACCGCTCCCAGCGATCCGTGGGGATACCAGGCGCCTTCACACTCGGCGCAGAGATAGACTTCGGCTCCGCCGAGGTTTTCCAGAACCACCTGGCGGAGTTCGCCTCCGCATTGTCTAGGGCATTGCATGGGCGCGGCCTTCGCCGTCGCCGGGGCAAATCATTCGACTTTGGCCTTTAAGATCGGGACGTCCGTTTCGTCGGCGAAGCGCTGGTAGAAATGAAATCCGTAGCCGTACGGATAGGCTTTCAGGAAGTCAGAATCGGCGTTGTCGAACGTTTCCGTTCGCAGTCCCTGGTTGCGCAGCGACTTGAAGGCGATCTGTCCCAGGCGGTGAGCCCGGGGTTCTACGAAGGCGCGCGGATCGGTTTGCCAAACCTCGGCATCCACCGAGCGCTCCTGCCACAGCAGGTTGCCACTCTCTTGAAGCGCCAGGTTCATCTTTTCCATAGAGGCCTCGGCCGACCCCGCGACCAGCATCAGTTCGGGGTACGAGTGCGAATACCAGAGCCCTACCGTGTAGGCCAGACCAAGCTCTTTGATCCCGATGACGGTGAAGTTGCTGCGCACGATCTTGCGCACGAAGCCAAACTGCTGCTCGGTCAGCAGCGGATTCTTCGAGGCGTAGTAGCCGAACCGTTCGGCCAGGTTTTCCACCGGAGCCTGGTGGCGCATCTCTTGCAGGCGCTGAAGTTCTTCGGCGTCGTCGATGATCAGGTCGTCGTGGGAGGGCAGCTTAGCGTACCAACTCTCGCTGGGAGGTTTCCACTTCGACGGTGAAGTGGCGGCGGCGAACCTCTTCGAGGTAAGGTTCGACATCGTAATACTCTTCGGGCGCCCACACGCCGGGCTGAAGAGGGTTGGCCAGAATCTGCTGCACCCCGATCGACATGTTCATCGAGGTGGCGGCGTCCGAGAAGTCGTCATACAGCGGATGCGGTCCGCCCAGCACGCGCACGGTCACGGTGGTAGGGTGCCCGTTTTTGGTGCCCTCGGCGATAGCAAAGTGCAGGTCGTACCCTTCCGTCGCCTCGACCGGGTGTTTGGCCACGTTGCGAGCGATCACGGCTTGCAGCACGTCCAGCGGTTTGACGGGGCCGCCCCGCACCTGGACCGGGGTGTCGTAGTCGTCGAAGCCGCTGCGCACGAGTCCCAGGAACGATTCGTGGTCGGCCTTCGGGAAGGCCAGGCGCCAGGTCATTTCGCGGATCCCCTTCTCGGCGATCCCCTTGGCGAACGGAACGGTCAGCGGTTCGCTGTGCTGGGTGAACATGAAGGTGGTGGTGCCGAACGGGGCGGGGAGGTCGAGCGTGACCTCGCCTTCCCTGGCGGGCACCTCGCGCAGCGCTCCGTCCAGGAACTGCTGCGACGGGTTGGCGTACTCGGCCAGGATGGTGGAGAGGGTGTAGGAAGGGTTGAGGGGGCCCGCGCTGCCTCCCACCCTGGTTCCGGTCCAGTAGAGGTTGATCTTCTCCACCGTGTCCAGGCGATCGGCCGCGGCGCGGCATAGCACGTTGGACATGCCGGGGTCGGCGCCCAGGCCGCCCACGGCCGTGACTCCAGCATCCAGGAACGCCAGATGCATGGCATTCTGCTGCACGGTGTAGACGCCCATGCCGCCGTAGTCGACGTAGGTGCGACGGGCTTTCAGGCAGGCCTCGAAAATGGTCATCTGGTGACCGGCAAAGGTGGGAACGCCGTTAATACAGAGATCACACTCGGCCAGGGCGTTGGCCAGGGCTACCGGATCGGCCACGTCGAGCCCTTGGGTGACCAGACGGGGATCGTCAAGGTCCTGGGCCAGTTTGTCCAGCCGGGTGGGGTCGGTGTCGGCGGCGATCAGGGTCTCGATCTCTCCGGACATGGTGTTGAGCAGGTCGCGGATGGTGCCCGAGCCCATCAGGCCGGCTCCGCCGATAATCAGGATGCGCACGTGGACTCCTCTATAGTGGGCTGGTAGAACACCTCGTCGGGGTAGGGGTACCACCAGTCGTGAATTTTGGGCACAGGGTCGATGATCACCATCTTGCTGCGCCGGAAAGCGTTCAGGCCGTCTTTGCCCAGAGCCCGCCCCAGCCCCGAGTTTTTCCAGCCGCCAAAGGGCAGGGCGTCGTTGTCGACCAGCGGGTTGTTGACCCAGGCCATGCCGGATTCGATGCGGTCGACAAACTCCATCGCTTCGCCCAGGTCGGTGGTGAAGAGCGAGGCGCCCAGGCCAAATTCCGAGGCGTTGGCGAGCTTTATCGCTTCATCTAATGAGGCGACTTTACAGACCGAGGCGACCGGGCCAAACGCTTCTTCGTGGAAGATGCGCATCTGGGCGGTGACGCCGGTCAGCACGGTGGGCTCGTAATACCAGCCGGTGGACCGGTCGGGCGGGATGCGTCCGCCGGTGACCAGCGTGGCGCCTTGTTCGACGGCTTCATCGACGAGTTTTTGCACCTTGTTGCGGGCGGCTTCGTTGACCAGCGGGCCGATTTCGGACTTCGCCAGGCCGGGACCTATGCGCAGCGCTTTGGCCGCTTTGGCCAAGCCCTGGACGAACTCGTCGTGCACCGTTTCATGCACGAAGAAGCGCTCGGCCGAGGTGCAGATCTGCCCGGAGAGGTGGAAGGCGGCGGTGACTGAACCCGAGATGGCGACGTCGAGCGGGCCTTTGTCGCTGACGATCAGCGGGTCGCTGCCGCCGGCTTCAATCAGGCACGGTTTGAACCGTTCCGCGCAGGCGACACCGACGGCGCGTCCGGCGGCGACCGAACCGGTGAAGGCGACCACGTGGGTACGGGGGCTTTCGACCAGGGCGCGACCGACGTCGGCTCCGCCGGAGAGTCCGCTGAGGGTGCCTTTGGGTAACGCTTTGCTCAGCGTTTCGAGAAACAGCCAGGTGCACAAGGTGGTGGTTTCGGCCGGTTTGACCAGGCAGACGTTGCCCGCGGCAAGCGACGCGGCCAGAGTCCAGGAGAGGAGTAGAATGGGGAAGTTGTAGGGCACGATGTGCACGGACGTTCCGTACGGGAAGTAGCGGGAGTACTGGAACGAGCCGGGCTGGATCGGGGCGGCCACTTTGCCGGCTTCGTCGCGGGCAAGTTCGGCGCAGTAGCGGAAGATGGAGGCGACGTTGGCCAACTCTCCCATCGCTTCGGGGTACGGCTTGCCCATCTCGCGCGTCATGCTGACGGCGATGGCGGACAGGTCGCCCTGCTCGATGGCGTCGGCCACCTTGTGCAGGATCCCGGCGCGGGTCTTGCCGTCGAGGGCGGCCCAGTCTTGGCGGGCCCCGTCGGCGGAGTCGAGGGCGCTTTCGATCTCTTGAGGGGTGGCGTTGGCGATCACTCCGACCTTGCTCAGGTCAGAAGGGTCGAGCACGTCTCGGGGCGCGCCCTGGGCGGGTTCGAGTTGGCCGGCCAGGAACTGCCACGGCTGCTGGAATCGGGTCATGAGACTCCCTTTCAAGAGATGGATTCGTCGGGGCCCTGCCGTTCGTCGACCCTGCGAGAGGATCCTGGGCGGGCGCGCGGCATCGGTCGGTCGGGGCGCATTGGGATTCTCGTCGGCGCGGGCTCTCCACGAGCCCGCACTCGGGCACTCCGAGTGCCCGCATCGAACTCATCGTCGGCGCGGGCACTCCACAAGCCCGCACGCGGCCTCCCCGAGTGCCCGCATCGGGGCTCGATGTGAGGACTGATCGTTGCTCGGCGGGCGAAATAGCGGACCTTCACCGCATGAGGACGGCCGCCCAGGCGGGGCAGATCGAACAGATCAGCCAGCGCTCTTTGCGTCCGTCGTTAGACAGAGGGACATCGGTGGTGTTCAGCCAGCCTTCGTGGCAATAGGGACAGAGCGGTCGGGCGAGATGATCCCCGTGGACGGCTTTTACTGCTTCTAGCATGCCTTTTCTAGCAAGTTCTTGCTCCGCAGGCTTCTTCTTTGGTTGTTTCTCGGACTTGGTCGACCAGGCGCCGCTCTGCTCGATGGCGTCCTGGACCAATCGGAATCCGCCCTTGACCGATGCTGCCCGAACAAGCGCATTCGGTTCTGAGCCGTCACCAGCGTCGAACGCCACCGCGAAGGTTTTCGCATCCACCTGATCTATCCGCACCGACCACGCAGTGAGCGGGTCGGGTTGCCTGACAAGGCAAAGAGTCTCGCGCGAGGTGACAAGGTGGAGGGTCAGTCGGCTTGGGTGGCGCGCCATCACTTCGATGAGTCGGACCATCTCAGCCTGTTCCAGGTCCTTGAAGTAGCGCACGATGGACGCAGTTCGCTTGTTGACGCCCTGCAGATTCACGCTGGGTCCCCTAAACTAGGCTGGCGGTCAGCAGTCTGTCGAGCTGTTCGGCGGCTTTGGCGGGTCCCGGGCAGCTTTGCATCTGGGCGCTGGTCTGCTTGAGCTTCGCTGCCATCTGGGGATCGTGGAAGAGCGTGTCGAGAGCCTGGCCCAACTCTTCGACGGTCCAGTTCGCGCGGTGCATCTTCAGCCCGTGCCCCGTCTCCTGCACGCGGGTGGCGTTGTCGTGGCCATCCCAAACGTAGGGCATGATCAGAGCCGGCTTAGCAAAGTACAGGCACTCCGTAAAGGTGTTATTACCGCCGTGATGGATCACAGCGTCCACCTGCGGAATCAAGCTGGGTTGAGGAAACCACTTGTCGATGATCACGTTGGCGGGGACGTCGCTGTAGGATTCCAGGTTGGCTCCAACATTCACCAGCGCGCGCAGCGGCAGTTGGCCGAGCGCCTGGATTAGCTTGTTCAAGGTGGGGATGTCTCCACACCCCAGCGAGCCGAAGCTGACGTAGACCAGCGGTTTGTCCTCGTTGACGGGGAACTTGGGCACGCTGTAGCCCTCTTCTTTACGCACGCAGCCTTCCAGATACTGGAACCGCTCGGGGTCCAGCGGTTCCCGGCGCTGGAACTTGACGGCCTGCGGATAGAGCAGCAGATTCAGATGAGGCGAAGCTTCGAAGAACTGACCGCTGGGGTAGGGTTGCTCGCCGTGCTCCTTGAGGAACTCGTTGAAGGTCGCGTGGATGGGGCCCACCACTTCCTGAAACCGCGCCTCGAACGCTTCGAAGCCGGCGTGGTCATCCTGCGAGCAGCCTGACAGGTGAGGCGGGATGTCAGCGTCGGGAATCTCATTTTCGCTGCAACTGATGATGCGCACCCACGGCTTTCCGTACTGCTTGATAGCGGGAAATAGGATCACGTTGTCCACGCAGATCAGATCGGGCGCGACCTTTGCGAGCACCGCCGGCAGCGACTTCTGTGCCCACACCGCGGTGTCGACGATCGCCTCCCAACAGTCCTTGACGTAACTGTCGATCTGCTCGAACGGAGTCTTGTTGAAGTTCGGGATGTGACCGTCGATGAAGGTCTGCCAGTAGGCGGCGACCTCTTCTGGAGGCATCGGAGCCGACATCGGTACGAGGTGCTCTTCGAACCCGTAGGCCGAGTAGGTGCCCTCCATGTCGGGGGCCGTCAGGAACACCGGCTTGTGGCCGAGCGCCTGGCACGCCTGAGCGATCCCTACAGAGTTCAAAGCTGGGCCGTAGGCGGCTTCCGGGAAAAAGGCGATCACCTTCTGAGACATCGAGAGACTCCTTTCAATGGGGCTTCCGGCGATTCGCCATAGTACGAAAGACTCCCTTGGCCTGGACCATCCCGCAACACTAAGGGGGGCCTGAGTCTCGAGTCCCATTGGGGACTCGCACGGTTCGGGTTACCTGTAGGCGAAAAAAGAGCCCCGAGGGACGCTTGCGCATCTACCTCGAGGCCATCCAATTGCTCATCTCACTGTTTGCACTGTAGCGGCGCGGCGTTATGAAAACGTCACGTGTTCGTCACGAAGCCGGTTTCGACGAACAGAGTGTGAACTATGCAACAACCCGGTTGCCGGCATGCAAGCAAAACGACAAAGCGACCCCGGGTCGAAAAGAATCTTGAAATAGATGTTGACACGCGGTGGGGGAGCGTGTAGTTTGCGTCTACTCCAGTCACGGAGTCGCCCCACGAGCGAGAGAAGTGGTGAGGGCTACCCCCCTCGATGGGCAACGGTCAAAGGGGTAGAGGTTGGACACAGACCTTCGTGGTCTCGCCCTTCTTACGAGAAGACCAGCGAGCATCAGCAAGTGTCCCCCAGCGTCACGGATGGAACAACCGGGACAAGACGAGAGAAGCCAATGTGGAACCGGCGACGGGACAGAGGGCAGCCAGGGGAACCTGGAAAAGCCGCCACCGCAACTTACTCTCGAGGTTTGGAGATTGTATCCCAGACTGCGGAGCGCTCGGCTGCCGTACCATCTCACAGTGGTGAAAGAGAGCGCGGTTGCGTCAAACCGAAAGACGCCCGAAGTCAGCGACGAGTCAGAGCTGGCAAGTGTTGGTGACGAAGCACAAAGGGGTGCTGTCCAAAGCCTTTCGAGGTAAGGCCCCGACGTTCCAATGTGGGAGCGTGGAAAAAGAGGACAGGGGAGCTTTCACACCCAGAGGAAAGCCGTCGAGTCTGGCCGACAGAGCCAGTCAGGGCCCGCAAGCCCTTGGAGACGCCGCGAGGCGGACAAAGGTAAGAACTCGTAGGAAATGACGAGGGACGACGCTCCAGGAGAGTTAGTCAGCGGGAAGCCCGAGAGTGATGGGGTGAGGATCTTTCGAGATCGTCATCGTTGGTACTCGGGATACGGAGCTCAGGATGCGCCGTGCGAGTAGCGTAAGCTATCGGAGAAGGCCTGAGGGGTTGCGAATCAGACCAGAGAATCGCCCAGAGCCCACTGGAAGTCCAAAAAGGGACAGTCGAGGCATCGACTTATGTAACGCCGCGAAATCTGTGGGATTCGCGAGGGTAACTCGGACCCGACGAGTCGCCACGCAAGTGAGCCGGCGTGTCGAAATGCGGGGGCGGAACTGCTAGGGTTCATCGAGGAACGTTACTGCTGAGCGGTAACAGACCAAAATGGAGCAACCGCGACCAGAGATGGTGAAAAATGGAGCAGGGGTAGCATGCAGACCAGAGCTATGCGCAGCGTTTCGTCTGAAGGCATGCGAAACGAGGCCCGACGCGTAGGATGGCCCCAGCAATGGGAGCGAGGCTAGCAAGGCTTTTCGGAGCACGAGCAGCGCCATCATAGGCGGACCACGGGAGCCTGGTGCAGGAGAGGGTTCCATCGCAAGATGGACGTGGCGGCCAGGCAACAGACGCACTCATCGCGCTGTGTCCCCCGCAGGGACGAATGAGAGTGCAGTCGCTGCCCTGAAAGGGGAGAGGCGATTGGTCAGCCGCAAGGCGGACCACGGGAAACTCGAGACCCGGTAACATACGAGGTAAGGCTGACTCTCTTCGGAGAGTTCGAGCCGCCTGACCAGAGACGCAAGCGGGCGTCGGTCAGGACAGAGAGAGGCGCGGTCCTTCGGGATAGCGCCTCTTTTTTTTGCGCGCCGGGGGAGGCCTGCGATTCACCGATGCGCGGAAGATTGCGCTGATCGAGGAATCGAGAGCTGGGGGAGGCCTGCGATTCACCGATGCGCGGAAGTTTCCGCTGATCGAGGAATCGAAAGCTAGGGGAGAGGCCTTCGATTCGCCGATGCGCGGAAGTTTGCGCTGATCGAGGAATCGAGAGCTAGGGGGAGGCCTTCGATTCGCCGATGCGCGGAAGTTTCCGCCGATCGGAGAATCGAAGACTCCCGAGAGCCTCCCCGAGAGCCCCTCACCCTGAACCCAGAGCCCGAAGCGCCTAGCCCGCGCTCACGTGATGAGGCCGCTGGTAGCAGACGTCGCGCGACACGTTCACCGCCGCGCCGACCAGAAACGCCACTCCGACCGCGCAGACTCCCCACCATCCGTGATGCTGCCAGGCCCAGGTCGACAGGGCCGACCCGACCGCGCCGCCGCAAAAGTAGGCGATCTTGAAAATCGTGTTCATCCGGCTCTGCGCGTCCGAATAGAGCCGATAGATCTCGGACTGGTTCGAGATGTTGGCCGCCTGAGCCCCCAGATCCAGCAGCACCACCGAGAGCACCAGACCCAGCAGCGACGGCCCGGCCGCTCCCATCCCCAAAAACGACACCACCATCACCGTGATGCTGGTCAGCAGTAGCGTGCGAGCGCTCCAGCGGTCGGTGTAGCGCCCCACCAGGTTGGCGATCAGCGCGCCGCCCACTCCCAACAGCCCAAAGGCGCCGGCCGCGTCGGCTCCCAACCCGAAGCTGGGACCTCCAACGTAAAAGGCCAGCGAACCCCAGAAGGCCGACAGCGACCCGTACATCAGCGCCCCCGTTAGGGCGATCGAGCGCAGCGCCCGCCGCTCCCGGAACAGCGTCCAGAGCGAGGCCACCAGCGAGCGATAGCCCAACCCCGCCACCGTGGCCGACGAAGGCAGCAAGCGGTACACCGCCAGGGCCAGCCCCAGCATCGTCACGCCCCAGATCACGTAGACCGCGCGCCAGGAGGCCAGATGCTCGCCCAGATAGCCGCTCAAGGTTCGCGACAGCAGCACCCCGGTCAAGCAGGCGCTCATAAACAGCCCCAGATTGCGCCCGCGGTTGCGCTCGGAACTGTGCGCCGCGATGTAGGGCAGCACCACCTGGGCCTGGACCGCCGTCAGTCCGATCCCCAGCGCCAGCGCCATAAACGCGGCAAACCCGGGAGCCACCGCCGCCAGCATCATCACCGCTCCGGCCGAACCGAGCAGCCCCAGCAGCAAGCGGCGCGGCTGCATCACGTCGCCCAGCGGCGCCACGAAGACCAGACTCAGCACGTAGCCGATCTGGGCCAAAGCGGGGATCCAGCCCACTACCGAGGGCGGACGTTCAAACTCGGCCGCGATATGACCGAGTAGCGGTTGGCTTATGTAGATGTTCCCCACCGTGAAGGCCGCCGTAAGAACCAGCGTCCAGAGCAGTTTGGCCGGAAGATCGTCGTGCTTCATCTCTCCCCTAACATAGCTCAGGCGGTCTCATATGTGAAATATATTCTAATGATAGGACTTATCTGTCCGGGATCTGAATCGGCCACCATGGAACTCCGACAACTTCGCTACTTCGTCGCCGTGGCCGAAGAGCTCAGCTTCACCAAAGCGGCCGCTCGACTGCACATGGCTCAACCTCCGCTCAGCCAGCAGATCGCGGGTTTCGAAGCCGAAATCGGGCTCGAACTGTTCCATCGCACCACCCGCCGGATCCAGCTGACCTCGGTAGGACGCGAACTGCTGCCCGAGGCGAAAGCGATCGTGGACAGCGTCGAACGGTTTGCCCAGCGAGCCGAATCGCGCCGCCGCGGAGAGCTGGGCGAGCTGAAACTCTCCGTCATCTCGGGACTGGCCACCTCGGCCCTGGCCGAACTGCTCAGCGACTTCCGCCTGGAACACCCCGGCCTGAAAGTGACGCTCGAAGTCCACCCTTCGGCCTGGCAGCTCAGGGCCTTTCGCGACAGCACCCTCGACGCCGGATTCCTCTCCCTGCCGGAAGACGAGCTGGTCGGCTTCGGAGCGATCCAGCTCTTGGAGGGGCGTATGGCGCTAGCTGTGCCCAAGGCGCACCCCCTGACCGAAAAGGAGAGCCTAGACTGGAGCGATCTTGACGGCGAGCCTATGATCCTGGTCGAGCCCGGCGCCATCGTCAGCGACTACTACACCAGCCTGCGCCGCCGCTGCCGCGAAGCCGGGTTCGAGCCGCAGGTCACCCAGTACGCCCCCAACGGCGCGACCCAGATCTGGATGGTCTCGGCCGGTCTGGGCGTCGCGCCCATCCACATCACTCCGAAAAAGAACGAGTGGCCCGGAGTGCGTTTCCTGAACCTGCCTGCCGACGCGCCCCGCCACGAAGTCTACTTTGCCTGGAAGAAAGGCGAGCCGTCGCCCGCACTGCAGCGTTTCATCGCCTTTGTCAAAGGCCGCCTTCCTCTGGACGGACACTAGCCCACGCCCTCCACCCCCCTCCCAGAGGAAAACTCCTCCTCAAAAGGGGGACGATAGAGGCGAAGTGAGAAGACGCGAGCCCTATGAAACGACTTCTCCTTTGTCTGTCCCTATGCTTCCTGGCGCTTCCCGCCTGGGCCGAAGCCCCGAGTGCGATGATCACCAGCCTCAACGGTTCGGCCATGGTCATCAGCGCTGACGGGAAACACCCGGCCGAGCCGATGATGAGCCTGAACTCTCGCACCCTGATCGAGCTTCGCGAAGGCTCCAGCATGTCGGTGGTGTTCTTCTCTCGCGGCAGCCACGAGCGCTTCGACGGTCCCGCCCTGGTGGGAATCGGTAAGAACCGCGCCAAGGTGTTCGAAGGCGCCGAAACCGCCCGCCACGAGGTCACCTCGGGCTCGAAGCTGATCAAGTCGATCGACCCCAACGCGCTGAGCGAAACCCTGCCTAACGGCGGACTCAAAGCCAGCACCAGCGGCGATCGCACCACCGTTAGCTGGCCTTCGACCACGCCCGGCCCGTACCTGATCTCGATCTACAAACCCGCCCACGGCAAAGAGCCGCGCGTCGGCGTGTGGGCCGAAGAGTTGGCCAGCGCCAGCGTCCTTTACACCGGTCCCAGGCTGGACACCCAGGTCACCTACGTCGCCGAAGTGAAAGCCGGCGGTAACCGCATCGCCGCCACCCAGTTCCGGGTCAGCGGCGGCTCCGTCGAATCGCTGGGCGCCGCCAAGGCCGAAGCCGACGAGATGGTCGCGGCCAACCCCTCGGACGCCACCCCTCACGTCCTGATGCACACCCTCTACAGCCAGGTCGGCGAGAACGAGCAGGCCGCTCTGGCGCTGCACCCGGCCATGAACGGCGAAGGCGAAGAAGACGCCTTCATCAACCGCCTGAACGTCATGGGCCAGGCGGTCAACCGCAAGGCCAATCAGGACACCGCGTTTGCCCAGGCCGTCTACGCCTCCGATGCCAACTGGACGTTCGCTCCCTACTGGGATCCGGGTCGCTGGACCTGGGACGGCTGGGACGACATCTAAGTCGCCCCCTGACTCAGAAAAAGCCGCTCCGTAAAAGGGGCGGCTTTTCTCTTTCAAGGCGCTTCTCAAGACGCCCCTTAGCGGCGGGCCAGCAGCGTGTTCAGCACCTTCAGGGTAAAAACGAACGGCTCTCCCGACGGGTCCTGCCGAGCGTCCCGCAGTTCGGCCAGACCTCGATGCGCCTCGCTGACGCTGTCGATGATAGAACCCAGTTCACCGTCGTCGAGCCAGGTGCCGTGGTCCAAACACTCGTCGATCTTGACCTCGGGCGCCATCGGAAACGTGAAGCGGTTCATCTGCTCCTGGCAGACCGGGCAGCGCGCCGCTGCCTCGACATCGACCTCTTGATCGGCCACCAGACTGACGGAAAGTTCCGAAGTGTTCAGCGACTCGCGGGTCGTGCGCCCCACCTGGGTCAGGCTGCCCAGCGGGTACCACGCCCCTTCGCACTTTTCACACAGATGGACCTGGACCGCCCCCGAAGCAGGCAGCAACACCGATCGTAGCGGCAGTTGGCATCTCGGACATCTCATACGACGGACTTCGTCTCCCAAAGGTGGGGATCATCCGATTAGCCGCCGGAGTTTCTGGGAAGGGCCCCCTCCCGGCTTCCAGAATCTCCGAAGGATGGAGTTGGAAAGGTATCTCAGCGAGCACGCAGAGGAAGGCACGGTCGACTCGCAGGGAACGTTCACCCTGAATCTGACGCGCGCGTTCCAGCAGATGAGCCGCCGGGTCAGCCGCCATCCCTACGACTTTCTGCTGCGCGCCGTGCAGGCGGCGGTGGCCGGGCAGGCCGACAAGGTGCTGATCGAACTCGACTCGAGCCTGGTCAGCCTGAGCTTCGGTGTCGACCTGTCTCCGCTGGGCCAACTGACCACCTGGTTAGGCGCCGACCCCGAGGTCGAGCCCTCCCGCGCTCAGAAACACCTGGCCGCCGCCCTGCTCATGGCCCCCGCTCACTGGACGCTGCGCCTGGCCGACGGCTCCTTGACCCGCGAAGGCGACGGGCTGGCTCAGGGAGAGCAGACCTCTCCGGGCGTCTCCTGGACCATCTCGCACTTTCCCTATCAGGCCAACGCACTGCGGGCCTACCTGGAAGAGCATCTGGCCTTTTGCCCGATCCGAGTCGGGATCAACGGCTCGTTGCTGGGCCACCGCTGGCCCCGAGATCGCGACAGGTCGGGCCTTTACGGGCCCATGGACCTTTCCTGGTCCCTTCAGGTTGGGACGGGTGGAGAGGGCTTCGCCCTGACGGCGCCTCCGCTGGACGAGTTCGAGGACTCGTTGGGAGGTTGGAGGGTGTGGAGGGGACAGCGCGGCTGGTTCTGCTGGCCCACCGCCTTCCCCGGCCGACGGCCGGCCTGGCTGCTACAGGCGGACGCCTCGCTGGGGAGGGGGCCGCTCTGGAAGGTTCGGCGGGCCGTGCGCGATACCGGAGGCTCGCCCCACCCGGGAAGCCTTCGCCTGGTGCTCGACGGTGTCGCCCTCCAACCCCGGCCCCTCAAACCGTGGCCCGGGAGGGAAGTGGTGCAGTGGGCGCCCTGGGCCACCACCGACCTGTCCGGCATGGAAGTGGTCGAAAACGACACCTACCATAGCTATCTCGAAGAGCTTTCGAGCCATCTGCAGGCGATGGACAAGGCGCTGATAGAGAGGGCTCATCGGGTGGAGACGGTTCGTCGAGGAAAGGCCCGGGGAGGCGACCCTCGGCTTCTGTTCGAGGTGTTGAAGCATGCCCTGTCCGACCTGCAGTTGAGCTATCCCAGTCGCTACAACGCGCCCGAACCGCCCGGCTACCTGTACGTCGGTCTGCTGCTGCGACGGGGCGCTCTGGGCACGTTTGTCGCCTGGGACCACGCGGGTCGATGTCTGGTTACCCTGCACGTGGTCCCGAACGAACCGCACTTTCTGCCTCGGGCGCGGCACTTCCAGGAGCGCGACGGCGCTCCGCGAGAGGTCGAGTTGCGTCACGCGTTCGTCCATCGCGAGACGTTCTATCTGGTCACTCCGTTCCTATCCGGGACTTCGCTGCCGCGCCTGCTCAGGAAAGCGCCCCCGGGCGAGCGGGAGAGACTGCTGGCCGAGGCTGTCGAGGCAGTCGTCGAACTGCACCAGCAGAGAGGCCACGGCGGTCTCACTCCCGGTCGTTTTCACCTCGAGGAGGGCGGTCGCATGCGGATTCTTCCGAACCTGGCCGACCTCTTGCTCTCCTTCCACGGACCCGGCG
>JAEXNA010000058.1 GCA_023447635.1 Vulcanimicrobiota bacterium | reverse complement strand
TCGGTGAATCGGGCCCGCGCATCAGCGAATCGGCCCAGCGCGAGCGGAATTTACAGCCGCTCGAGGGTGGCGGTGAGCAGCTTCCAGCTCTTCTGGACCGAGCTCACCTGAACGCGCTCGTCCGGCGAGTGGGCGCCACGAATGTTGGGCCCAAACGAGATCATCTCCATCTCAGGATAGTGGGTCCCCAGGATCCCGCACTCCAACCCGGCGTGACAAGCGTTGACCAGCGCGGCCTCTCCAAACAGCTCCTGGTAAAGGTCGCTCATCAAGCGCACGATGGTCGCTTCCGGGCGCGGGGCCCAGCCGGGGTACTCCCCTTCGAAGCGCACCTCCAACCCACCCAGCTCGAAGGCCGAGCGGATCGCCTCGGCCATATCCATCTTTTCGCTGTCTACCGAGCCGCGGCACAAGCAGGCCGCGTGAATCTTTCTCCCCCCGACCACCACCCGGGCCAGGTTGCTCGAGGTCTGCACCAGCCCTTCCACATCAGGAGAGAGCCGATAGATCCCGTTGGGCACAGCCTGCAGCGCTCGAGTCAGGCGCCCCTGGTAGTCGGGAGCCAGCACTTCCAGCGGCTCCTCCGAGGCGATCTGCTCCAGGGTCAGCGTCAGGTCGGGGTCAGTGGTACGGTACTCTTCTTTGATGACGTTCCTCAGACTCTCGAAGCTCCAGCTCAGATCGCTGGCCTCTTCGGGCGGGCTTCCGAACACCGCGTGGGCCTCTCGAGGAATAGCGTTGCGTAGCCCTCCCCCATCCAGCGAGGCCAGGGCTAGAGAAAAGTCCCGGTCCAGGGCCACCAGCACGCGAGTCAGGATCTTGTTGGCGTTGCCGCGACCGAGATGGATATCCATCCCCGAATGACCGCCCGTCAGTCCGGAAACCTCCAACCGATAGGCCAGGAACTCCTTCGGGGCCGGTACGGGATGATAGTGCCCTTCGGCGATGATGTCGAGACCGCCGGCGCAGCCGATGCACAGTTCTCGGTCGTCCTCAGTGTCGAGATTGAGCAGAATCTTGCCCTGCAGCTCTCCCCCCTGAAAACCTTTGGCTCCGGTCATGCCGGTCTCTTCGTCGATGGTGAAGAGCGCCTCCAGCGCCGGATGCGCCATGTCTTTCGACTCGAGCAGCGCCATCGCCATGGCCACTCCGATCCCGTTGTCGGCGCCCAGAGTGGTGCCTTCAGCACGCACCCAGTCGCCCTCGAGCGTCATCCGGATCCCCTGGGTGGCGAAGTCAAAATCGGTGTTCGAATTCTTCTGATGCACCATGTCGAGATGGCTCTGCAGCACGACAGTGGGGCTGTTTTCCTTACCCGGGGTGGCAGGCTTGGTGATGATCACGTTGCCCACGGCGTCTTTGCGGGTGGGCAGGCCAAGGCGCTCGCCGTAGGCCATGATGAAAGCGATCACCTGCTCTTCTTTCTTAGAGGCGCGCGGCACGGCGTTCAGGTCGGAGAAGTGGGCCCAGAGGGCGGAAGGCTCTAACTGTTGGATAGCTGTTGTCATTGCCCCGGGCCCTTCTCTGCGCCCAGGTCGGCTCCTAGCGAACGCCGGATTCAGATTTCTTCCGCCCCCGGAGGGGCCTAGAATCGAACTCGGCCGAGACGGCCGGATTCACCGATGCGCGGAGCTACGCGCATCGGTGAATCGAGCTAGACCGCTTTTCTCTCCCTTACCAGCGGTAAGAACTTCGAATTCAGGAGTTCGGCGAAGTCTGGAGCCAGCAGCTCCTCCGAAAGCAGTTGGACTCTCGGCAGGCCCAGCCGACGAGAGCGCACCTGGTCGAAGCTACCGACGTGCCCCTCACCATCCAACTCCAGGTCGACCCACAGACGGTACCCCTCGCCGAGCAAGCAGACCAGCCCGTCGAGTCGGTAGTAGGCCTTGCGGGTGTCTACCGTGACCTGAGGGAAGAAGAGAGCCGAAAATTCGTCGCTTTGCCACTCTAAGCAGGGGTGCTTCAAGTCTCCCGCCGCCATCTTCGTGCCGCTGTCAATCACGGACAGCGAACGAAAGCCGGCCTTGAGCGGCGATGCCCACGACGGCTGAGCGCCGCACGCCAGGATCCTGGTCCACAAGAGATACTCGTGCCCTGAGTCCAGCATGGCCTGATGCAAGAACCGCTCGCAGGTCGTGACGTCGGGGCGCTGGCTCAGCAGCTTCGACGTCTCCTCGGCTAGTGGTCCGAAGGTCGCCAGCGCTGAGTGATAGCGCGCGCTGATGTCCTGATGAGGACCGCGGCCCAGAGGCGGCAGAGACGCCCGCCACTGCTTGGCGACTCCTGGCCGTCGCTCGCCTCCCAACCAGACGTAGGGACCGAGGTCGAGATGCTGGCTCAGGCGATGCCACTCGTGAAAGGTAGGATGGCGATGGTTGTTCTCGAGGTTGGACAACCTCGGAGGGGTCATTTTGGCCAGTCGCGCAAGCGTGGGCTGGCCCCACTGTTTTTTTAGACGAGCCGTACGGATACGGTCGCCACAAGGTGTTGTGTTCATGTCGCCATGCTGCCAGCCCCGCATTGCCAGTCTGTGGCCGAGCCGTTGCCAACTCTTTAGCAATTGATTGCCGTTTTTTGAACAAGGGTCTCTCGTTCGGACGCGAAGGAGGCGTCATGCTCGGCGAAGCCTATGTCCATCTGGTGCTGGCGACCGCTCCACTGCAGGTCTGCCTGGCCTGGCGCTGCGAGCCCTCGCGCGGCCCAGGCCGGCGTCTGGAGGCCCCCGCCGCGCTTCTCTTCGGGCTCAGCGTTCTGGTGTCGAGCGTGGCCGTCTGGGGCGCTGTGCCCTGGCTGCTCCTATGCTTGTGGCGCTCGGTCGTGATCTCTCGACACTATCTTGGATGGCGACCTGAGCTTTCGCACCTGGCGGACTGGGCGGCCCATCTCTATCTGCCGGCAGGCGGCATCTGGGCGCTTTTCTCGCAGTTGGGCTATCAGCCGCTGGGGTTCTCGGGCATCATCGGGCTGCTCACGGGCGTGCACTTTCACTACGCGGGCTTCGCCTTACCCTGGCTTACCTCGCGGCTGCTGGCGCGGCGATCAGTGTCCTGGTCCGGACGGGTTGGAGCCGTCGGCGTTCTCCTTGGAGTGCCGCTGGTCGCGGTGGGGATTACTTCGTCGCAACTTGGCCTTCCGCCAGCCATCGAGACGGCGTCGGTGACCGTCCTCGCGCTTTCGGCTTTGACGGTTTCCCACGGCTATCTGGCCTGGGCGGGGACTTGTCGGGGCCTGACGCGGCTCTGTTTTCTGGTGGGAGGGGTCGCTCTGGCGCTGGGGATGCTGTTGGCGCTGCTGTACGGTTGGAGGGTCTGGTTCCCTATCGAATGGGTCACCATTCCGGCGATGTACAGCCTGCACGGCTCGCTGAACAGTTGGGGGTTCTGCTTGCCAGGAATTCTCGGCAACCGCCTGCTGGGGGGAGAGGAGCAGGGGGAGGGTTGAGGGGCCCCGCGCCAGTCCGCCTGCTCTCGATTCACCGATCGGCGGAAGTTTCCGCGCATCGGTGAATCCACGCGGCTCTCGATTCACCGATCAGCGGAAGGTTCCGCGCATCGGTGAATCCGTGGCTCTCGATTCACCGATCGGCGGAAGTTTCCGCGCATCGGTGAATCCACGTGGCTCTCGATTCGCCGATCGGCGGAAGGTTCCGCGCATCGGCGAATCCACGCGGCTCTCGATTCGCCGATCAGCGGAAGTTTCCGCGCATCGGCGAATCCGTGGCTCTCGATTCACCGATCAGCGGAAGTTTCCGCGCATCGGTGAATCCACGTGGCTCTCGATTCACCGATCAGCGGAAGGTTCCGCGCATCGGCGAATCCGTGGCTCTCGATTCACCGATCGGCGGAAGGTTCCGCGCATCGGTGAATCCACGTGGTGGTGGGGCTACTCGGGAAGAAGCTGAGCCAGCACTCGATTCCAGTTGCCGCCGACGACCTTGGCTATATCTTTCTGGCTCCAACCAGCCTCCATCATATGGCCGACCAGATGATGGACTTCGCTCAAGCTGTTCAGGTCGTTGGGCAGAAAGCGGACTCCGTCAAAGTCGGCCCCGATAGCCACGTGGTCGATCCCGATCAGTTCGACCGCATGCTGGAGATGGGCAAAGACGTCTGCCGACGAGACTTGAGCGGTCGGTTTTCTCGAAGAGAGAAAATCCGGTACGAAGGTGATGCCAACCACTCCGCCGGTATCGGCCAGCTTCACCAACTGGTCGTTGGTAAGGTTGCGTTCGATATCCACGAAGTGCGCGCAGCAGGCGTGCGTGTTGATCAGCGGCTTCCCGTCCATCAGGCTGAGCAGGTCGTAAAACCCCTTGCGTGACAAATGGGCACAGTCGATCGCCATTCCCAGCGCCAGCGACTTCTTGACCAGGGCGCGACCGTCGTCGGTCAGACCGTAGCGCTGATGGTCCGACGGCGAGCATCCGCCCGCAGCCCAATTGTTGGCGTTGTGGGTGATCCCCAACGAGCGGAAACCGAAACGATAGAACATTTCGAGGACGTCCAGGTCGTTGAGCATCGGGGCGACCCCTTCGAGGGTCAGCATCAGGTGCTGTCCCCCCTCGCGATGGGCGCGTTCCAGGTCCGAGCGGGTCAAGACAAGTCGACAATCTTCACCCAACTGATCGCAGACGCGGTGAACGAACTGGGCGATCCACAGTGCGGTCACCGTGCCCTGGTGACGGGCGATCTCCGGCGGAATATAGACCGCCATTAGCTGCAGATTCAGACCCGATGAGCGCATTCTCGGGTAGTCGATATGAAAGTACTCCGCCCCCTCGCCGGTCACGAAGTCCGCGCCGGCAAAGGCGACCCGCGCGAACGTGTCGGCGTGGCCATCACAAAAAAAGTTGTCTTGCAGAAACTGTTGGGGCGTCACGCTCGAGAGATTCTTGAATAGGAATCAATATCCTTCGGTCGCGTCGAGGAGAGGGTAGGTGGATAGCCTTTCGATTCGCCGATCGGCGAAAGGTTCCGCGCATCGGTGAATCCGCAGCTCTCGAATCACCGCTTTCGATTCGCCGATCGGCGGAAGATTCCGCGCATCGGGGAATCCATGGCTTTCGATTCGCCGATCGGCGGAAGGTTCCGCGCATCGGTGAATCCGTGGCTTTCGATTCGCCGATCAGCGGAAGGTTCCGCGCATCGGTGAATCCGTGGCTTTCGATTCGCCGATCGGCGGAAGATTCCGCGCATCGGGGAATCCGTGGCTTTCGATTCGCCGATCGACGGAAGGTTCCGCGCGTCGGTGAATCCGTGGCTTTCGATTCGCCGATCGACGGAAGGTTCCGCGCATCGGTGAATCCGTAGCTCTCGATTCGCCGATCGGCGGAAGGTTCCGCGCATCGGTGAATCCGTGGCTTTCGATTCACCGATCGGCGGAAGATTCCGCGCATCGGGGAATCCGCAGCTCTCGAATCACCGTTCTCGATTCGCCGATCGGCGGAAGGTTCCGCGCATCGGCGAATCCGTGGCTTTCGATTCGCCGATCGGCGGAAGGTTCCGCGCATCGGGGAATCCGTAGCTCTCGATTCGCAGCTAGCAGAGCAGCGGTAACATTCTCTTCACAACTAAAGCGTCGGCGAGTAGGATACTCGTCCTACTCAACTGCTCATCTCCAACTGAATATAAAAAGAATCCAACATTCTGGAGATATGATATGTCAACTTTAACCATCGCCCCGCAGCACGCCCCGGTTCTTCCCCAGCGCGCCAAAGCCGCCACGGCGGCCCCTCAGCAAGCCGCCGCTCAGCCTGCAGCGGACCAGGTCACTCTAAGCTCTAACCAGGTCGGTTGGGGCGATGCCGCCGTCGGTCTGGTCGGCGCCGCCGCCGGTGCGGTCATCGAGACCGTGGGCAACACCGCCTCTTCCATTGGCCACACCGCCGTGGGCACCGTCGAAGCTTACCGCTCGCTCTGGAAAACCGAAGCCATCGGACCGTGGCTCAAAGGCAGCATCGCCATGCTGATCCCCGTCGCCTCCATCGCCGTGCCCCTTCTGACCGCCGTCGGATCGGCCGGTGTCGGCCTTTACCGTGGATTCACCGAAGGGATCCGCGACGGCCTGGGCGGCGCCATCGAAGCCAGCGTCAAAGACGTCAAGAGCTTTAACCGCGAACTGGCCCCGCAGGCCCGTAACGCCATCCGCGAAGCGGCCGACCAGAAGCCCGCCGACGGCGAAGAGCCGTTCGACATCTCGCCCGTGCGCGGCGTCACCGGAGCCCTGGCCGGCGTCGGCAACACTGTCGTTGGCGGCGTAGGCATCGGCCTCTCGACCATCAGCCAGATCCCCGAAGCGTTCGTGACCGCCAACCGCGCCATCAGCCAGTCCGACATGGGTCTGCCGCTGAAGACCGTCTCTCACGTGGTCAGCCTGCCGCTGGCTGCCGTTGCCGCCCCCCTGGGAGTGGTCGGCGGAGCGCTCTTCGGCCTGGGCGCTGGCGCCTACCACGGCTACAAGGACGGCCTGGGCGACTCGTTCTCGAAAACCACCGAATACGTGAAGCAGTACCACGAAGCCGTCGACAAAGGGCTGGCCCGCATGGCCGAAGGCCTGGTCAACCCCTAATCTCCCGGCGCCCGCAACCTCGGGCGCCTCTCTTCGAAAAAAGCCTCCGGAGCGATCCGGGGGCTTTTTTCGTCATCGCCCTTTGGATGCATACGGTGGAGGGCGAGAGCCCGGACCGAACTGATCTCGAAGCGCCCCCCATTCGCCGACTACTCTGAAAGTGAAGGAGACCGTATGGAATATAATCACAACGACCAGAACCACTACTTCATCCTACTGCGCGTGGGAAGCCAACCCCGGGACCTCTGGCAGTCCCTCCAGGGCAACGTCTACACCCTTCCCTTCACGCGTGTCACCAGCGCGGCCGGGACCCGCCACGGCGCGCCGAACCGTCAGAGAAAAGGAGACACCTCATGTCAACTTCGCTAAGCGCTCAGGAATTTCTGGAACTGGCCGGAATCGAGACCGAAGAGCTACTTTGTACCCTCTACATCCCTCTCGACTCGAACGGCATCGACCAGAAAACGAAGAAGCTGCAGCTCAAGAACGCGCTCAACCGACTTCGCTCGGCCCTCTCGGCCAGAAACTGGCAAGGCTCGAAAACCGACAAACTGATGCTCGCCCTGGAAGGGCTGGAGGGGCACCCTCTCTTCCTGGACCCCAAGGCCGCCGGCCTGGCCATCCTGGTCCCCTCCGGCCAGCCGGAAGCGATGAAGGTCATGGCGCTCGACTTCCGCCCGCAGGAAAGCGTCAGCCTGGGCGACCGCTACTCCGTAGCGCCGCTGCTTCGGCTGTTCGGCTCTAGCCTGCCGCGCACCGTCTTAGCCCTGGCCGAAAACGGGCTTCGTATGCTACGAGGCAACGCTCATCATCTCGAGCCCGTCCCCTTGCCGGAAGATTTCCCCCACAACCGCGATGAGGTCATGAAGTACGAAAAGGCTTCCGGGTTGGACCCAAAACATTCGACCCAGCACCGCACCGGAAGCGGGATGGCCTACCACGGCGAGGGGCCCAAGGAGAGCGTCGAACTCGAGTTCACCAAACGCTACTACCGAGCCATCGGGCACGCCCTTTCGCAGATGCTAAGTCAACACGAAACGGTCCTACTGGCCGGCGTGCACGAGAGCATCTCTCTCTTCCGTAAGGTCAACCCGGACCTGCCGCTGCTATTTAGCGAACTCTCCGGGAACTTCGAATCCCAGCCCACGGAGCTGTTCGAAAGGAAGGCGATCGACACTCTCGGCCAGGTCGAACGCAGCGAGAACGCGCTGGCCGTGGCCCAGACCCGAGAGCTGAGCAGCGACTGGTGGACCTGCGACCCGGGCGCGGCCCACAAAGCCGCCAAAGCCGGACGGATTCAGACCCTGTTCGTCAACGGCTCTTGCCTCAACGAGCCGAACCTGGAAGAGTTGGTGCTGGAAACCCTGCGCCACGGCGGCTCGATCCGGAACCTGGAAGCCAGCGAACTCGAGGAGCCCTGCCTGGCCCGTTTCCGCTGGTCCGACCGAGCTGACACCAACGGCGTTATCTAGGGGGACCAACTACACCGCGTCGTCGAGACGCGACGCTGCGGAGAACCGCCCTCGAGGGGCGGTTTTTCGCGTTCCATAGACCTCTGCAGCTCGAGGGGCCTCGGCACTTCGGGGCGCTTCCGCCCCCAGTCCGCGACGAGCCAGGTCGGACAGCACCTCCTCCAACAGCCCCTCCCGGCTCCACTCCTCGGTAGCCAGAAGCCGAGCCTTGCAGCGCCCTACCGCCAGATGCAAAAGCTCGGAGTCGACTCGCTGAAAGCGCACCGGATCGCGTAACATAAAAGCGTCATGCAGGTCGTTGACCGCCCGCTCGGCATAGCGCTGGCGGCGCGCCTCGAGCGAAGCCGTCAGCACGTAAGCGGCGTCGAAACGGGGGAGTCGGGCCACCACCGACTCGAATTTGGCGGCGTAGTCCGGTCGACCCACCACTCGCTCGAAAGCCAGCGTGCGCAAGGCGCAAGAGTCTTGAATGTGCAGGCTTCGCGCCGCCACCGGGGGGCGAAAGTTGCGCAGGTCCCAGAGATGGCTGGCCAGGAAAAGCGGCGCCCCCTCCTCGGGAGTGAATCCCGGGTCCCAACGCATCATCTGCCGGGTTACCTTCCCCACCGGGTTGTCCGGACAGAGGTCGCCGTGACCTACCGTGACCGTCCAACCACCCGCCCGGTAGCGAGCGGCCAGCCCCTCGATCAAGGTCGATTTCCCCGCCAGATCCAACCCTTCCACCAAAATCATGCGGCCCATTCGCCAGCCTCCTTACGCGCTTTGATATAGGCCGACGGGTCGCTGATGATGGAGAAAAACTCACCATAGCTTAGCCCCGTTCGCGGCTCGAAGTAGGTCTTGCGGTCCCAGTGCGACAGGTCGGCAGCGTCCAACTCCTCGACCGTCATCCGCGCCAGCTTCCAGAACGGCGTCGACCCGGTAGGGCGCGGCTTGAGACCCAGATCCGAGAGCACCTTGAGACTGTACAAGACGTCCTCGCGGCTCTGGCCTGGTAGCCCGATCTGGATGTAAGCTTTTCCTCGCACCCCGCACTTACGCAGATTAGCCGCGACCTTTTCCAAATTGCTGGGGTCGACCTTGGGCATCATTCGCCGACCCGTCGGGGAAAGCGTCTCGACCCCGAACCCCACCGCGATCATCCCGACCTCCGCCAGATCGGCCACGAAGCGCTCGTCGGCGTAGGGGTTCATCAGATCCACCACCTTGAACGAAGTGGTCGAATCGCTCGCCCGTCGCAAGGCCAGGAAATCGGCCACCCATTCGCGGTCCTGGGAGAACAGCGGCGAGTGCATCTGGAATACCGAGTACGGTGCGGGGATCGTCTCCATATACTCGACCGTGGCGCGCGCCGAGCGACGCCGGTCGAGCAGCCCTTCCTTGCGCGGCGTGGGACACCAGCGGGCGCAGTTGATCGGGCAGCCGCGCGAGACGGCAAAACTCAGATCGTCAGCCTCCTTACCTCGCTGCTTGCGCCAGTAAGAGTAGATCTCGGGGTCGATAGCGTCCAGGTCCGGGAAGGTCCATTCGTCCGGGTGTAGCGCCAGACCCGGTTCACTTTCGACCCAGGTCGATCCGTTGCGATAGACCATCCCGTGCTGGGGAGGCAGCCCCTGTTCCCAGCGCTCGATCGCATCAGCCACCACTCGCTCGGGATCGCCGTTCAGGGCGAACATATCGAACGGCTCACGGCGAAAGAAGTGAGGGATGTAAGAGGTCGCTTCCCCCCACACCACAATCCGCGTGGCGGGAGCGATCCGGCGCACCTCACGCGCCGTGCGCAAGGCCGCCTGAGCTTCCCAGGGTCGCACCCAGAGAACCAGATAGTCGGCCGGTCGGGCGCAAGCGAAGTGACGCAGGACCACGCGCTCGATCGCTCCGTGAAAGGACGCGGCTTCGGTCACCACCTCGTCGTGAGGGAAGCGACGGCGCAGATAGACGCCGCCGGCGGAAAAGAGAGCCTGGAAGTAGTGGGGGGTCTGGTCATAGACCAGGTTCGGAGGCGCGGCCCAAACGATCTTCATGGCAAAGCTCCTTAGGAACGAGATGGGAAAGACCGGGAGCCAGCTTTGAGCGGTCTCCGGTAGCGCCATCATAGAGCCGCCAGGAAACTTTGAATGTAAGCCCACACACAATAAGAAAATTAGCCGGGCGGGAAACCTTTAAGTCTGTACGAGCTTTAAGGATACTAGAAACACCGGAGAGGTCATCACCAGGTTTTAACCCAACCTCCCTCCTCCTCCCTCCCCATGATGACCCCTTTGACACCCGGTGTTTCTTTTTATTTCCCGGGAAACTGGGCCGTCTTGGAGACGGGGTCCTACGAAGGCGAAGTCGCGTCGTCCCAGCGCGGCGGGCGTCGGGTCGCAAGGGCCTCGACGCCTTCCAGGAATTCCGGCCGGGCGTAGCACTCGGCCTGCTCGACGGCCTCTCGCTCCAGACAGCGCTGCAGCGGTTCTCGCTCGGCCTCCCGCTGGCTTCGCAAAAGCGCCCGGGTGGCCAGAGGGGCGCCGGCCAGAATGCCGGTCAGAGCCTCTTCCAGAGCCGCCTCCAACCCCTGCGGCTCGACCAGGCGACTCAAGAACCCTAGCCGCAAGGCCTCCTCGGCGCCCATGCGGCGACCCGTCAGCATCAGGTCGCGAGCCGGTTCACTGCCCAGGGAGCGAGGCAGAAAAAAGCTTCCCCCCATTCCGGGGTGCAGGCCTAGCCTGGTGAACGGAGCCGCAAACTGGGCGCTGGTATCGGCCAGTCGCAGATCGCAAGCGGCGGCAAAACAAAACCCCGCCCCGACGGCGTGCCCTTGCAAAGCGACCACCAGAGGCGTCGCTAAATCGCGCAGCCCAAGGAAAGACTGGTAAAACTCCAACATCTCCCGCTGGTTGGTCTCCTGACTCTTGTCCGCCTTAGCCCTCAGCATGGCCAGATCTCCGCCGGCGGAAAAAGCCCGCCCCTGTCCCGAGATCACCAGCGCCCGCAGCGGTTGGTCCTGCAGGTGGGCCAACGCCTGTCGGAAGGCCGCAGCCATCCCGTCGTCCATGGCGTTCAGGTTGTCGGGCGAGGTCATACATAGCCGGGCCACGCGTCCGTCGTGGGTCCGGCTCAGAGAGATTTTTCTGTCGATATCGATCACTGGTTAGCCAAAATTCTGCAAAAGATGGATGGTCGGTAAAGCCGCCGCGATGACGATGAAGCCCACCACCGCCCCCATGAGCACCATAATCAACGGCTCCAGCATTCCCGCCGCCGCATCCATGGCCTGCTGCACGTCTTCGTCGAAATGACGCGCCACGTAGTTGAACATCTCGACCAGGCGGGCCGACTCTTCCCCAGCCGAGATCAGGTGCAAAGCCGTCTCCGGGAAGACCGAGTTGATCTGGAAACACTCGGTCACCGAACTGCCTTCGGCCAGGTCTGCCCTGGCCCGAGAGAGCCGATAAGCGACGTAGGCGTTCCCCGCAGCGCCTTCCGCCCTCGCCAACGCCTGGTTCATCGTCACACCGACCTCTAACATAGTGGCCATGGAGTACAGGACACGAGCCGTCACGATCTTGTCGTAGACCGGCCCGACCACAGGAAGCGCCAGCGGAGCATAGGCCAGTCGGCGCTCCAGAGATGGATTCGCCTGAATATAGGCGGCGACGTGGCGGCGTGAGAACCAGAAAACCAGAGCCGCCAGAACCGTCGTCACCGAGGCCGGCAGCAAGATCGTACGCAGATTTAGCAGAAGCCGGGTCGGCCAGGGCAGATCCACGCCCAGGTCCATAAACAGCGGCGTCAGTTGCGGCAGCACGAAGAAGATAAAACCCAGCGTGCCCAGGATAGAGACGCCCAGCAGCATGGCCGGGTAGGTGATGACCGAAATCATCCGCTTGCGCAGTTCGAGTTCGCGCTCCAAAATATCGGCCAGTTTGGCCAGCATCTCGTTGAGCCGACCCGACAGTTCCCCGGCGTGCACCAGTCCGACATAGACCGGGTCGAACGACTCGGGATAGTCTTTCAGCGCCCCCGACAGGGAGTAGCCGGTCTCGATTTTTTGACAAACATCTTCCAGCATCGGTGCTGCTTCCGGATCCGCTTCGGCGCAGAACGAGACCACCTGATGCAGCGGGATACCAGCCTTGAGCATGGCAGCCGCCTGGCGGGTGAAAATCGACAGTTGGTGCCGAGTCAGGGCGCGTCGCCGCTCCTTGAAGCGCTGAATCCGCTCTTTGAGCCCGGGACGCGGCTCGATCTTTTTGGTCTCGGCCCCGCCTGGCATGATCGCCGTGGATGAACCTTTTTTCCGGGCAGGCGGCCGGGGTGCAGGCTGGTAGGGAGCCGGTCGCTCGTTCGCCGCCGGAGGTCGAGGCGCCGATGGCGGAGGCGAAGGCGGGCGAGACGTCGGGCCCGGCTGGGCCAACATCGCCGGCAGCGGCTCGGAGTCCTCGGCCGGCTCGGGGGGCGCCCAGCCGCCCGCACGGCCGGGTAGGGTGGGAGACGGGGCAGAAGCCGAGGGCGGAGGGGAAGGCGGAGGCTCTGGCCGGGCGATCACCGGCGGAAGCACGGGGGCGGGCGCGGCTGCGAAAAAGCTCTTGGAAGAGAACTCCATGTCCGAGACCGTCTCGGCGAACCGCTCGGGTCCGGAAAGATCACCCAACAGGTCCGAGTCCAGACGCGACCGCTCTTCCTCTTCGAGTTCGGCTCGGAAAGCGTCGAGGTCGGGTAGAGCGGGCAGCTCCCTGGGGCTCTCGGGCTCGGCCGCGTCCCCCCACTCTTCCTCCTCCGGGAACCCGAAATCGGCACCTGTAGCCTCGGGGGCGGCGCCTGCCGCCTCGAACTCGGCCTGAACAAAAGCTGCCGGCTCTCGCTGGTCCTGCATCTGACGGAACAGCGCGACCGGGTCGGGTAAAGGAGCGGCGGTGACCTCCAGGTCCACGTCCTCGTTTCGCTTCTCCCGGGTAAATCGGGCCTTGATGCGAGAGAACAGGCCTCCCCCACCCTCCTCGACCGGTCCATCGTCCATCAACGGACCGGCAGCCTCCTCCTCGACGGAAGGCGAGGCCTGGCTTACCGGCTCGAGTTCGTCGGCATCGATCTGCCCTTGCATCCGGGCAAACAGGGCGCTCGGATCAGGAAGCTCATCCTCCCCGGATAAGTCGACCTCGTCGATCGAGAGCAGCCGCTCCTGGGCTCGCCGAGGGGCCAGCAGATTCAGGGGGTCGGGTAGCTCGACCGAGGATGAGGACGGCGAACGTTCCAGGAACACCTCGTCCCAGTCCTCATCCGACACGCCTCCGGCGCTGGGCGACACGACCTGTGACGGCCGAGAAAGGCGTGGCTCGGGCTCAGAGACCGGCGGAAGTTCGAGTTGAAGTTCCGGGAGCAGTTCCTCGTCGCGTTCGTGGATCTGGGAGAGCGGCTCCAGAGGCTCGACGAACAGCAGAGAGAGCTCTTCGTCTGAGGCCTCGTCGAGCGCGCTCGGCGATACGGCGTAGGGATCGGGAATCTCGAAATCGAGCGGCAGCGCCGGCTCGTCAGGGCTCGGCCGGCGAAGTAGAAGAAGACCCGGATCGGAAATCTCGTCGAGAAGAAGCGTCATGGACTCATCCTCTACCGGCTCGTCCTCCTGCTCGTAGCCACGCATTTCGAGTATCAGACGGTCGGGATCGGGAAGGTCGTCCTCCTCATAACCCTGCATCTGAAGCAGCAGCGCCTCGGGATCGGGAAGGTCATTCTCCTCCTCATAACCCTGCATCTGAAGCAGCAGCGCCTCGGGATCGGGAAGATCATCCTCCTCCTCGTACCCCTGCATCTGGCGAAGCAGCGCCTCGGGATCGGGAAGGTCGTCCTCCTCCTCGTACCCCTGCATCTGGCGAAGCAGCGCCTC
>JAEXNA010000030.1 GCA_023447635.1 Vulcanimicrobiota bacterium | reverse complement strand
CGGTGTCCAAATCAAGCACCAACAGATTTCGACGCTCTTCCGGGAAAGGCTCGGTGCTCCGTTTGGAAACCACGGTGTCCAAATCAAGCACCAACAGATTTCGGGTGCCCCCCCGGGCAGGTCTTAGCTTGATCGGAGTCGCGGCGGTCTACTTCTCTTCGCCGGGCTCGCTCTGCGAGGGCATAGTGATTTCGACGTCGTTGCCTTTGCGCGACGACGAGGACATGGCGCCGACTTTCCCCTCGAAGATACCGACGGCCTTGCCCTTGACCTCTTCGTAGGTTGGCTTCTTGGCCATGATGTCGAAGGTGTAGTGGTCTCCCACGCCCTTATAGCCGTCCAGGTGGTAGGCCAGCTCTTCCGGGCCCAACTGGCCGGACTCGCGCATAAACTCGGTAGTGAACTGGTACGAGCCCAACGAGACCCAGAAATCCTGAAAGTTGGGGTCCTCCGGCGAGACGAAGACGTACCACACCTTGCGAGGATCTTCGATCAGGTACGGCTCGTAGACGTAAACCCGATGGTCGTTGACCAGGAACTGGTCGCGACAAAAGCTCTTCTGCTTGGCGAACTCGCCTTCCGGGTCGTCTTTGCGCGCCTTCTCCCAGGCAGCGTGCAGTTCGTCGCGAGCTTTGTCACGCGCTGCCGTGTCGCCCAGCAGTTGATAAACCTGGACCAGCTTGGCCTGCAGCGAATAGCTGCCCGGCTCGAGCTTCTGCAAGGCCAGCCAGTGGGCCTTGGCCTCTTCGCCCTGCCCCAGGAAGTAAGCCGCCAGACCACCGTTCCAGAGCGCCCCGGTGCTCTCGGGCTCGACCGCGAGGATCTTGCGGTAGCCTTCAAGCGCTTCGGCGTAGCGCTCGGTCTCCATCGCTGCGTTAGCCGAGTCAAAAATCTTATCCAGGTCGGACTGAGCCAGGACCGGCAAGGAGAGCAATAACAAACTGATCAGAAGTCGACGGAACATCTTGCGGGCTTCAAGCCCGGCCCCCGTCTACCTTTGAAGCTAGACGTTGGCCGGTTCGGCTGGCGAGTTCTCTACGTCCGCCATTCGGCGTGAGTGCGCCTTACCAAGCCCCAGCCCCACGAACAGATAGACCACCGACACCACGACCGCTGACAGCGAAATCGTGACCGCCGTCGTCGCCGAAGTGAAGACCAGTTTGAACACAGCGGCGGCGCCTGTGTCGCCCAACCGGTAAACCACCGTGTCGATGAAGTTCTTGGCCTGGTACTTCTCGCGCCGGCTGACCGCCGTGAACAGCACCTCACGTGAGGGGCGGGAAATCGCGTAGTTGGCCGTCTTGCGAACCACTTCCAGGATAGCGATGGTCTGCAGGTCGGGCTTGCGAGCCAGCGCCAGGAAGCCGAGAACCCCGACGATCGGCACAAGAGCGAGGCCGCCAGCAAGCCCGATGGCCGACAACACGCTGCCCGTCAGGAACAGCTGGATAAACAGCGTCATCACCGAGACCCAGAGGTTCACGTTCGAGAAGAATCCGACTCGCGCGGTACGGTCCGAAAGCGTATCCGCCACCATCCCCTGCTTCTGCAAATAGATGAACGACGAGCTGAACGAGTAAAGGAACAGGTACAAACAGATTCCGATGAGGTAGGGCGACTTGGCGATATCCGCCAGACCCGAGAACGCATTCGGCCGAGCTTCTCCCGGCTGCCGCTCCGGCTCTTTATAGGAACGCGTGATGACCAGCATGGCCTGCACGCCGATCTCTAACAGCAGAACGCTGATGATGAGCAGATTCGTGGGGCCCACCGAGGCGACCAACTTCCCCGTCAGAAACGACCCGAACATCTGGCCCAGGGTCCCGCCCGCGCCCAGGAAGCCGAACGCTTTCTTGCCCTGCTCGCCGGTGTAGATGTCCGACATCAGCGCCCAGAAAACGGATACCGCGAACAGGTTGAAAACTCCCACCCACAAGAAGAAGACGCAGATGACCACAAAAGCCAGTCCGCCCACCTTCTCGGCCTCGCCGTGGGCCGCCATCTGACCGGTCGACTCCAGGAACTTGAAGATGCCGATGAAGAGCAGAATGTTGACGGCGAAGAAACGGTAGATCGTCTTCATCATCTTGATCCGGCCCGCGCGGTTCAGGAAGTAGGCAAACAGGGGGTTGGCCAGCGCCATCACGACCAGAGAGCCAACGAAAAGCCCGGGAATCTGGTCTTCCCCCACCAGCAGACCCAGTTCGTCGCGCAGCGGCTGGACGATGTAATAGCTGGCGAGAATGCAGAAGAAAAAGACGAAGGCAAAGGCCGCTTGAGGAGCGTCTTTCTCGTCGAGACCGGTCAGCTTAGAAAGTAGGCGAACCACGGCCCCAGTGTAGTAGACCCCCCGCCTCGGAATGTGAACGAACCTTGAACATCCGGCGCGCAGCGGGACTCAAGGAGGCCCGTGCAAAGCTACGAACGACCCACAGTATGGATCTCCCGCGCTTGCTGCTGCCCCACAACCCGCTCGACCCCCGCAAGCCCGACTTCGACTTCGAGGATGAACATCGCGCCGCCCGTGAAGCTGGTTTCGAAGTCGGCCTGATCGACACGGACCGCCTGGAACTCACTCGATCCGTTTCTTCAGGGCCAACCCTCTATCGCGGCTGGATGGTCAGCGCCGATCACTACACCGAACTCTTCAAGAGCCTGCAAGAGCAGGGCCTCGACCTGCTGACCACGCCCGAATCGTACCGATTCGCCCACCATCTGCCCGGTTGGCACGACACCCTGCGAGACTACACTCCCGCCTCGACCTGGTTCCCTCAGGCCCAGCAATGGTCAGCATCGGCGGTCGCCGCCGAACTGGGTGAGGCTCCCTGGATCGTCAAAGATTACGTCAAGTCGGCCAAGCATGACTGGCACGATGCCTGCTACATCTCTCATAGCGAGCGGCTCGCCGCTGTCACCGGAAAGTTCCTGGAACTGCGGGGCGACGACCTGGAGGGCGGCCTGGTCTATCGAAAGTTTGTCCCTCTAGCCTCGGTCGGCAGCCACCCCAAAAGTGGAATGCCGCTCACTCTCGAATTCCGCGCTCTACGGTGGAAGGACCGCTGGCTCCTTAAAGAGCGCTATTGGGAAGACGGCGAGTACCCCGACCTCCAGCCGCCCTGGGAAAGCTTCGAGCCGGTCTTAGCTAGCCTGCCGTGCCAATTCTACAGCGTGGATATCGCTATGGACGAGCACGGTCGCTGGTGGATCGTCGAGATCGGCGACGGCGGCGTCAGCGGCCTGCCACCCGGCACGGACGTCGATGCGTTCTACCGAAAGCTGGCAGAAGCCGTCAAGAGCTAGGTCCTATCAGATGCGGGGGCGGGCGGTTTGCTCTTCGCGCTGTTCCAGGTTGTCCGTGTTCTGCTCGAGGTTCTCGACCCGGGTCTCCAGATCGGAACTGCCCTGCTGAACGGCCTGGATCTCCTGGCGTAGTTCGTCGGCTTCGGATCGGGGAGCGTACTGCTCTTCCTCGGATAGGCGCTGCTGGTCCGTGCGCTCGAAGATTTCGGCGGCCTCATTGCGCGTGGTAGCCTTCTGCCCGCTGGTCTCGCCGTCGGGGTAGCCCTGCATGATGCCCTTCTGCTGTAGCGTGTCCACAGCGTCCTTCGCCCACTCCGGGGTCGGCTCGGCAGAGGCGGTGCCTCCCAATTGTCCGACCAAAAGCATGGCCAACAGCGATCGTTTCATCTTCGTTCCTTTCGAAGCCCCCCGTAAACATCGGGGACCGACATGCCCCATTCCGTGAAGCGGTCCGACCTTAAACCTCTCATCTGGCAAGAAAGATTCCCTTTTCTCGAGATCACCCTCTCAGCTTAGCGGCCAGCGCTGGGTCACTCGGTCTCGCAGTTCGACCAGACTCAGGTCCAGAGCGGCCTCAATGGTCGAAATCTGGTCTCTGCTCTGCAGATACTGTAAGCCTCCACCACCCATCAAGGCCAGACCGGCCACCGGGTTGACGAAAAACACCATCCCGCCAACGGCCATCAAGCCAAGATGAAGCTTTTGCACTCGGCTTTGTACCTTCGCGTCCAGATCGCTTTCTACCAGGCAACGCGCCACCCCCCGCATCACCGTATCTCTCCGCTCCGCCCTGGCCTCGGTCAACCGGGGAACCAGACCGGACAGGTCGGTCTCCAAGCCCGCCGCGCTGCATACCACCACCATGGGCGTCGACCCGTTCGGCAGCGGCAGATCTTCTCGACCAACCACCACGCCATCGCTGACCCAGACCAGTTGGCTGGGCTTGGCCAGAGCATGATACTCGTAACTCTTCCCCTTCTTGGTTCTACCGAGCATCGAAGACACCAGGACAACCGCCATGCCTGGCTCTTGCAAAGCGGGAAGCTCTGTCTGCACCGCTTCCCCGTCGGCGGCGTTGATCTCGGGAAGCCCCTCGACCGACCAACTCGTTCGCCTCTGGAAGTGAGCCTTCACCTTGAGGTCAGGGACAAGCGAATGAGAGGGCACCCGGAACAGATAGAGCGGCTGACGAAGATTCGACGCCCCGAAAACCGGGTCGTCCATCAGATTGTTAATCTCGCGCCCATCGATAGACAGATGGGACGGCATGAGATGAGCCTCGCTCGTCAGTATCCGGGAGATCTCCGCCGACCGCTTTCCGGCAGCGAGGTTCTTCAATGAGAACAGACTCGTCGATTCCCCCACCTTGAAGTGGCTCACTCCAACCCTGAAGCCCACATCTGTGCTGGAGGTCTCATGAATCTCGAAGCCCGAGCCTGTCCAGATCGCCTGACGCCCATCCTGGTAACCGATAGCGAAAGGCAGCGCTGCTGCTCTGGCCAAAGCGCGCAGACCCACCGCGAGATGTTCCAGAGAACGGTCAGCTGACGGTTCCGGGTCAAGAACCGCTTGCTCGACCTGCTCGTGAGTCCACTCGCACCGGTTGGTCCAGAAAAAAACCGATTCCGATCGTCGCTGCTCGACCCGCAGGCCGCCCCCAGCGCTGACCGCCGACTGCACCAGCTTCAGCGCCCAGGAATGCTTTTGTGGCAAAGCGTAGGCTCCCAGCTTCTCCCACGCCTTCGACTTCTCGAGTGTGAACACACCCGACGAGTCGACCGTCCCGGCCGCCTCCTGCGCCTTGATCCAGTCGAAAAGCTCGCTCATCCCCTGGGGTCGTGGTCCGGAGCTACGGCGGTGGCCAACAACTGATAGGCGTCCACAGCAGGCAAGCCATGGTCCGAGGCCATGTCCGTGTTGGCGAGCACCACCACCGCGATGTCGTGCGAAGGCAGGTAAGAAACCTGGGTGTTGTAGCCTGCCAGTGTTCCCGCGTGGCCGATCCAGCCGTTCTCCGTGCCCACTCCGAAGCAGTAGTGACGGTCGCCCTTACTGGAGTAGCTGTTCGGAATCAAACGCAGCTTCTGAGTCTCGGGCTTCAGCGTGGTGCCCCGACCCAGAGCCTTAGCCCAGACCGCCATGTCCGCAAAGTCCGACACCGCCTGGCCGGCGCCCGCCCCGAAAGTCGCGCTCCAGTTGGTCGCATCGACCGGCTCGGTCGTGCCGTCCGGCGTACCCTGCAACGTGCAGCCTCGCCAGAACGGCTCCGGCAGCTCCAACCCCATGGGGTAGCTGGAGTGGGTCATCTTCAGCGGCTCGAAAAGGTGGCTGCGCAGCGCCTGGTCCAGCGTCACGCCCCGCTCTTTCTCGACGATCATCCCCAGCATCACGAAGTTGGTGTTGCAGTACTGGAAGCCCTTACCGGGCTCGAACTCGCGCGGCCCTGCGAAGGCGACTTTCAGCAGATACTCTTCCGCCCAGCTGCGCTTCGGGTTGCTGAAGTATTCGTCGGTGAACCCGGGGTCAAAGGTGTAGGAAGCGATCCCGCTCGACATCCGGCCCAGCATCTCGACCGTAATCTCCTTACCCCGCGGCAACTCCGGGAACCAGCGGTCCACCGTTTGCGAGAGCGAGAACTTGCCCTCGTCGACAAGCTGCAGAATCAGGGTCCCGACCATCGTCTTGGTCACCGATCCGACCCGGGTGTGCACTTTGAAGGTCGGCGCCTCGGACCCGCCCAGCTCGGTCACCCCGCGCACGGAGCTCCAGGCGCCCTGCTTCCCCCTCCACACCCCGGCGATCAGGCCCGGCGAACGACCGCGATCAAAGGCCTGATCTAGCGCCTCCTCCAGCCCCTTGATCAGGTCGACATCGAACTTCGCGTCCGCCTCGGAAGCCTGAGGAGGATGCGCCAGAGCGCCGGTCGTGCCCAGGCCCAGCAGCGCGCCGGTGCCCAGAAGTCCCGCCAGAAACTGGCGCCGAGAGGGGTGAGAAAAAGTGCTCATAGGGCTGAACGGTTCCACCGCCCCGCCTCGGCAACCTTCGGCCGGCGGTACCCACGTCCCGCTATCTACCCCGTTTCGCAGCGCAGGTTGGAAAAGTCGCCGTGCGCTAACCGCTCGCGCTCGATAAAGATCATCAACTGGTCGCCGTCTCCCCAGCACCACTCGACCGCCTCGACCGAGGACAGGGTCAGCAGATGCACCCACTCCTCGCCCGGCGAAGGGTTGTAAAATAGCGTGCTGTGATGGGGGTAGCCCAGCAGGTGGTCAGGAGCGCTACGCAGGGAGCGGCGTAGTTCGCGCTCGTACGCCTCGGCCTCTTCCTCGGTGGCGAACGGCCAGCCGCCGCTCTGAAACTCGTCCTGAGGCAGGTCCAGGCTCAGCTGAAACCCGATCGAAAACGGTCCCGGAGCAGCAGAGTGCCCCGGCGGCGCCTCGACCGGTTGCACCTCGACGCCTCCGGGGAAGTAAAGCGCCACCACGTAGCCCTCTTCGATCGGCTCGACCTCACCGTCCGGATCGTCGACGTGGAAGAAGCTCAACAGTCCGTCTTTGGGCAGCGGCGAACTGTCGAAGCTGGGCAGATCATCGAGCGCGAACTGGCACAGAAAGCGATACGGCCCAGGTCCGCCCGCCGGCCAACTGTCGAGCGACGGCAGGTCGGGCGAACCGCCCAGCTTGCTGGTCCCCGGCAAGGGCGCCGAGGCGGTGTCGAACTCGAGATTGACCGCCGGGATAGCGGAAACTCCCAGAAAGTCCAGGTGAGCGGCCATCCCCAGCGTCGAGGCCAGCGCCAGCAGACGCTTAAGCATCCGAGCCGCCCAACAGGTCCCACAAATAAACGTAGTTCAGCGCCGTAAAGAACGCCGTCTGAGGGTTGTTAGAAGCGCCGGCGTGGCCGCCTTCCAGGTTCTCGTAGTAGATCGTCTCGAACCCCATCTCTTCCATCCGCGCCGCCATCTTGCGCGCGTGCCCGGGATGCACCCGGTCGTCCTTGGTCGAGGTAAAGATCAGCGGCACGGGATAGCGCTTGTCCGGGTCCAGGTTGTGATAGGGCGAATAGGTCTTCAGGAACTCCCAGTCCTCGGGCTTGTCGGGATCGCCGTATTCCGCCATCCAGGACGCTCCCGCCAGCAGTTTGTTGTAGCGCTGCATATCCAGCAGCGGCACCCCGATCAGCACAGCCTTGAACAGGTCGGGTCGACGGGTCAGCATGGCGCCCGTCAGCAGTCCGCCGTTGCTACGCCCGTGCGTGCCCAGCTTCGAAGGCGACGTGATGCCTCGCGCGATCAGGTCCTCGGCGACCGCCTCGAAATCTTCGTAGGCGCGGGGCCGTTTTTCGCGCAGCGCCGCCTGGTGCCACTGGGGACCGAACTCTCCGCCGCCTCGGATGTTGGCCGAAACGTAGACGCCGCCCCGCTCTAACCAGGCCGACCCGGCCAGACTCAGGTAGCTGGGCAGCAGCGAGACCTCGAACCCGCCGTAGCCGTACAGCAGGGTGGGGCTGCTGCCGTCCATCGGCAGATCGCGCTTTCGGATCACGTAATACGGCACCTTCGTACCGTCTTTCGAGGTGGCCCAGAACTGCTCGGAAACCAGGTCGTCAGCACGAAAACGCGAAGGCAGACTTTTGATGTGCTGGAACTCGCCCTGAGGCGAGCAGTAGTACATCGCCGTCGGCGTCAAGAAATCTTCGTGGGTCAGGAAGAACCC
>JAEXNA010000247.1 GCA_023447635.1 Vulcanimicrobiota bacterium | reverse complement strand
CCCCCCGCCCCCCCCCGCCGCGCCCCCCCCCCGCCGCCCCGCGAACCGGAGCCGATGTTCACTCGTAACCCCCTTGTTCGCGCCGGAGTCTGGTTAGCCGAGGCGGCGGAGCGCTGGTTCCCTGACGCGTTCGTGTTTGCTCTGCTGGGGGTCGTGCTGACCTTCCTGGGAGGGCTGGCGCTGGGCGAGAGTCCGATGGCGCTGATCGAGGCGGGCGGCTCGAGTTTCTGGTCGCTGGTCAACTTTACCATGCAGATGGCGATGGTGATCATCGGCGGCTTCGTGGTAGCGAGTTCGCCGGTGATGCTCAAACTGATTCGCAAGCTGGCCACCTATCCGAGGACGTCGCGGGGCGCGGTGGGCTACGTGGCCGCCATCGCCATGCTGACCTCGCTGATCAACTGGGGGCTCTCGCTGATCTTCACCGGTCTGCTGGTGCGAGAGATCTGCGCTCGTCTGCCCCGGGTCGACTACCGCGCGATCAGTTCGGCGGCCTATCTAGGGTTGGGTTCGGTGTGGGCCTTCGGTCTCTCTTCGTCGGCGGCGATCTTGCAGGCCAGCCCGGCCCAGATCCCGCCCGCTCTGATGCAGGTCACCGGGGTGATCCCGCTGACTCAGACCATCTTCTTGTGGCAGTCGATGCTGGTTTGCGCCATTCTGCTGGCGGTCTCGATAGCTATCGCCTACTTCTCCTGCCCCTCTGACGAGGAGGCCAAGACCCAGGCTGATCTCGGAATCACCTATAAGCCGTTGGAGACGGTCACGGAGAAGGCCCAGACCCCGGGAGAGTGGCTGGACTGCTCGCCGATCTTGCCGGTTTCGGTGGTGCTGATCTGCCTGCCGTACTACTACAGCGTGTTTGCGGGCAAAGGGATGGACGAAGCGATCGCCGCTTTCGACTTGAACATCTTTAACTTGACTTTCATTCTGGCGGGTCTTCTGCTGCACGGCACTCCGCGCTCTTTCGGCAAAGCGGTGGCCAACGCCGTGCCCGCGACGTCCGGGGTGCTGATCCAGTTCCCGTTCTACGCCGTCATCTTCGGCATGATCTCGAAGACCTCAATCGGACACTTCCTGGGCCAGCTCTGCGTGGACCTGTCCACTCCAACCACCTTCCCGATTCTGGTGGCCGCTTACTCGGCCTTCCTGGGCATGCTGGTGCCGTCGGGCGGAGGCAAATGGATCATCGAGGCGCCTTACGTGATGGCGGCGGCCAACGAGCACGGCATCCACCTGGGCTGGACGGTGCAGATCTACAACGCCGCTGAAGCGCTGCCGAATTTGCTGAACCCGTTCTGGATGCTGCCGCTGATGGGCATTCTTTCCATCCGCACGCGCGAACTGGCCGGCTTTTCGATTCTGCAGCTTCTAGTGCACACTCCGCTGATCTTTTTGCTGACCTGGATCCTGGCCTACACCTTGCCGTACGCTCCGCCTCAGATCCCCCTCCCATAAACGAAAAAGGCCGCCTTCCGAAGAGAGCGGCCTTATCTCGAGGGCGAGGGTACTAGATGTCGCCCTGGCCGTAAGGAATATCGGTAGAAGGGCCAACTCGCACTGCGGTGAGCGTGCCCTGCTGAATGCTCGTGACGCCCCCATCGGGGACCAGAGCAAAGGCCTGAGCAGCGTCGAGACTCACCACAAGCTGAACCGTCTGTAGACCTGATGCAGCCTCACCAAAGTTCACGAACTCGAAGCCACTATCAAAAGTCAGCTCTCCTCCCTGTTCAGAGTCAGGGCTCAAGGTGCGGAAGAGGAAGTCTCTGTTATACGTCTGGTCCCCGTTAGGGGTGAACTCCAGGCTATAGGTGATCAGATAGTCGCCGGCGGTCGCAACCTGGAAGACTGCTCCGAACGGGTCCCCGATCCGCTCCACGGCAACTTCGGCGATGGCAGAGCCGAAGTCTACAGAGCCACCCTCAGCGGCAACCGTCTGTACGCCGTCGGTTGCGAACGAGCCGTAAGCGGCGGTGGCGCTTCCATCAGAGCCAGTCGGACCAGTCGGGCCAGCAGGACCAGCAGGGCCGGTAGCGCCAGAGCCGCCGGCGCCCAACACGAAGGTCAGGTTCGAAACGGTGGTGTTCTGACCGTTGGTTACCGTGACCGGCACGGTCGCGCCGCCGATCGACAAGCCGTCGACCAGAAGTTCGATACCCAGGGTCCTCACTTCGACGGGCACATTCTGCAGGGTGGTGGTGGCAGCCTTAGCAACCAGCGTGGGGCCATAGACCGCCTCGCCGTTCGCGCCGTAGCCGGTGATGCGGTACTGGTCGACCAGGCTAGGAACGGTGGTCGATTCGACCACGTTCACCGTCTGACCCAGGGTCTGAGCCTGCAGAGTGGTCTGCACCGTCACGTTACCGACCTGGCCGCTGAGGCCGTTGCCGATCACGTTGGTGTAGTAGTTGACAGCTTGAATGTGCTCGGTGTCGCCGCAACCGCTGGCCAGAGCGGCCAGGGCAACCATCGACAAGAGCAAGAAGCGCTTGAACATAGATATCTCCGATTGTGTTTGTAAGATTGCCACGACAAAGGGTCGTGAGGTTCGAATGAGCTTTTTAGGGCTATTTGCCCAGAGTCGTCTTGAGTTGAGAAGCCATCCGCAGGGCCGACTTCATCGCCCCGTCCGAGTGGCTGCTCTCGGTGAAGTCGCCGCCGAAGTACAGACGCCCGTGCGGCTTGCGTAAGTTCTCGGAAAGGTCGTCGAAACGGGAGCGACCGACCGGCCAGGAGGCGATGGCGCGCGGGTGGTAGCGGTAGAAGGTCCACTGCTTCACCCTCGCTTTGCTGCCAGGCCACATCCGCTCCATCTCGCCTTCCATCGCCGCCTGCACATCGTCGAGCGACCGCTCGCGACTGTTGTACGCCTCGGCCTCGGCGCCGGTGACCAGGCAGTTCAGCATCACTGTGCCTTCGCGGCCGCCGGCGTGACCGGGATAGATGCAGCCCAGCGGCCCGCCGCTGAGGATAGGCAGCACCGAGGTGCCGTCGACCGACCAGAACTTCTCGGCGGCTTTGTCCAGCACCACGTGAGCGGTGAAGTAGGCGCCCCAGCCCTGAGTGTGGATCGCCTCGTAGATCTTCTTGTCCAGACGCGGCACGAACTGGATCTCGAACAGGCGGTAGAGCGGCACCGTGAGCACCACGTATTTGGCCTTGAACGTCTTGTTGTCGAAGTTGGTGGTGTCGACCGCGCGCACCTCGACCCCGTCCGGACCGTCGATCACGTTGGTCACCTGGGTGTTCAGCGAGACGTTGTCCTCTCCAACCGCTTTCGCCAGAGCCAGAGGAAGCTTCTCGTTCCCGCCCACGCAGTGTTGCGGCGTCGCGCCTTTGCCGGCGAACAGATGCCATTCGGCGATACCGTCCAGAGCGCCGATGCGCTCGATGGCGACCCCGATCTCCGGCTCTAACACGGCTCTGACCATCTCCCGGGCCAGCGGACTGATCTTCTGAGTCTCCAGCCATTTGGCGAAGGAGATCTCCTTGAGCTTCATCATGTCCGGCGAGATTTTGCCCGACTCGACTTCGTGGACGAGCTTTTCCATCTCGGCATCCCAGGCCTGATACTCGGGATAGTCTTTGCCTAGTGAAGCCTTGATAAACTCCTGGTTCGAGTTGTAGGTGGTGAACGGATAGAGCTTTCCGTCAATCACAAAGGAGGAGAGACCGGGCTCGACCAGTTCCAGTTCGATACCTAGCTCTTTGCAGACATCGATAGCGGGGTTGCCGGTCCAGAACTCGGCCAGGCCTACCTCGGCCTGATGCTGGTCCGGGTAGCTGCCGGTGCGCGCTCGTCCTCCCACCCTGGGGGTTGCCTCCAACACCTTGTAGCTGATGCCGGCCTTTTTCAGTTCGTAGGCGGTGGTCAGTCCGGACAGGCCGGCTCCTACGATGATGACGTCCACGGGGGCCGCAGACACCGCAGGAGTTCCGGTTCCCTCCGGGGTCCGCGCGGGGGTAGCGGTTGCGGTGGGAGGGGCGACCGTGGCGGTCGCCAGGGGCCGGGGGGAGGGGGAGGGCGAGGGCGGCGACGGGGAGGGCCCAGCGCCTCCGGAACAGCCCGCCAGCGCCATCAGCAAAGCAAGGAGCATCCCGCTCCCAACCGTCTTAACCCACCGGTATTCCCGCACCACGATCACCCCACAGAGAATTTGGTTCTCCATTTATACTGGATGGGGCATCCTGGTTCGTTACGGGAAAAAGAACACCCGGACAAATCTCCACAGTGGGTCAAGCTATCTGGTCCCCTGGGCTACCCGGCCGTTAGGCCTCCGGACCGCGCCGTCCCCTCCAACCTCGGAGTAGGATCAGGGTATGAGAAACCGAACTGTCCTGACCGCCACCCTGGCCTTGAGCCTGCTCTCTCCAACCCTGGCCGAACCCGGCCTGCTGCGCGGCGAGACCCGCCAGGAAACCTTGGAGAAGCCTCAGTCGGTGGTCGGCTTTGCCCGCTCCTGGGGGCTGGCCGCCGAGCAGATCGCCTGGGCGAACGGGTTGAGTCCCGAGGCGGAGACGGGGAAGAAGGTCGCTCTTCCGGCCCGCATCCTCCCCTCCAACCCGCCCAAAGACGGAGCTGTGGTGAACCTGGCCGAGCGCGGGGTCTATCTGTTCCGCGGGGGGGACTACCAGGGGTTCTTCCCTCTGGCTATCGGTCGCGGCGATAACCTGAAAAACCGCACTCCTACCGGAACCTACAAGATGGTCGACCGGGTCAAAGATCCGACCTGGGTTGCACCCGACTCGCCCTGGGCCAAGGCGATGGACAAAGAGAAGATCAAAGGCGGCAGTAAGGACAACCCTCTGGGGGGCTACTGGTTTGGCTTCGACCATCCCAAAGGCGGCTACGGTTTCCACGAGAACACCGCACCGCTGACCACCGGCGATAAAGCTTCCCACGGCTGTATGAGGCTGTATCCCGAACACGCCAAGCGGATCTACGACGAGAAACTCTTGCAGCCCGGAGACACGGTGCGCATCGAGGACCGACCGGTATTACTCGGTAAGAACGGCGACGGCGAGCTCTTCGTGGCGGTCTTTCCGTCGGCTTACGGGCAGCGCGACCTTGAAGCGGTGCTGAGCAAGGAACTCGAGAAAGAGCATATGTCCGGTCTGATTTCGCCCGAGCGCACGGCGACCCTGGTGGCTAAGCCCAGCGGCGTGCCCGTGAGCTTGCTGGGCAAGCCGGTCGCTCTGAAGGTGGGCGGCAAAGAGGCCGCCGTCGACACTCCGGGATTCCGTCGCGACGGTCGCGTGATGGTGCCGGTGGCCGTAGCCCGCGAGGCGGGGTGCCAGGTGGCCTACGATGCCAAGGCCGGGCTGATCACGGTGGGCAAGGACGGAAAGAGCCAGAGCTTCCGCCTGGGAGACGAGGGCGAGCAGCCTCGCGCTTACCGCTGGGGCGACCAGACGATGGTTTCGGCTCGCGACCTGTTCGGCGAGCTGGACATTCCCGTGAGCTGGGACGGTAAGGCGCGAGAATTGGAGATCGGCGGATGAAACGGCTGGCCATAGCGCTGGTGGTGAGCGGTCTGCTATGCGGACCGGCGGCGGCCCAGCCCTGGAAGAAGGTGGCCCAGGGCGAAGGCTGGGTTTCCGACCGGGGTACCGTGAGGATGGCCGCTTCGCCTCAAACCCCCGACAAGGTGATCGCGGTGGCGAAAGCGTTTGCGGGACTTCCCTATGTCTGGGCCGGGCACGACCCGGTGGGCGGCTTCGACTGCTCGGGCTACGCCTACGAGGTGATGCGGCTGAGCGGCTACGATATTCCGCGCATGGCCGACCAGCAGTTCGAGGCGACCAGGCGAGTGGCTTATGACGACCTGCAGCCGGGCGATCTGGTGTTTTTCGAGACCTACATGAAGGGGCCGTCCCACGTGGGGTTCTACCTGGGGCAGGGCGACTTTATCCACGCTTCGTCGGCGGCTAACGGGGTGGTGGTTTCCCAACTGAAGACGGGTTACTACAGCGAGCGTTTTCTGGGGGGAGGGAGACCGGACGGTTGGAGGCCGGAGCCGCTGCGCGTGGCTCGGGTGGCGGAACCGGTGGTCGCGCTGGCCGACCCGGCGGTAGAGAAGGCGGTAGCTGTGGGACAGGCTCATGAGGTCGAGGTTCCGCTGTCGACCAGCCCGTTCTCGCGTCGCCGTGCGGCTCAGCCGGTGAAGGTGGCGGTGGTGGACGATCGCGAGTCCGAGGAGCAGGCGGCGCTGGCAGGGTGGACTCTGCTGCTGGGCGAGACGGTGGCGGTGGGTCGACTGCAGTGGGACGGGCTGAAAAGCGGCTTGAGCCACGCGCTGGGCGTCTAGAGTTTAGAGCTTGGCTTTGGGATGCCCGGTTTCCAGGCCAGTCTGTTTTCAGGCCAGGCTGTCGAGGAGAAGGTGGAACGCCTCTTCGACCGAGGGGAAGCGGTCTTCCGGCTGACGGCTGAGCATTCGCGCCATCACGGCGTCGGCTTCGGGGTTCGAGCGGGCCCACAGACTGCTCATCGGGGGGGCCGGACGCTCGAGTCGAACCAGCAGGGTGTCCAGGGGGCGACGCGGGTCTTCGGGGTAGGGGAACCGTCCGACCAGGGCTTCGAAGGTCAACAGCGCGAAAGCAAACTGGTCGGTCGCGGGGCCGACTTTTTTACTGTCCATCGCCTGCTCGGGGGCGCAGTAGCGCGGCGTGCCCTTGAACTCTCCGGTCAGGGTGACGTCTTTGGAACTGCGATGACGAGCCAGGCCGAAGTCCAGCTCTTTGACTTCGCCGTCGCTCGAGAGCATGACGTTCTCGGGTTTGAGGTCGCGATGCACGACCCCCATCGCGTGCGCGTAGTCCAGCGCTTTGGCCAGCGGGCCGAACAGTTCGCGGTAGCGCGGGATCGAGATCGGCAGGTCCAGCAGGTTGGCGAAGGTTTCGCCGTCGACCTTATCGAGGATCACGAAGCGGCTGTTGGTGCATTCCTTGAAGGCGTGAATGCGCGTGATCGATTGGTGGTGAAGCTGCATCCCGATGTCAACTTCGCGGCGGAACGCTTCGTTCTCGTGCTCGCTGTGGCGTCCTACGGTCGACCGCTTGAGCACCTTCAGCGCCAGCGAGCGGGGCGACTTGGGATCGTTGAGTTCGAAAACCACGGCAAAGCTGCCGACGCCCAGCACGTCGCCGACTTGGGCGCGGCCCAGCGAGCAGCCGTGCAGAGGGTGCAGGGAGCCGGCGTGGGCGTTCGAGTTGCCAGTACCGCCAAGCTCGCCGCGCACGTTGCTAAGCCAACTCATCATCTGAGGGTTCAGAGGGGACACCTCCTGAGTGGAACTATGCTGGCTCATCGCGGGGAGACTCCTTTGGGCGATATCTGGCTACCTCTTTCTTATCGGACCGGATGGGGAGTTGGAAACCCCCAGGAGAACGACTGGTCCGAAAATCCCATGCCTTGCCACGGCCGGGATAGGAGGTGAGTCGGGGCGCCGTGGAGTGGAAAGCGCGGAAAGCCTCTCGCGGGGGCGAGAGGCTCTCCGGTGGCTTGGATCGGGCGGGGCTTGTATGGTTTCACGCTTCGTTGGAGCGTAGGCGCTCGGGCTGGTTCAAGCTAGAGCTTTCTATCTGGCTGGGTTGAGCTGTGGCTTAGCCCCATTTGCTGCCGCTGCGGTGTCCGCCACCAGCATTGCCGCCGTGGTTGCTGCCGTCGCGGTGTCCGCCGCCACCGCCGCCGTTGTTGCTACCGTCACGATGACGACGCTCTTCTTCTTCGCGACGCTTGGCGGCTTCTTTTTCCGCGCGGCAGTTGTTCAGGTCGCGCTCGAGGCTGCTTTCGCGGCTTTGCAGCGAGCTGACGTCGCTACGCAGGCGCGAGTTGCTGCTCTCTTCGC
>JAEXNA010000220.1 GCA_023447635.1 Vulcanimicrobiota bacterium | reverse complement strand
GAGTTGGACCGGGCCGGTCGGGCCTACGAGTACCTGCGTCTGCCCGGGGCTGACCACAGCCTGCGCACTCCCGACCAGACCTCCCCCCCGTTCCTCCCGCTGGGCGGTATCCTGCGCCGGTTCTTCCTGGACCCCGGTTGAGGAGCGGGCGGATTGGGGGAGTCGCCTCACCGCGTGGTCCCACGTGGGACTTTGCGCTTAGCGCTGGTAAGCCAGCATGGCGCCGGCGATGGCGACGCCGACCATGGCCATAGCGGCGCCGACCACGTCGGCCGAGGCGATGCCGTAGCCGAAGGCGATAGGCAGGCCGCCCAGGTAGGCGCCCAACGCGTTGCCCATGTTGAAGGCCGACTGGTTGATGGCCGAGCCCATCATCTCGGCCCCGTGCGAGGCGTTGATCATGGTGAACTGGATCGGGGTGGCCATAGCGAAGGCGACGGCGCCGATCCAGAAGGTCATCAGCACGAGAAGCCCAGGATACCTGGCCACCTGGGTCAGCACCAGCAGAGAGCCAGCCATCACGGGGAGCAGGGCGATGGTCGCCTTCAGGGGCGAATACTTATCCGCGATGCGCGCTCCGATTCCGATCCCGAAGGTCATACCCAGACCGGCGATCGCCATCATCGGGACCACGAGCCACTGAGGGAACTTGCCCACCTGAGTGACCAGAGGAGCGATGTAGCTGTACCAGCAGAAGAATCCTCCGGTTCCGATGACGGTCAGGACCAGAGCCAGCCAGAATTCGACTCGTTTGAAGATGACCAGGTCGCTCCACAGACCGCCGGAGTTGGCCGTGGGCAGCACGGGCATCCAGCGACGCAGGGCAACGACGGCGACGGCGCCGGCCATTCCGACCAGAACAAACGACGTCTTCCAACCCAGCGATTGGCCCAGGTAAGTCCCGGCGGGAACCCCGAGCACGTTGGCCACGGTCAGACCGCTGAGCATGGCGGCGGCCGCCTGGGCCGCTTTGCCCTTTTCTGCGATGCGTCCGGCTACCACCGCGCCGATGCCGAAGAAAGCGCCGTGGGGCAGACCGGCCAGGAAGCGGGAAAACAGCAGTGAGTTATAGCTAAACGTCAGCGCCGAGGCCGAATTGAAGACGGTGAACCAGACCATCAGCGCCACCAGCACGCGATGCGACGGGTAGCGACTGCCGATGGCGGTGAAGATCGGGCCACCCACCACCACACCCAGAGCGTAGGCCGAGATGAAGTGGCCCGCGGTAGGGATGTCGACGCCCAGATCGAGAGCGACCTCTGGCAGGATGCCCATAATCACGAACTCGGTCAGACCGATGGCGAAACCGCCCAGGGCCAGGGCGAGCAGCGCCATACGGCGCACGGCGGGGGAGATGGCCGGACCTGTGAGGTCGGCGTCTTGGGAGACGGATGAGATCACGCTATACCTTCTGGACCCCCTCCATATTCACACGTGTGAATATACACGAATTCTGGACCGTTCGACAAGACCCGAGCCAGCGATCCTCAGGCGAGCCCCGAATCCTCAGGTTGGAGTGGGCGGAATCCTCGTGTCCGAGTCGGCCATCGCAGCCGAGCGCTCCAAGCCCTAGCCAGGCCCCTCGGCAGGAGTGGCCTCCTACCCTCGGAAAGGCTCAAAGATGAGCTACGTCATCGCCGCCCCCGACATCGTCTCCCTGCCCGTTCAGGATAGCGACCAGCACTTCCCCGTGCGCCGAGTCTACTGCGTCGGCCAGAACTACGCCGACCACGCGCGCGAGATGGGCTCGGACCCCGACCGGCAGGCGCCGTTCTTTTTTTGCAAAGCCCGCGAATCCGTCCTCCATGGCGCCGACTTCCCGTACCCCGGCGCCAGCAGCGACGTTCAGTTCGAAATTGAACTGGTCGTGGCGCTGAAATCCGGCGGGAAAAACCTGGCCGTCGAGACCGCCCTCGAGCACGTCTACGGCTACGCCGTCGGCCTGGACATGACCCGACGCGATCTCCAGGGTCAGGCCAAAAAGACCGGCCGCCCCTGGGAAGCCGGCAAAGCGTTCGACCATTCCGCGCCCTGCTCGACCATCGTGCCGGCAAGCCAGATAGGCCACCTTAGCCAGGCCGCCATCTGGCTCGAAGTCAACGGAGAACGCCGCCAGAGCGGCGACCTGAACCAGATGATCTGGAACGTCCCAGAAATCCTGGCCCAGCTATCGACCCTGTTCGAACTCTGCCCCGGCGACCTGATCTTCACCGGCACCCCCAGTGGGGTCGGACCGATCACGAAGGGCGACCACCTGCGAGGCGCCGTCGACGGACTGGCTCAGCTCGACCTGCGAGTCGTCTAGAGACGATGTGTCGCTAGAAGGACCGGGCCGCCCCCTCACCCCGCCGGCAACGAGGGCGATTCTCCTGGTCGTCGCCCTCGTCGTCGGCCTGGCCGCCTTTCACCGTTTCGGCGTATTAGCCTTACTTGTCCCGGGACTGCTTGCGGTGGCGCTGAGGGGACTACCCCTTCTGCCGCAGATGGGGCTCTCAGTCGCCTGGGGAACCGTCTACACCGGGCTGTTCCACCTGTGGGCCTGGCAGGCCGACCGCTCCGGATGGTTCGCGCTGCTCTTGACTCGAGGCTTGCCCTGGGCTCTGTTCCCGCTTCCCCAATGGATGTGGGAACGTTCCCGCCCAGGTCAAGGCGGACCGCTGAGCCGAGCGGTCCTGTGCGGAACGGCCACGGCCGTGATGGCGGCCGTCCTTACCGAGACCCCAGCCGGACTCGATTGGGACCTGCCGCTAGCCGCCCTGGCGCCCTGGCCCTGGACGCTGGCCCTCTTACCCTGGCTGGGCCTGACCGGCGGGTCGGCGCTGCTGGGAACTCTTTCGCACCTGCTGATGTCTGCGGACCGAAGAAGCCAGGGGGTTGGAGGAGTTGCCTGCGGCCTGGTCCTGCTGGTCAACTCCTGGCTAGCACAACGCCCCACCGACGCAGCGCCGCTTCCGCCCATCGGCCTGGTCCAGACGGGATGGCCCCAGGAGCAGAAATGGTTAGAGGTCAACCGCCAGGTCTCCAAAGAGCGCCTGATCCGGGCCACCGGGCAGGCTGCGGAAAAAGGAGCGGATTTAGTGATCTGGCCAGAGACGGCCTGGCCGGTTCGAGGGATGCGAGCCCTTCCCGAAGAGCGGCGGGAGGTAGGGGAGGTGGCGAGGCGACTGGGGGTCGAGATCCTGGCGTCCTCGTGGGAGACGGAGCCGAACGGTTGGAGCAACGCCGTCACTGCCGTCGATTCTTCAGGGAACTCGGGCGCCTTCCAAGCCAAGCGTCGACTGATCCCGTTCCAGGAGTACCTCCCGTTCCCTCAACGCCTCGAAGGGCTGTTTCGAGCCCGGGGCTGGCACCGGAACGGAGCCCACTTTCGGCCCGGCCAGTCCGCCACCGTCTTCGAGGTCGCAGGACGAAGCTGCGCTGTGCTGATCTGCTACGAATCCGTGGTACCCGGCCCAGCCCGGTCGGTCGCGGACAAGGTCGATTTCCTGGTGGTGATGACCAACGACGCCAGCCTGGTCAGCGCCTGGCCTAAAGAAGCGCATTTCCGCTCGGCCGTGCTGCGGGCTATCGAGTGCCGCAAGCCCGTCCTGCAAGCCGCTAACAACGGGGTGGGAGGCTGGATTGACGAGCGAGGTCGCGTGGTAGCACGAACTTCAGCGGACCCGTTCCTAGGATGGTCCGTCTTGATGGCGGGCGGCCATCCCACTCTGCGGTGAGAGCGGGCCCCGGCCGGCCCTAGTGCTCCGTCAAACCTAAATTCTGGGATCCTGGCGGCGATCCATCGATTCTGACATTGTTATTCTTCAGTTACGTACGACTCGGTATGCGCCTTCAGAATAACTTCCTCAGAATCGCGCTCCAAGCCGAAGGCGTTACCGCTTCGGTCCACCACTATCCCAGGATTTAAGCTTGACGGAGCACTAGTAGCCGTTGCGGATCATCCGGCTTTCCAGCACCACTTTGCGAGGTCGGCGGTCTTCCGACCATTCGGCCGTGACGACCACGCTGTAGACCTCGCCGCTGATCGGAGCGACCCGGCCGAGCAGACGAAAGCGAGCAGCGTCCTTCTTCCCGACTTCGTTTTTCGAAGCATCGGCCTCGTCGTCGAGCAGGTATTCGTCCCGCTCGTCGGTGAGTCCGGCCGGCGAGGCTGCCTTGTCGAAGGCGTCGGGAAAATCACGAATCCGCTCGAGCATCGCGCGCGCTTCGACCGAGGCCAGCGCCTGCCTTTTCCCTTCGTTGGCGGCTCGATGGACGGTGGTCGTGTAGCCTACCACGGTCAGCACGGCGACCAGCAGCACCATGAACGCCACCAGCAGTTCGAGCAAGGAGAAGCCCCGTTGACGTGGCGCCTGACCAGGACGACCCGAACGAAAGAGCCTGTTCCAGAGAGGCATCAGGCCAGGCGCGCTGGCATAGACTGGCATAGAACGGGTCACCGGCTACTCTTCGTCGGACGGGATCTCTTCCCAGTTGCGGATGCGGGTGCGCATCCCGGGGCGGGGATCGACGAGCGCCTCGCCCGCACCCACCAGGGCTTGAGCGTTGGTGGTGACCATGGCGCCGCTGTACAGTGATGCGGTCGAATTGGGACGGTCGGCGCCCAGCAGCGCCCCAACCACCCGAACCTGTCCGGTGATCGTAATGTGGTTCTGCGCCTGGATCACACCCTGGAAGTAGGAATAGCCAGGTAGTCGAACATCGGGTCGGTTCGAAGCGCCCCCAAGAAGACGGCCGATATAGTCTTCTCCGTTGATCGTTTCGCTAAAAGCGCCTGTACCGATGGTGTTCGTTCGGTCCTTATAGTCGTTGAAGGCCTCTCCCGCCACGGTGCTGGGAGGCACGCCGCCGCCGGGAACACCACCGCCCCCGCCGCCACCACAGCCGCCGCCCGCGTCAGGGTCGCTGTCGCCACCGCCGTAGCCGGGCATCATCGTGATAGCCATAATCAGCAGCACGAGCAAACTTTTCCTGGCCCGTGGACCGGGCGCGGCTGCGCGGTTCATAGTCCGCCGCCAGCCCAGGCGTTGATCTGAGTGTGAATGGGTCGGGATTGATCCAGCCATGATTTGGTTGCCTCGCTCAGTCCAGGATAGATATCGGTACCGTCGCCGTTGTACCAGAGGTTAAAGTCCGAATCCCCGCCCTCGACGTTATCGTCGTACCAGCCGAAGAACTCGCCGCCCTTGGGAGCCGAGACGGGGATGTTGGTCGAGATCTCCGAGGACGCCTGGATCGGCATCTGGGCAAAATAATCGCCCACCTCGTTGAACTCTCCGCTCGCCACTTCTCCATCTTCGATCTTGGTTTTGGGATGGGTTATGAAGGCGGACTCTCCGGCGTACAGTTTGATCCCTTCGACCACCGTGGGGTCAAAGTTGCCGTCGGTTCGGACCATCACGTCCCGGTCTACCACCACCTGGCCGTCGCCCGTGATGCCGCCCAGGAACTGAGCCTCGCCGGTGACGTGTAGGGTCACCCCTTTGGGAACCACGATCTTGCCGTTGAAGATCACGTCGCCAGAGATACGGGTGTTAGCTGAGAACGTCCGCCCGCCCGATCCCACAGCGCCGGGGCTCAGTTCCGTAAAGCTGCCGCTGGTCATCTGGGCTGGGTCCAGCCTCACGGAGGGCTGAGTCACATTGCCCTGTTCGTTGCGGGCCGTGCGGCCCAGCAAACTGTCGAAGCCGCCCCGAGCGCTGAGCTCTCCGGTCACGTGAAGCTTAACCGGACGGCCGTCGGCGGCGAACTTGCCGGCGACGTAAGAAGCCGGGGGGCCAGAAAAGTTGCTGTGCGAGTTGCCCGGTCGGGGCAAGGCGTTTTCTCCAGAGACGATGGCGTTGACGTAGGCGCCGTCGAAAATGTAGACCTTGCCGCCCAGCGAAAGGCCGTCGAACCCAGCCGAATCGGGTTCGAGTTCGACTCTCAGGGTGCGCCGTGTGCCTTCGTAGTCGCCGGTCGAAACGACCACCGCGCTGCGGTTGGCGCGAAGCTCGTTGTCCAACTCGTAAGTGAAAGTCGCGCCAGATTCGCTCAGCGTCCGAGTCACCGTGCCGGAAGCGCGCTTGTCGGCCTGCAGAGCGACGATGGCCTCGAAGACACCGGCTTCGGCGGCCGACAGGGCGACGTTGCGCTTGTGGGCCTGAGAGACAAACAGGATCCCTCGGTTCCCCATCTGTAGCCCGATGGAAACGATGCCCAGAAGCAGGGCCGAGATCACGATGATGGTGGCGAGAGCCATACCATAGGTGCGTCGTAGTCGTCGCCGGTTCTTGCTCAATTGCCACCTCGCATCTGGATCTGCAGGTTCAGCTCGCAGGCTCGCGGTTGCGTCGTCCCTCGAAAAACCGAGCGGATCTTCAGACGCAGTCGTGAACTTCCAGCGGCCGTTGGTTCAAACAGTTCGACGTTGCGGGCAAAGACCTTCTCCTGGACGCCGGGCGCGTCGCCGAGCAGCGGAAGCTGGGTCTCCAGTAGGGCGTACAGGCGTCGCCCTTTGTCGTAGGGGTACTCTCGGCGAAGCACCTTGCCGTCGCGGTGCCGAAGCAGCACCCACTTGGTCCAATTCTTTTCGGGATGGCTAAGCCCCATATCCGCCATGTCGGCGTCAGGAATCGCACTGTTGGTCCCGCGAAACTCCTGGTCGCTGAGGTACGAGAACGTGTCTGGAGCGACGGTCAGGGAGGCTCGGTCGAGCAGACTCATCTCGCTGGTCAGCCGGTCGAAGGCCAGAACGACCTCGCGCTGCGAATCCAGGCTCTCTTCCGACTGCCGGGTGACTTTGATAGCCGGCACGATAGTGCCCAGGGCCAACATCATAAAAATGGTCAGCACCAGCGAACTCACCAGCAGCTCGGACACGGTAAATCCGTGCTGGCTCGGTTTTCGCAGCACAGCAGCGCCAGGGGCACCACCACGGCGCCCCGCCCACAGGCCCCCCCGAGCGGATGAAGAGTACGACGTGCTAGCTGACCTCCAGCGTCGAAAGAAGGATGGCCGTTCGGCGGCAAGCCTCAATGGGCACCATGTTCGGGGTTTCGTGGCCTCTTCGGCCCTTGCCTTCCATCTCTCGGGAGAGAATTTCCCCCCAGCGGAAGAGCGACCGCCGGGAGGAAGAGCCGTAGCCCCGACCTCCCGCCTTCTGGCAGGGCGGAGATCGCCGACCCTTCTGCGAACCGAAGTCCAGGGGAGTTGACGATGAACGTTTCATCGAAACTGAGGGCCAGGTTAGAGGGGTTGCAGCAAGAGCTGGGGCCGGCCTTGCCGCTATGCCTTTGGCTCGCTCCCTCTGACCGCCAGGGAGGCCAGCCGTCCCGACACTGGGGGGCCGAGCTGGGGCCTTTGGGCCCGGCAGAGCTCGAACTCGTCGGGTTAAGCTGGAAGCGACAGCGAAGTCTGCTAGTCCAGTCTCGCAACGACCCCCAGTTAGCGGGTTTACCGGCCCTGGCGCACGAGTCCATGCTGGTCGTTCCCGTCCTCGGCCCGGACGCCGAACCGGTGGCCGCTCTGCTGTTGGTTCACTCCGACCCCGGCGCTATCAGCAAAGACGACCGCCTTCGGCTCGAGCGCGTCGCGCGAGGACTGTACCCGCTGATGCCGCGTTCGCGACCGGCGGACGGCGCCGAAGCGACCCCCTCAGGGTCGGCTGGAGCCCCTCCAACCTCGGTCCTCCTGGCCCTGGCCTTATTGAGTCTGTTCCTCGTCGCCTGGCTCCTGGCGCCGGAAACGCGCCCGGTCGCCGCGGCAACCCCTCGACAGACCCCTGCCGGCTGGAGTCAGCGTCCAGACGCCGCCGCCGCTTCGTTCCTTCAGCTGGTCCAGCGCCGCAGCTGGCAGCAGTCGTGGCAGCTGCTAGCCCCCTCGCTGCAGGCGCAGATCCCCGAGGCCCGCTGGCAGGAGCAAGGCGAAATCTGGTTGGCCGACGAGCAGAACCTGTGGGAACTCTCCCGCCGTCGGGTCAGCCCAACCCCGGCAGGTCAGGGCGAGGCGACGGTCCGGTTAGAGGCCGGAGCCGAGGAAGGTCAGGCCTCCGAACCGTGGAGCATGACCCTACGCCTGGAAAACGGCGGGTGGCGGGTTGCCGCGCTGCCATCCGCCATGCGCTTCAGTAGCGACGAACGCTGAGGATCCGGAACTTGGCCGGGTTCTCATCGTCGTCGAGCAGGGTCACGTCGTAGTGCACCACAGCGGGCGGCTTGCTGGCGTCGGTCAACGAATCGCCGTCGAGAACCACCTCGTTGGCCACGATGGCGCCGTAAATCTGCCCTTTGTTCAGCTCGATCTTGGCTTCGGGGGCGTAGGCCACCCAGTAGGCCGTAGGAGTGGCGCCGCTGAACCGCTCGTCATGCCCCTCCAGGGTCAGTTTGCCCTGTCCGGCGACCAGGAACTGCAGGTTGATCGGTTTCGAGACGGGGTTCACCATGGCTCCCCCCTCCATCCGGATCCCGGCCGTGGTGTCCACCCGGTTGCCGCTTCCCGTGTCCACGTACAGCTTGACCGTCACGGGGTCGCCGGTGGGAGGCTGCAGCACCTGCAGGGTGCCCCCGCGCAGTTCGATGCTGTGGAAGACATACTCCGCGGTACTGCCGGGTTCCAGGGTCGAGACGTCGAGCAAGGCCACCTGGCCGGGCGTCACCCGGAGGTCGTGGTAGGCCCCGGGAGGGACGCGGGTGGGAAGCGGACTGCTGACCACGGAGGGCAGGGGAGAAACGGAAGGGTTCACGGTGCCGGCCGTGCCCGCCGGCAGCCCGGCTGGGATCTCGACCGGGTCCATGTTGGCCTCTTGAGACGCGTTGCTGAAATCTTTGTAGGACTTGCCGCCGCGTTGCCCTTTGCCCTTCCGTCCGCCTTTCTCGTCGGCCTTGACGGTGACGCCTTCCAGCGAGCCTGGCGGCCCCACCACGTTAGCCATAGGGTGGATCTCGACCTCGCCTTTCGACTTCCCCTTGCGGAAAGCGCCGCCCGCGTCGCGAGAGTTAGCCCAGCCGATCACTACCCCGTCGTTATCCTCGATCTCGATCCCCTGCGTCGGGTTGTTGGTGGCGATGCTGGCCTTCGAGTGGTCGGCCGTGGCCAGCGGGTTGTCGCTGTCGAAGCTGTCGGTGTAAGAGCCGGACTTCAGGGTGATCTTGTTGTTGCCGAAGATGGCGTGGTCCCAGCGGCTGTTGCTGAGGCTGGCCAGGATCCCCAGGCGCCGCTCCTTGCCGCCCCGACTGCGCCCGACGCCTTCGACGTAGTAGGTTCCGTCGGGCGGAAAGGCGGGGTTGCCCGGGCCGGGTCCGGCGGTCACGGTGGCGCTGTAGAAGGCCCCGGTCGAAGTGAGTTCGGTCGACTTCAGGGGATCCAGGTTGCCCGAACGAAGCTGAGCCAGCTTCATGTACGCTCCGGCCCGAGCCGCATATTCAGCCTCGACGCTCTCACTGCTGGAGTAGGCCTGCATCAGGTGGCCCGAGCCGGCCGTGACCATTCCGGCCGCCACGGCGCCTAGCACGGCCAGCGCCATCAGGATCAAGATCAGAGCTAGTCCAGAGCGTTTTCGACGACGGGCAAAGAGGTGCATAGCGGTCTCTCCTACGGGTTTTCCATGGTCACTACCCCACGGGTGGTGATGTCGGTGCTGGACTGGGAGTTGGTGGCTACCGAGCAGGTCAAGCTCACGATCAGTTGGCGGGCGTTTCCGTTTTCTCCGATCGAGAACGCCTTGACCCCGTGGGCCAGGGGACGAAGTTGAAGGTCGCGGGAGGCGGTCTGAAAGTCCCCGAGCGGGGGAGCGTCGGGCGCCAGGGTCGAGGTGCAGGGTCCGCCGTTCACCGGCAAGGTGGCGCGAACCAGCGTATGGGCAGTCCCGTCGTGGTAGAAGGCCATCCACTGATGGTACTGCAGGCTGCCGCCCTGGTAGGACCAGCTTTCGGCCGGAGGTGGAGGTTGAGGGGACAGCGCGATCACATGCTTGGCGTCGCTAAAAGGGGAGGCCGGAAGACGCTTGATCGGGGTGCTTTGCGATAGCTCCTCGACCATCTTCTTGAGCCCCACCATCGACTGCGATTGCGCCTCCTGGTAGGCGGCGCCCAGTCGTTGATAGCGCATGCCCGCTTGCATCACCATCACGATCGAGGCCAACAGCAGCAACAGCATACCGCTGAACACCAACGTCTCGACGACGGTGAAACCGCGTCGGTCGTCTGAGTCGACGCGGCTAACGGACAACGTAGGTCTCCAGCGCGGTCTCTCGGTGCGAGTTCATCCCCTCGCGCCAACTGACGGTGACCAGCACTCGCTTGCGGGCAAAGTTGTTCGGGGCCGGGCCGGCCGCTTCGGGAAAAACCTGCACTCTCGAGGTGAACACCGTGACCAGATTCTCGCCGTTGATCACCGACGGGATCGGCACCTCGACCGGGTCGACGTTGGTCACCCCGCTGTAGCTGCGCCCCAACTGCTGCTCCATGGTTTCGCGAGCGAGTTCGCTGGCCAGGGCCAAGTTCTTGGTCGAGGTGGTGGCCTGATGGGACACGGTGAAAATGCCCATGATGAACAGCAAGGCGGCGGCGAAAACGCCCAGCCCCACCACGATCTCGAGCAACAAGGCCAGTCCCTGTGGCCTCCGCAAAACGCGCACGGTTGAAGTATAAACGAGAAACCGTTCGCCGACCACGCGCAAAGCAAAAATCGGCAAGAACAGAGTCACGGGGACAGTTTTTGGACATTAAGCCCACTTCGCCGGCAAGATCTCGACCGTCCGACCCTTTAGTCTAAAGGAGCAGACACCCCCAATAGGAGACGCAAACTTATGAAACCCTCATCCCGCTGGACCACGCTTTTCTCTCACGGCCCCTGGGTCTACGCCGCACCGGTCGCCTTGCTGGCGGCGCTGCTGGTGTGGGCGCAGCCGCGCCTGGTGCCTCAGGTGATCCCCTCCCAGACGACTTCGAGCGATAGCGCGCTGACCACCGCCCGCGCGGCCGCGCGGCCGCCCGCGGCGCGCCCCCCGGCGCGTCGCCGCCCTCGTCGCGGCGGCCCGCC
>JAEXNA010000209.1 GCA_023447635.1 Vulcanimicrobiota bacterium | reverse complement strand
CGCTTCGCGGGTCGCCCCGTCGAAGCGCGCGGAGAATGGCTGGAGATGCCGGCAAGCTCCGGGGAACTCCTTCTCAACGGGCCGCGCGGCTAGCCTCGGCGCTCAAGGGATAACTCATCGCCACGTTGCACCGCTGGTAGTTTTTCCCGAAACGCTCCATGATATCGCCATCGTGGACGAAACCGTGCTTCTCGTAGAGGTGCACGGCGGCTTCGCATTTTGTGCTGCTGAGAAGATAAAGCTCGTCCGCCTCCAGCTGCCGCGCTCTTTCGACCAGCGCTAGGAGCAGGCGAGCTCCTGCCTTGTGCCCCTGGGCCGCAGGTCGAACCCCCATCTTGGTCAGCTCGTAGCGCCCCGGCCCGGTGCACATCAAGGCGCCGACCCCGACGGGCTGACCTTCGAGCAGCGCGACCAGAATCTGACCTCCCGGCTCCAGGATGTGGCGGTCGGGGTGGTTCAGCACTTCCAGGTCCAGCGCCTCGGCTGAAAACATCGTCTCGATCCATTCCAGATTGATGTCCCGGAACGCCGCAGCGAACTCCGGGCGGTAATCGACGATCTCTAAACTCATAGCTCTTTCTCCCATTCTTCTCCCAGCACGGGGGTGCCAAAGTGATGATGTAGCTCTTCCCTGATGCGGACGAAGCCCGCGCCTTTGTAAATAGCCCGGGCGCTTTCCAGCTGACCCTGGGTCCACAGATAGATACGGCGGTACCCCGCCTTCCTGGCAAAGGCCACGGCGGCCTCGACCAGCGCCTTCCCCAGCCCCCGCCCGCGGGCTCGGGGGTCGAGCAGAAGCAGCCGAAGCTGAGCGATCTCTTCGGTTTGCCGAACCAGCATGACCGAGCCCACCGGGCTGGAGTCCATCTCGGCGATCCAGACTCGCTCTCGTGCCGGGTCATGAGAGGCTGCGTAACTCGCTACCACTCCCGCCACCAGGCCTTCGAACTTCTCTCCCCAGCCGAACTCCCGGGCGTACAGTTCGCCGTGTCGCTGCACGATCCAACCCAGTTCGCCCGGGTTCGGCTCCCTCAACAAGCACACGGTCGACGCCTCGGGGTTCGGTAGTAAAAGCTGCTCGATGTCCCGCATGCCAGCGACCAGGCGAGCCCGCTCGTCGACGCCGAGCGGGGTCAGCAGTTCGACGATCTGCTGTTCGGAGGCGCTGTCGAGAAGCTCGAACTCCCGGCGACCGGTTGCGGTCAGGGCTAGTACGCTCTGTCGTCCATCGTGAGGCGAACGTTGCCGGGAGACCAACTTCTCCTTCTGCAGACGCTTGAGAAGCCGACTCAGGTAGCCGGCATCCAGACCCAGCGCCTGCCCTATCTCACTGGCGGATGCCTCCTTGCGATGGGCCAGTTCCCACAGCACGCGAGCTTCGGTCAAGGTGAAAGCGCTGCGATGCATGCTTTCTTCTAGCACGCCGATCAGGCGGGTGTAACCGCGGTTAAAACGCCGCACTGTGGCGGTGGGCAGCTCATTCTCCATAGTTGCCACCCTACATCACATAGTTGACCCAGTCAACTATGCCAGAACGGGAGGCGTCGCGAGGTTGCGTGAGAAAGCCCGAAGAGTGCCCGAACTCAGCGACCTGATCACCGACCTCTATCAACAAGAGTCGCGCCGCGTGTTCGCAACGCTGGTGCGGCTACTCGGCGACTTCGACCTGGCCGAAGAAGCGATGCACGACGCTTTTGCGGTCGCTCTCAAGCAGTGGGCAGAGGACGGGGTCCCCAGGAACCCTCGCGCCTGGCTGGTGTCGACCGGCCGTTTTCGGGCTATCGACAGCATCCGGCGCAACGCTCGCTTTCGGGACAAACTCGAAGACTTGGCGTTCCAACAAGAGGACCTTCAGCAGGAGTCGGCTTTCCGGGACGATCTTGACGTTGAGGACGACCGACTGCGCCTGATCTTCACCTGCTGCCACCCAGCGCTTGCCCCCGACGTCCAGATCGCATTGACCCTGCGAGAAGTCTGCGGCCTGACCACCGAACAGGTTGCCAGCGCCTTTCTGGTGACCAGCACCACGATGGCTCAGCGCATCGTTCGAGGGAAAGCCAAGATTCGCGCCGCCGGCATCCCCTACCAGATCCCCGAGGTCGAGGATCTTCCCGAACGGCTCGACTCTGTGCTGTCCGTAGTCTACCTCGTCTTCAACGAAGGCTACTCATCCTCGTCGGGACCTGAAGCTATCCGGGCCGACCTCTGCGCCGAAGCGATCCGTCTGGGACGCCTGGTTCTGGAACTGCTACCCGATGCCGAGTCGATGGGTCTGTTGGCGCTGATGCTGCTGCACGAGTCGCGACGGACCGCTCGGACCACCCCCGAGGGGGACCTCGTGCTCCTCGAAGAGCAAGACCGCAGCCTGTGGGATCAGAGCCTGATAGCCGAGGGGAAGGCCCTGGTGGAGCAGGCGCTGTCCTCTCGAAACTTCGGCGTCTACGCCATCCAGGCAGCGCTGTCGGCCGTGCACGCCGAGGCTGCTCGCGCGGAGGAGACCGACTGGGCTCAGGTGGTGGCCCTCTACGACCTGCTACTCCGAGCCGAGCCGTCCCCTGTGGTGGAACTGAACCGGGCCGTCGCTCTCGCCATGAGAGACGGCCCTCGAACGGGACTTCAGGCCATCGACGCGCTTCTCGAGCGGGGAGAACTCACGGGCTATCACCTTGCCCAGGCCGCCCGAGCCGACCTGCACCGGCGCCTGGGAGAGGTAGACCAGGCCGCCGAAGCTTACCGTCTGGCCCTGGAACTGGCCACCCAGGAGCCCGAGCGGCGCTTTCTCGAGCGCCGCCTGGCCGAACTCAAGGAAATCAAGGAGAAGCGCAATGAAGTACATGCTGTTGATCTATAGCGACGAAGGTGTTTGGAGCGAGGACGAGCGCGCTCGCTGTATGGCCGAATCCGCCGAGCTTTGCCAGGAGTTGCACGCTCAGGGGAAATACCTGGGCGCCTCTCCTCTGCACTCGGTCACCTCGGCCGCCAGCATCCGCATCCGCGAAGGGAAACGCCTGGTCACCGACGGCCCGTTTGCCGAAACCTACGAGCAACTCGGCGGCTACTTCCTGATCGATGTCGACAGCATCGAAGAAGCGACCGAGATCGCGGCCCGTATTCCTGGGGCCCAGCGCGGTACGGTCGAAGTTCGCCCGGTCTTTGAACTGGCCGGCCTGCCCCATCTCGAAATCGTCGCTCCCGGATAATTTCTGAGCCGACCTGTCGATCTCGAGCGCCTCTCGACGACTACCAGGTGAAAGCAAAGTTCAGAAAGAGGTTCCCCCGATGAAAGTCATGGTTTTAGTCAAAGCAACCGCCGATTCCGAAGCGGGCATCATGCCCACCGAGCAGGCGCTCAAAGAGATGGGCGACTACAATGAAGAGCTGATCAAGGCGGGGATCATCCTGGCCGGCGACGGCCTCAAGCCATCCAGCCAGGGAGCCAGAGTGCGCTTCGACGGCGCCTCGCGCTCGGTGGTCGACGGGCCGTTCGCCGAAACCAAGGAGCTGGTTGCGGGCTACTGGATCTGGCAGGTGGCCTCTCTGGCAGAGGCGATCGACTGGGTCAAAAAGTGCCCGAATCCTATGCCCGGACCTTCCGAGATCGAAATTCGGCCCCTCTACGGTCCGGAAGATTTTGGCGAGGAGTTCACCCCCGAACTGCGCGAGCGCGAGGAGCGCCAGGCCGCCGAGGTTGCTGCCTATCAACTCGGTCTCCCGCGCTGGGAAGTCGGGGCCGAGCGCCTGATCGCCGGCCCTAAAGGTCACTTCACGGCCGCGACCCGCTCGGAGATCCCACAACTCTGGTGCGCCCTGGAAAAAGCGCGACCTCAGCTTCCCGCGAAAGGCCCCGACTCGTTCGGCGTCTGCTGGGGCGGGGCCGATGGGGGCTTCGATTATCTGGCCGGTGTCGAGGTGGCCGACGACGTCAAGCTGCCTGAAGGGGTCGAAAAGGTCGCTCTGCCGGCCCAGCGATACGCCATCTTCCACCACGGCGGCGACGTGACGACCCTGGGCGCGACCTGCGAGGCGATCTGGAGCAAATGGTTGCCCAACTCTGGCCATCAGCCCGCTAACGCCCCGTTCTTCGAGCGCTACACCGAGGACTTTGACCTCGAGACCATGTCAGGCGGCATAGAAATCTGGATCCCTATCCAGAGCTGAGGCAGAGAGCGACCGGGTCGGGAAGATCCCCGGCCAGGTCGCGACGGGAGCCTGTGTCGGGGAGAAAAGGACACAGACCATGAAACGTTATCTCATCACACTCTTCGCGCTCGTCGTCACGGCGACGGCCGCTCACGCCGGCTGGATGGCCGAGCGGTTCGACGCGCTCTCGGGCTCGGAATGGCTGGTTACGGAGATCGCCGGCCAGCCCGCCCAGGGCGAAGCCTACCTGCAGTTCGGCTCGGACGGCCGGCTAGCAGGGCGGACGGGAGTCAACCATCTTTCGGGCAGCTACCTCATCGAGGATGCCCGTCTGCGCTTCGGACCGCTGGTCACCACTCGTATGGCCGGGAGCCCCGAACTGATGGAGCAGGAGGCGCGGCTGACCCGGGCGCTGGAGCAGGTCGACGGCTTCCGCCGCGAGCGGATCCAACTGACCCTGCTCGACGACGGACAGCCCGTGCTGACCCTGCGCCAGCGCGACTTCGACTAAGGCGGACAGGTCTGGGCTTCGGCCTGGACCATCCGCTCGCGCACCTGGGCTCCGATCTCGAAGGATCGCAGGCGCGCCTGGTGGTCGAAGATCTGACCCGTCAGGATCAGTTCGTCCGCACCGGTGGTCGCGATCATCGCCTCCAGGCGACGCTGCACGGTCTCTGGCGACCCGACGGCCGAGAAGGCCAGGGCCTGCCGTGCTGCCAGCAAGAAACTCGGGTGCACCTGCGACTCCAGGTCAGCTCGGGGCGGCGGGACAGGCCCGGGCTTACCCGTGCGAAGGGCGATGAACTGCTGCAGTACGGAGGTGAAGAGAAGCTCGGCTTCTTCGTCCGTCTCGGCCGCAAACAGATTGGCTGCGAGCATGAAGTAGGGCTTGTCTAAGGCTTCGGAAGGTCGGAAGTGCTTGCGATACAGTTCGACCGCCTGCTCCAGAAGCGTGGGTGCGAAGTGCGAGGCAAAGGCAAACGGCAGTCCCTTGAGAGCCGCCAACTGAGCCGAAAAGAGTGACGACCCGAGTAGCCAGATCGGCACCTCGAGCCCCGTCCCCGGGACCGACTGGATGCGGCCAGGTTCGTGGCTGAAGTAGCGCTGTAGCTCTTCCACGTCCTGAGGAAAGGTATCGGCCGCGCTCATAGGGTCTCGGCGCAGAGCCTGCGCCGTTAGCATGTCGGAACCTGGCGCGCGCCCCAGGCCCAGATCGATCCGCCCGGGGTAGAGCGCTTCGAGCGTGCCGAACTGTTCGGCGATCACCAGCGGAGCGTGGTTTGGTAACATTACCCCGCCCGCCCCCACGCGGATCGTCTTGGTGCCGCCGGCCACGTGACCGATCACCACCGAGGTGGCCGCGCTGGCAATGCCCGGCATATTGTGATGCTCGGCCAGCCAGAAGCGGTGGTAGCCCCAGCGCTCGGCGTGCCGAGCGAGATCGAGGCTGTTGGCGAGCGCTTGGGAGGCGGAAAGGCCTTGAGGGATAGGAGCAAGGTCCAGAAGCGAAAACGGTATCATAGCAAATCCTTTTCTGTAACAGTTGCTACTTTAACCTGCAGAGGTCTGATCCGTTGCGCTGCGTTCCCGTCGAACAATCTTCGCTAGGCCGATGGCTGAGAGTCGTGAATTCGCAGCGGGATTTTTTTCTCAGCGCAAAAGTTCCGCAACCATTCCCACCAGGCCGGATAGGCGGCGCCAAACTCGTCGGGCACGGTCACGTTGAGGCCCAGAGCCGCCACGCGGTCGATCACTTCGCGGAAAAGCGCCTCGCGGGTACCGCGTTGAGGATCGTCCTGGTCGAGCAGTGAACAGCGCACCTGTAGCACGTAGTGGCGAACCGATTCGACCGTGATATAGCAAGGGTCCAGCAGGTGGCGGTCGAGGTCGAACGCTTCGTCGATGTCGCACAACATATCCACCCAGTTGCTGGGGCGAAAGCCTTTCGGCGCATGAATCCAGATCAGCATCGTCGGAAGGCATTCCGCGTGGCCCGGTGCGGCCCTCCTGCGTTGGCCCGACGGACCGTCCAGGACTCCAACCTGCTCCGAGAGAACCGTCGACCCATGCTCGGAAATCCCCATTCCAAAGGTGGACTGACGCCGTCTCAACTGGCCATATTGGCGCTGTTGGGGCTGATCGCCCTGGGGACTTTCCTGCTCTCCCTACCGATCAGTCACGCGGCAGGCGCCGAGGTATCGCTCTTCGACGCTTTCTTCACCGCCACCTCAGCGCTCTGCGTGACCGGGCTGGTGGTGGTCGACACGGGCAGCGGGTTCTCACTTTTTGGGACCTTCATCATCCTCATCCTGTTCCAGATCGGCGGTATGGGGATGCTGCTCTGGTCGAGCACCATGATCATGCTGCTCGGGGGGCAATTAGGCTTACGGCACCGCCTCCTGATGAAAGAACAGCTACCGGGGATGTCGATGGCTGGAGCCGGCCGACTGGCCCTGAACGTGGTCGCCTTCGTGCTGGTCATCGAGGTACTGGGAGCCGTGCTTCTCTGGTTTTGCTGGCATCACAAGGTGCCTGGCGCTCTGGGCGCTTACTACGCTTTTTTTCATTCCGCCTCGGCCTTCTGCAACGCCGGGTTTTCCCTTTGGCCAGACAGTCTGGCCGGCGATGTCGGAAATCCCCTGGTCAATGGGGTCATCCTTCTTCTTGTGGTCGCGGGCGGACTGGGCTACGCCGTGGTGCGCGACGTCATCTGGTCGGCTTCGGGTCGGCGCAACCGGATGTCCGTTCACAGTCGCCTGGTCCTGGCGTTCACGGCCATCCTGACGGTGGGGGGAGCAGCCCTCTTTTTCCTCTTCGAATCCACCCACGGCGGGATCTTGCACGGCCGCAGCCTTTTAGAGCAGGTGATGATCCCTATCTTCCACGCCGGCTCGCGGACGGCCGGGCTCAGCACGATCAACATCGGCGACCTTCGTCCCGAAACGCTGCAGCTTATGATGGCGCTAATGTTTATCGGCGGCTCGCCCGGGTCCACAGCCGGCGGCTTGAAGACGACAACCTTTGCTATCCTGGTGCTGGCCGCCTGGTCTCAGATCCGTGGACGAGAAGATGTCGAGGCGTTCGGACGGCGACTGCTGCCGTCTCTGGTGATGCAGGCGCTGGCGATGACGGTGATCGCCTTCCTCAGTCTGCTGGCCTTTGCTTTCGTGCTGAACTTCATGGAGGCGATCCCGTTTCAGGATATCCTCTTCGAGACAACCTCGGCCCTGGCTATCGTGGGGCTCTCGACCGGCATCACCGCTCAACTCTCCCCCGCTTCGAAGATCCTGATCTGCCTGGCCATGGTAGTAGGACGGGTCGGCCCGCTCACCCTGGCTATGAATCTGCTGCGGCCGCGACGCCGTAACCCGATTCGCTATCCTACCGAAGACGTACTGATTGGATGAACAAGCAATGAAAAAGAAATCTCGCGCCGGACAGGTCCTGGTCATAGGCCTGGGACGGTTCGGCCAAAGTTTGGCTCGAGCCCTGGTGGCCGGCGGCATGGAAGTCATGGCGATGGACTCGCGGGAAGACGCGACCGAAGAGGTGGCCGAGGACGTGACCCATGTCATGATCGCCGACGCCACCGAAGAGAACGTGCTTCGAGAGATCGGCCCCGAGCACTTCGACTTCGTCGTCTGCGCCATCGGCGGCGACATCCAGTCCAGCATCATGACAACGCTGCTCCTCAAAGAGATGGGGGTCAAGCAGCTGATCGCCAAGGCCAGTACCAACCTGCACGGCCGCGCTCTAGAAAAGCTAGGAGTCGACCGCGTGGTCTACCCCGAACGCGATATGGCGCAGCGCCTGGCCCAGGACTTCCTGGCCCCTCACGTCACCGAAGTGCTGCACCTCACGGTGACCCAGTCCATGTTCGAGATGCCGGCTCCCGAAAAATTTGCCGGCAAGACGCTGATCGAGTTGAATCTGCGCGAGCGGTACGGTATGAACGTGTTGGCCATCAAGCGCGACGCCGAACCGCAAGTCTCGCCCCCCCCTACCGCATTGGTGCAGAAGGGCGACATCTTACTGGTTCTGGGCAATCGGGCGCTGGCCGAGGAGTGTTTTGATGAGTAGGAGCCCGATAGAACAGAGCGAAGCCGACGAGGTGATGGCTCAGGGTCTCGAACTGAAGATCCCACCGCTCGTGTGGGCCGCCGCATGCGCCGGACTCATGAAGGCCGTCAGCGTATGGCTACCCCAGTATTCGATCCACCTCCCTTTCGCACGAGCCTTCTCGCCGACTCTGGTAGGGCTGGGGCTCTCGGTCGCGGTGGCCGGGGTGCAAGCCATGCGCCGCGCCCAGACGACGGTCAACCCGATGCACCCCGAAAGCACCACCTCGGTGGTGGACGGCGGTATCTACGGAGTCACTCGCAACCCAATGTATGTAGGCATGCTGCTGACTCTGGTGGGATGGGCTGTGTTGCTGCAGAACGTCGTCGCCTTCGGAGTGGTGGGGCTCTGGGCTGCCGTGATCACCCAGTTCCAGATCCGCCCGGAGGAGAGGATCTTGGAGGAGCGCTTTGGGGAAGCCTACCTGGACTACCGTCGGCGGGTGCCTCGTTGGCTGTTCCGCCTGACCGAGGAAGATCAGACGCTATAGCATCGAGGCCGCAGCCGACCGCCCGGCCCGACGGCCCGTGAACAGGCAGCCGCCGAGGAAGGTCCCCTCCAGGGCGCGATAGCCGTGATACCCACCCCCGCCGAAGCCTGCGGCCTCGCCGACGGCATAGAGGCCAGGAACGGGAGCGCCGTCGACCCCCAGCACGCGCGACTCGAGGTCCGTCTCGAACCCCCCGAGTGTCTTACGCGTCAGCAAATTCAGGCGGACCCCGATCAACGGACCGTGAGCAGGATCCAACAGGCGATGCGGCTTGGCCGTCCGCACCAGGCGATCGCCTAACGACTTCCGCGCGTTGTGCAGCGCCAGCACCTGATGGTCTTTGCCGAACGGGTTATCGAACTGCAGGTCGCGGGCCTTGACCAGACGGGCCACGCTCGACACGTCGAGTCGGTCCTCCCCACTCAGTTCGTTCATCCCTCGAACCAGGTCGTCTAAATTATCCCTGACCACGAAGTCGACCCCTCGGGATTTGAACGCTTCCACCGGCCCGGTGGCCTTCTTCCCAACGGCACGACGAGCCGTCAGCCACCAGCTCTTGCCGGTGAAGTCGGGGTTCTGCTCAGAACCGGACAGGGCGAACTCCTTTTTGACGATACTCTGGTCGGTGATGAACCATGAGTAGTCAAATCCGCTGCTCCGAAGGTGGGCCAGCGTCCCCAGAGTGTCGGCTCCCGGATAAAGGTGAGGCGGAAGGCGCTTGCCGCTGGCGTCGAGCCACAGCGAGGAGGGTCCGGGAAGAATGCGGATACCGTGACGGGCCCAGATCGGATTCCAGTTCTCGATCCCCTCGACGTAGTGCCACATGCGGTCGCGATTGATCAGCCGACCGCCGGCCGCTTCTGTGATCTCCATCATCCGCCCATCGACGTGGGCCGGTACACCGTAGAGCATGCGCTGCGGAGCTTCGCCAAGACGACCGGGCCAGAACCGGCGAACCAGATCGAGATTCCCCCCGATCCCGCCCGAGGCGACGATCACTGTCTGGGCGGTAAGAGCGAACTCTCCCACCGATTCTCGACTTGAAGCGACGCCCCGTTCGACCGCGTCGTGACGAAGAACGCTGCCCGAAACGCCGGTCACCGCCCCGCCCTGGGTGGTCACACTGTCGACTCGATGACGGAACAAGAACCGGATCCGACCGTCCGATTCGGCCTCTCGGGCTCGACGCTCGAACGGCTCGACCACACCAGGTCCGGTCCCCCAGGTCAGGTGGAAACGCGGAACCGAATTCCCCTGGCCCAGGGCGTCCACCCCTCCCCGTTCGGCCCAGCCGACCACGGGGAAGAGGCGCAGCCCCATGCCGTGTAGCCAGGGGCGCATCTCACCCGCAGCAAAGTCCAGGTAGGCTTCGGCCCAGCGTCGTGGCCAGGCGTCTTCCGGGCGGTCGAAGCCCGCCGTGGCCAACCAGTCGCTGTGGGCCAACTCCAGACTGTCGCGAATCCCCATGCGGCGTTGCTCTGGAGTGTCGACCATGAACAGGCCGCCGAGCGACCAGAACGCTTGCCCCCCCAGGTAAGGCGGCGGCTCCTGCTCGACCACCACCACTCGCCGACCAGCGTCCGCCAGTTCGCACGCCGCGACCAGACCCGACAAGCCGGCACCGACGATCACCGCATCGACGGACTCACTCATCCGGGGCCCCGCCTACTCGGCAGCCTCTTGTTCTATCGACTCGGGCAGCGCGTAGGCCGTGACCCCACCAGCTTCGAATCCGTTCTCGGGATCGACGGTCAGCACCACCGACTCCAGAGTTCGACCCTGCAGGGTCGTCAACTCTAGCTCGATCTCGAGCGGTCCGATATCTTCAGGAAAGTGAACCGGGATAGAGAACCTTCCCCCGGCATCGCTGTCGCTCCAGCTTCGCTGCCCACCCAGGGCTGACCAGGAGGTCTCGTCCTCCCAGTCTTCCGAGCGGCTCCTCCAATCGGCCAGAAGAACGTTGACGCCGGCCAGCGGTTCCCCCTCCCCATTGGTCACGAACCCGGCGACGGTCTGCAGTTCGACCTGGCCCTGGTCTCCCTCGGCCGCAACCGACTGCTCCCGAAGAACCAGGTCGCCGCGACTCAGAAAACGCAGACGGAAACCGTGCAGATCAGTGCCCGTCGAAAGCGAAAAGGTTCCATCTTCCCGAGCGTAAGTCCAGGCCAGCAACTTGCTCCCCTGCAGGAGATCGACACGAACGCCGCCCAGGGGGTGCACCTCGGAATCCACCACGCTACCCGAAACGACGACCGACCCGTCTCGGTGGTGCTCCCAGCCCACATCCAGCCCACGGTCGCGCATTCGAGCGGAAAACGCCTGCGCGATATGCTCAGGGAGGCCGGCTTCCGTCAGCATCTCGAGAGTGCTGTCGGTCAGATAGTAGTCAAAGTCTTGCTCGGACTCTAAGACGAGTTTTTGCTGAATGACGTGGAACTCTTGAGGGTTGGCGCTACAGAGGACGCTACCGTCGGCACGGTCGGTAAGAGTGATCATGAGGCGGACATTCGTCCAGCCCTAGCGTTCCCCTCCACCTTGCGTCGCCGGCCGAAACGGCTCGAATCAACGCCCGAAACGTAGGACCGAGCGGGCTTTGGCTTTGGCCGCTTCCACCTCGCGGTCTTTGGGGGGAACGCTGGTCTGTAGCCCTTCCAAAAGGCGCCGTGCCGCCACGGTCACCTCCTCGACGGCCTGCTCGAAAGCGGGACGGTTGGCCTCAGACGGCTGGGTGAAGCCGGAAAGCTTGCGCACGAACTGCACCGCCGCCGCTCGGACCTCATCGTCGCTGGCGGGAGGTTCGAAATTGAAAAGGGTCTTGATATTGCGGCACATGGCGTCTCCTCACTTGTTCCAAGAATCTCGAATCTTCAACCCGGCCGGCCCCATCAGGTCTCCCCCTCAGTGGGCGTAAGCCTCCAAAAAGCCACAGGACGAGCAGCGGTACTGAGTCACCGGCTCTAACAGGTCCGGGTCGAGCCGGACTTCCCAGGAACGACTGACCTCGATACCCAGGTAGCTCACCTGCTCCGAGCGAGGCGAACCTGGATGCCAGGCCACCTGCAGGCTCCCTTCCGGCGACGGATTGGCCAGAAACCCCGGCTCCATCCGCCCCTGGCATCGGAGGCAGTTGCGTCCCAGTCCCAGGCCTGGCGGCGGTTCTAACATAAAGCGGCTTTTCGCTTCCTCACGACGCCTCCCCTGGACGGGTAGCGCGAAGAACGATTTCGGCCTATACTTGGGTGCCAAACCGGAACTCCCTGAGGGATAGAAAGCCGCCACGAACTTGAGACAAACCCTGAAAACCGTCGCCCTCGGGCTCCTTCTGTCGACTTCGCTGTGGGCCGCGCCGCCCCAGCCCGACGCCGACATGCAACGCCTGCTCCAGGTCTGGGCAGGCATGGGAGGCCGGCCCGTATCGAGCATGAGCCCAGCCCACGCCAGATCCCAGCCAGCTCTCAGCGCGGCTGTCGAAGTGCTGCTCAAGAAGCTCGGCAAGCCGACCGCTCCGCAGCCCGTAGCCAGGGTCGAATCGTTCACCATCGAGGGCGACGCTGGCCCACTCCCTGCCCGTGTCTACACCCCCGCCGGCACCGGACCGTTCCCCGTGCTCGCCTATTTCCACGGCGGAGGCTGGGTGCTGGGAGGGCTGGAACAGTACGACGCCTCGGCTCGAGCGTTAGCGAACTCGGCCGGCTGTATCGTCGTGTCCGTGGGCTACCGGCAGGCCCCAGAACATCCCTACCCTGCCGCCGTCAAAGACGCCTACGCGGCCTTCAACGATGTGGTCAAAGAGGCCAAGGCCCTGGGCGGCGACCCTCGCAGGGTTGCCGTCGCCGGCGAAGGGTCCGGAGCCTCTCTGGCGGCTGCCGTGTGCCTGATGGCGATGGAGCACCGCACCACAGCGCCGCTTCACCAACTGCTGATCTGTCCGCTGACCTCGCCCCGCTTCGACTCCGACTCGTATCAGAAGAACCCCAACGCTCGGCCCTATTCTAAAGCCGATATGCAGTGGTTCTATAAGAACTACCTCAGCAAAAAGGAGCAGGCCAAATCGCCCTATGTCTCCCTGCTGAACAAACCGGTGGCTGACCTGCCCTCGGCCACCGTGATCGTGGCCGAACTCGACCCCGCTGCCTGGGAGGGCCAGGCTTATCATCGACTGTTGGAAAACAACGCAGTCAATTCCCAGCTCGGCCTGTACAGCGGCGTCACTGCCGATTTCTTCGGCACCGGCGCCGTCGTGGCGAAAGCCAGGAAGGCCCAGGATTTCGCCGGGCAGCGTCTGCGTAAAGCGTTTACGATCAATCGCCCCGGAGCCCCCTGGAAGCGCCCGAAGAAGGCCAAAGATGCAAAACCGAAGACGCCCAGTTCGTCGGGGAGCAGCGCTCCGGCCGCCCCCTCGGCGCCCCCGGCCTCTCGGCCTACTCGGACCCCGCCGGCTCAGCCTTCGCCGTGAACCGTTCGGTGGCTTTCCAGGCGCTGCTCGATGTAGCGCTCCAGGGCCCGCTGGCTCGGACCGTCGATCGCGCAAAAGCGGACCCCCGAGTGGTACCTACCGTCGCCCTTCATGGCGCTCCAGCGGACCTCTCCCTGGACCTGCAGAACAGGAAGGGCCGAGTCGTCGAGGTCCAGACTCATCTCCAGCAGCGTTCCTTCCCGAAGCGCTGACGCCGTGACCAGGCGAACACCGCAGGTCGAGACTTCTTCGGTCAAGGCGAAGTATTGCGGGAGCTGACGGGAAGACACTCGGACCGCGAGCGGTAAGCGCCGAGTCGCCCGAGCGGGAAGCTGCATCAGGTCCAGAGTCTGCTGGCAGTCCTCGAGCTGAGCGCGATAGACACGGTTCGCATCGTCGTAGGAGAAAATTTCCAGGCGCGCCGTAATCGCTCCGCCTGCGGTCAGCGAGGCCACGGTCAGCCGCTCGAACGGCAGGCTCGCATCGCAGCGAAAGGCCAGGAGTCCGTCGCTGAATTCGAGCGGATGGATGACGGGAAAATTGGGGGTTAGCGATCGAAAAATCCCCTTGAGAAAGGCAAACACGGCTGGCAACTCTCCTTCTCCCGCAGACTCGCCGGCCTCTACCGGCTCCTGACTCTAGATTAGCGATCGCCCCGCGCGGGGCCAAGATTCGGTCATCCTACTTCCCCCCAGGGGATTTAGGGGTTTTCCCTACCAGCAGGTTGGAACAGATAGCCTACCTTTCGGGTTAACACTTTCGGTCCAAAAGTTCACACAGGCGCTTGAAAACATCGGCAGCCTGTGGAATATAATGAGACCGAGAGGTCATTTATGTTAACGAAAGCTCAGGTTCTTTCCTTATTCTTGCCTGTCTTGCTGCTCGTTTCCGCGCAGCCGGGAGAGGCTCAACCCACCGGGGTTCGCGGCGTCCGTGGGGGCGGTTCGACACGAGTCACTGGCTCTATGCCGGGCCGCTCTGCGGCTCCTTCACGAAGCTATAGCGCGCCCACACGCTCTTACAGCGCCCCCAGCCGTAGCTACAGCCAGCCACGCTCGACGCCCAGGGCCAGCGCTCCCACGCGAAGCTACAGCCGCCCTTCCAACGGCTCCAGCCGCAGCAACTACCGGGCGCCGCTCACCCGGCAGACCGTACCGCAACCGACTCGCTCGAACGGCGCAGCCTACACTCCCGGATCCTCGGGTCGCGGGGTGACCAGCTACACCAGGGACGGCGGTCGCCGCGTCAACGGATACTCGCCAGGCGTGACCAGCTACACCAGGAACGGAGGACGCCAGGTCAGCCCTCCCTCCCAGAACCGTACCTCGACGGTCGTCTCGGGCTCGGCTCCGGGTAGCTATCCTGGACGGATCCGTCCCACGGCAGCGCGGGTGTACACACCGAACGGCAGCGGTGTACGCGGCTACGCTCCTGGCGGCTCGCTGGGCGCCACGAACTCGACCGTCCGACTGCCCAACGGCACCACGGCGACCCGCGTGATGGGCGTCAGCCCGATGCGTGGGAACAACGGATATCGTCCACCGGTCGTGCAGCCTGTCAACAACGGTCCGGTTTACGTTAACAACAACTATTACGTCAACCGTGCTCCGCGCTACAACAACAACTGCTACGACCCGTACTTCTACTCGAACTACAACTACCGTCGTGCCAACCGTTTCTATGCCCCCTGCTACAGCCCGTTCCTGAGCCTGGGCTTCTTTGTGGCTCGTCCGTACACGTACTACGACTACGCCCGCATCGACTATGCGCAGCCGTTCGTTTACGGCGAAGAGAGCGATTACCGCTCCGCTCCGGTGATGGACAACCAGGTGGCCAGCACCCAACCGGTAGCTCCGGTCTCCCTCGAACAAGAGATGCTGGCTCAGATCTCGACCTATGTCGAAAGCAACTCCAAAGACGGCCGCTTCCAGATCGTCGACCCGGCCTTCGGTAACCAGGTCTGGAGTCTGGACCTGACGCAGGCCCCTGCGGTCTACTCTCTCGATGCCAACCACTACAGCGTGGTCACCGGCTTCGAAGGCACCCTGGGAGAGAACACTATCCCTTCGAGCGTCGGACTCGAGTTCTTCGTCGCTCGCGAAGACGGCCGCTGGACGGTCAAAGATAGCTGGATCGTCAGCGCCAACGGGATTCCGAGGGCTAAGAAGTTCCAGAGCCCGACCTATCCCCAGGTGCAGACCTGGCAGACGGGCGAGAAATGCCCCTTCTCTGGTCTTCCGATGATCCCGCTGGACCAGGGCGGCACCTCGCGCGGATAAGCCGTTCGCTTCAACTCGAAAGAAAGCCCCGGGGTAAATCCGGGGCTTTCTCTTTTTTGGCCGGAGCCTGTGGCTGCGGCCTCTGCGGAACGGCTCGGATGCCAACTCAGCTTTCCGTCACCTCACTGGTCCATTCGGCCACCACGCGAAAGAGTCGATTGCCCTCGGCGGCCCGCTCCAGCGCCTCCTCCGCCTGTCCTACCTTAGCCAGGTCGAAAGCTTCGAACCAGCATTCGAAGCCTTCTAACAGATAGCGGTGACCCGCCACCGATTCCGCCGAGACCGCCTGGGGGTCGAAACCTTCGGCCTCGTACTCGGCTTGAGCCTCGGCTAGACCCCTCTCCAGGCTTTCCATCTCGGACCAGGCAGCTCGAAGGATATCCTCGTCGCCGCCTCCCCGAAGCCGCTCCAAGCAGCTCTGGAAGCGCTCCAGACGAGGGCTCTCGACCTGCTCTTCCGGAACCTCGTCGAGCCGCTCTTCGAGTTCGGCTTCAACCTGCTTGAGCGGCTCTGCGAACTCGGGCAGAAGGCCCTTGTAGCGCTTGGGCCAGGCCAGGATTTTGTCGTGGTCCAAGCCAGGGGCGTCCAGTTCGTCCTCGATCTCGTCGAGCAGACGGTCGAGCAACTCGTCGGGCTCTTCGGGCGCTTGCTCCAGGACGTCCTCGAGAATCTCTCGGAGCGCCTCGTCTCCGGTCGTTTCGAGATCGGCCACGTGTAGCCAGGCTAAAAAATGCTCTGCGTTCATAAGCCGGGGCTTCTCCAGCGAGGAAGGGGCAACCCTCCGACGGAAGGGAGAGGGATGAAGATTCGTCTGTTGGCCGTCCTCGGTCTTTCCCTGCTCACCCTCGCCTCGCCCCTCACCGCCGAGGTCTACCCCTCGAATCCAGAGAGCCGCAAGGTGGTCCTCGAGGGGACTCGCAACACGCGCGAACTGGGTGGACTCCCGGTTCGGGGCGGCACCTTCGCCAAGGGGAAAGTCTATCGCAGCGGCGCCTTGTGCTTCGCGACCCCTGCCGACGCCGCGAAGCTTCGCAAGTTGGGGATTAAGACCATTATCGAACTCCGACTCGACGGAGAGATTGCCAAAGACGGCCCGGACAAAGCCTACCTGACTAAAGGGGTGCCCAATCTGCGTCACTGGCCGATGGCGGGGAGTCGCGGCCCCGGGCTGCCCGCCTACGAGTCGTACATGGAAGAGAACGGGCCGCTTTTTCGGGATTTCTTCACGGTGCTCTCCCGTGAAGGCAGCTATCCCGTGCTGTTTCACTGCTCGGCCGGGAAGGACCGGACGGGGATCCTGGCCGCTCTGCTGCTGGATCTGCTAGGAACTCCTCGAGAGATCATCTACGACGACTACCTGCACTCGATGAGGATCACGCCCAAACTGAAGGTCGATAAGACCTGGATGGACGCCGTATTCAAGGCCGTGGATGCCGAGGGAGGAACGGAACCGTTCCTGCGGGCTCGCGGTGTAACCGCCGAGCAGATCGCCGCCGTGCGGCGAATTCTTGGCGCGAAGGCGCCAGGCTAAGAGGTATCCGGAGCCCTAGCGGGCCGCGAGGATGACGACGCGCTGACTTGGTGCTTCGCTACCCGGAACCACGGAGGTGATCGAGATCAATCCTGCCAGGAGCAGTCCACTCACCACGCAGGGCAGATAGAAGTTCATCATCAGGTTTGGGGATCGGGTCTCTGCATTTCGCATAGGAGCAGAGTATCAACGGTCTGCCGGGTCGCCCAGGGAGACTTCGTAGGAGCTCGCCCTATCCCGAAGGATGCCTACGGATACCCAGAACGGCGGGCTATCCGAGGGAGTTCGTACGAGCAGGGACGGAGGGTTGAGCGGTGGCGACGGCCTCGACCGGTAGCTCTTTTTTCTTGCCGGCCTCCTTGCGCTCCTCAAGCATCTTCTTCCAGGTCACGGCGCGACTAGCCCCGTGAGTCATCCCGCGAACCGAGTGGCTGACCGCATCGGCAGCGTAAGAGATTCCAACGAGGGTGTCGCCTAGAGCCGCCCGTTCGGGGAAGGCGTACTTCATCACGCTGCCCGCTAAACCGATCACGTCCGTCACGACTCGCGCCGTGTCGAACGCCTTTTCCGCCAGATGGGCCGTGGGGTCCTGGAAGGTGCGTTTTGCTCGATAGCCGTTAGCGGCCAGAATGGACACGCGAATGGTGGGGATGATGGCGGCGTTGAACCCCTGCCGGACATTTTCTCCCACCCCTTGTAGCAGTTGGTCGCTCATCGAGGTGGCGCCGTAGCGAAGGGCCAGGGCCGGGTCGTTTTTGCCGACTTCGACAAGTTCGTTGAAAGTGAAGTAGCCAGCATCGGTGATTCCGTCGAGCAAACTGTAGTGGGGGGCCGACGGTGCCACCTCTTCCGAAGGAGCGGTCTGAGTTTCGGGTTTCGCAGGTCGACGAACAGCGGGACTGACCCCGGACAGCGCGGATTGGATGTTCATAGCTTGACCCTCCCTGGAAACGACACGGTGATTTCTTCCCCATAACCTACCGGACGAACGTCAAAAGATCGTCAACCGAGTCAATCCGGGCAAAAAGAAAAGGCCCACCCCGTCTCCCGAAGGAGACGGAATGGGCCTCGAGGCTCGCCCTACAGCTTAGTAGCGGTAGTGCTCGGGCTTGTAAGGGCCTTCCTTAGGAACACCCAGGTAGTCCGACTGCTTGTCGGTCAGGGTGGTCAGCTTGACGCCCAGCTTCTCGAGGTGCAGACGAGCTACTTCCTCGTCGAGGTGCTTCGGCATCACGTGCACGCCGAGAGGGTACTGGTCAGCCTTGGTCCACAGCTCGATCTGAGCCAGCACCTGATTGGTGAAGGAGGTCGACATCACGAACGACGGGTGGCCGGTGGCGCAACCCAGGTTCATCAGGCGGCCGCGGGCCAGCAGAACGATCTGACGGCCGTTGGACAGTTCGAACAGGTCGACCTGGGGCTTGACGTTGATCTCCTTGGCGTTCTGCTCGAGCCAGGCGACATCGATTTCGATATCGAAATGGCCGATATTGCAGACGATCGCCTTGTCCTTCATGGCCAGCAGGTGCTCGGAACGGATGATGTCCATGCAGCCGGTGGCGGTGACGAAGATGTCGCCGATCGAAGCCGCTTCCTCCATGGTGGTGACTTCGTAACCTTCCATGGCAGCCTGCAGCGCGTTGATCGGGTCGATTTCGGTGACCAGCACGCGAGCGCCCATTCCGCGCACGGAGTCGGCACAGCCTTTTCCGACGTCGCCGAAGCCGGCGACCACGACGACCTTACCGGCGATCATGATGTCGGTGGCGCGCTTGAGTCCGTCCATCAGCGACTCACGGCAGCCGTACAGGTTGTCGAACTTCGACTTGGTGACGCTGTCGTTGACGTTGATCGCGGGGCACAGCAGTTTGCCGGCCTTGAAGCGCTTGATCAGATTGTGCACGCCGGTGGTGGTCTCTTCCGAGATACCTTTGATCTCGTTGAACATCTCCGGGTACTTATCGTGCACGAGGTTGGTCAGGTCGCCACCGTCGTCGAGGATCATGTTGGGTCCGCGGCCTTCGGAGAATTTGAGCGACTCTTCGATACACCAGTCGTACTCTTCCAGGGTTTCACCCTTCCAGGCGAACACGGGAACCCCGGCGGCGGCCACGGCAGCGGCGGCCTCGTCCTGGGTCGAGTAGATGTTGCAAGAGGACCAGCGGACCTCGGCGCCCAGTTCGACCAGGGTCTCGATCAGTACGGCGGTCTGCACGGTCATGTGCAAACAGCCAGCGATACGAGCATCGGACAGCGGCTTGGAGGTTCCATAGCGAGCACGCAGGGTCATCAGGCCCGGCATCTCTCTTTCGGCGAGAGTGATCTCTTTCCGGCCCCACTCGGCCAGAGAGATATCAGCGACTTTATAATCTTGAGTTAGAGTTGACACAATTTCACAACCTTTCCAGAGAGAAAGATAGCCTCTTCCCCGGCAAAAGGCATCCCGTTGATAGAGTAATTGTGCCCCAGGCCAGCTCTACCGCAAATCAGGTAGAACACCATGTTCGATAGCCCAGTGAGCCGCGGCCGTCCGAGAGGTCACGTCGAGTTTTCGGAAGATCGACCTTAGATGGGTCATCACCGTCTGCGGGCTGATAGAAAGCTGGTCGGCGATCTCTTTGTTCGAAGCGCCCAAAGCGGTAATCTTCAGCACTTCAAGCTCTCGTTGGGTCAGCCCGTCGGCCAGCGCCCCTGGCGCCGCGAGTGGCTCGGGGCGAAGCTGAGAGAGCAGAAAATCTAGCGCTACCGGCTCCTGACGAACCTGGGCGAACTGCTCTCCTAGACGAGTCCCCAGGCTACTTTCGATCTCCCTATAATCGAGCATGTCCGACGACTCGAGCTGTACACCGATCGACTCGAGTAGGCGGTCGGCTGTACCCAGAAAGCGAGCTGCCAGCAAGTCTCGCTTACGTCCCGCCAGGACTCCAGCCAAACCCAGCAGACAGAGGGCAAGCCCGTGGCGGGCGCCGGCCTGGCGCCAAAGCGGTAGGGCCTCCTGAAATCCACGCTCGGCCGCTTCCCAGTTACTCCGTCCTAGCTCCACATAAGCCAGGTTCTGAAGGGAGAGGGCGGCCAGCGAAAACTCGTGCAGATGGCGGAAGATTTCGGCGGCAGCACGAAAATGATGCGCCGCCTGCTCTCGCTCCTTACGCGAGCGGTAGACCTCGCCAAGGGCGTTGTGAGCCCACGCCTCTCCCAGCGGAAACTGTAAGTCGTGGGCCACGTCGAGACTTCGCATCTCCAACTGTAGCGCTTGGTCCAGGCGACCCTCGACCCAGGCGATCCTGCCCAGACCGTTGGTCGCCTCGACCTGGCGCCGCTCGTCGCCCTGGGCCAGCGCCTCGACAAAAAAATCTTTGGCCGCCGCATAGTTCCCCTCGCGGAAGCGAAGTTTGCCTAGACCAGAGAGGCTTTCGGAAACCCGCTCTCGTCGCTTCTGAACCCTCCACCCTTCGAGGGCGCCCTGGTACGCCGCGCTCGCTCTTTCGTAGTCGCCCTGATGGCTCAACAGAGTGGCCAGATAGTGGAGCGCCAAAGGGCTCTGCTCCCGCTCCAACAACCCCTCCAGTACCGCCCTCCCCTCCTGGAGAAGGCTGCAGGCCTCCCAGTACCAGCCCAGGGCCCCGGCCAGGGAAAGCGCTTCCGCATAGTGACCGAGGCGGTGGAACGTTTCCAACGCTTTGTTCACGTTCCCTCGCTCGCGGGCCAACAGCTTCAATCCATCGGGATGCTGGGGCCCTCCACGCCACCCTTCGACGCGGTTGGCGAGCGCTTCGTAGTAGCGGGCGTGAGCCAGGTCGTAGGCTTCACCTTCCCCCGTCTGCGAGAGCAGGCCGTGGGCGTACGTTCTTACCGTCTCGAGAAGAGTGAAGCGAGACTCACCCGCACTGCTGGATTGAGCCCAAACCAGGCTATGATCGGTGAGCGAGAGCAGTTGGGCCGCGCTTCCTCCCACCGCCTTCAGCGCCTCCGTGTCGAAACCGCCTCGGAACACCGACAGAATACGGAAGGTCGCCGCTTCATCCGGGCTGAGCAGGCGGTAGCTCCAGTCCAAAGTGTTGGTCAGCGTCTGCTGCCGAGCCGGACGGTCGGGTCCTCCCCCGGAAAGAAGGTCCAGATCGCTTTCCAGGGACTTGACCAGTTCGGCCAGGCCGAGGTGGCGTAGTCTGGCCGCGGCAAGCTCTAAACTCAGCGGGATCCCGTCCGTGCTCTGGCACAGTTTTTCCAACAACTGCTCGTTGGACTCCCCCACCGTAAAGTCCGGCCGGACCGCCAAAGCGCGTTCCAGGAACAGCGACATCGCCGACCGCTGGTCCAGCGGGTCCAGGTGAAGTAGGCGCTCCCCCGCAGTAAGTAGCGGAGAACGTGAGGTGACCAGGAGCTTCAGTCGAGGGTGCCGGTCGACCAGTTCCGACAGGTGGGCCGCTTGCGCTCGCAGATGCTCGAGATTGTCGAAGACGATCAAAGTCGGCCCTGGCAAAACGGTATCCAGGCGAGTGTGCCACTCCGGCCAGGGACACTCCGGAAGTTCTAAGGTCTGGCCTAGACGGGAGAGCAGAGAGTTTTCGACATCTGTGACGTCGTCGAGTCGCACCCACACGAGCGTCTGGTCCCAACTCCCGGCGACCTCCTGGGCCAGCCGGGTCTTTCCGATCCCTCCCATCCCGACCAGGGTCACCAGGTGGACCGCCGGATCGGCCAACCAGGCTCGGATATGGGCCATCTCTTCCGAGCGTCCGATCAAAGGGAAAGCAGGGGCAACGGGGGGGCGGCTGGCCATAGCGCTAGCTTCTCAACCGGCGGCGCTTGTTCCCTCGTCATTTCCTTTGAAGCTCTTCCCTCCCCGGCCAACGAGAGCGAAGAGTTCACATGCTGTTAACATCGCCAGGCGCCGATTCCCCACCCGTTCCACCCCTCCCCGGCATACTCAGGACATCACCTCGACCTTTGAAGATGGAGAAACATGATGTTCGGACTGCAGCAGGCACAAACGGGAAGGAACGCTTCGGGATTTGGCGGCTTTGGAGCCGGCCTGGGAAGCGGCGCCACGGGCGGCCTCGGCGGTCTCGGTTTCGGCGGCTCCGACCCCAACAGCATCAACGGGTCGATGATGGCCCTGGGCCAGCAGCAGCAGATGTTCAGCGGCATGATGACCCAGATGATGGAAGTCATGGGAATGGTCATGAGCATGATGATGCTCAAGCAGATGCAGGCGATGGCCTCGAGTGTCGGCAACTTTGGCGGCGCCTCGGGTAGCGGAGCTAGCGGGATCAGCGATTTCCTGGGTGGCTCCTCCGGTGGTGGAGCGGCCGCGGCAGGTGGAGCCGCAGCGGCGGGCGCTTCTGGAGACCCCAGCGGGTCGAGCGCCGTGGACATCGCCAAGAAGTACCTGGGACGGAAATCTGGTGAGATCAACGATATGGCCAACTTCACTCACGCCGGTGGGATGACGAACAACTGTGCCGATTTTGTCTCCGCTTGTCTGGCTAACGCCGGCGTCTACAAGAAGAAGCCCGGCGACGCGAGCGTTCGTATCCTGAAAGGGCACCTGATCGAGGATGGCTGGAAGAAGGTTTCCAAGGCGCAGGCCAAGCCTGGCGACGTCGCCATCTTTAACGGTACCCAGCATATCGAACTGGTCGCCACCCAGGGCGCCACTCAGCTGATCGGTTCCAACAACAAGGGGAACGCGAGCACTCAGACCGTCAGTATGGATGCTGGCAACTGGGGCTCGGTCGAATACTACAGCAAGGGTTAGGACCCACGGCGACTTTTCTCCTAGCAGAAAAAGAGAAGGCCGAACGCGCGGTGTTCGACCTTCTGGAGTGATGGCGACGGATTGGGTATGGGTCCCTTCCTGAGCTTAGCTCTCCCGATGGCGCCTGAGCCCCCTCCCGAGAACTCGCAAGGGGTATCCGATCGTACCCCACCCAAGCGGCGGCACCCCGCCCAGGGAGGCTTTCCTGGGAAAGCGAATCGCCCCGCTCGATGATCAAGAAACTCCTAGTCACCGGTTTCGAGCCGTTCGGCGGAAGCGCTCTCAACCCATCCGGTTTGCTCCTCCAGCGTCTCTGCTCTCCCCCTGGCTGGGAACTACGCACGGCCCTGCTACCGGTCTGCAGCGCCGGACTCCCAACCGCCTTAGAGAACGCGCTGAATTCTTCACCGCCGGGCCTGGTGCTTTCTCTTGGGGAGGCTCGAGGCAGCGAGCGGTTTCGGATCGAGCGTGTCGCTAAGAACCGCCTCGATTTCTCCATACCGGACAATTCGGGCCGGCGCATCGAGTCGAGCCCCATCCTGAGCGGAGGCGCCTGCCAACTCCTGGCGACCCTCCCGGCCGAACCCGCTCGAGAGGCGCTGATCGGCCTGAAGGAGGCCGTCGCCCTCAGCGACGATGCTGGCGGATTTCTCTGCAACCAGGCCTTCTACTGGCTGTTGCACCGCTTCCAGGGAAGCTCGACCAGAGTCGGCTTTCTGCACCTGCCTTCGCTACCCGAGCAAGATTTCGGAGAGGGCGTCTCCCTGGCCAGGCAAAGCGAGGCCGTGCAGGCCGTCATCACGGCGCTTTGTGCCGATCGATGCTCCAGAAGCTCTACTATCCTCTGAGCAAAAAGATCCCGCAAGCCGAGATTTGTGCAGATTTCTCCACGGTTTCTTCATCAAGTCCAATGCTTTAGATCCGGAACATGGAAGCCGATAGGAGAATTATCATATCGAGGGGGCTTGAAAGATGACAACTTCGGGTCAGGCCGGTCGAGCCCTGGTCGTCGAAGACGACCCGGTCTGCCGCGTCTACCTGACCCACCTGCTCTCGAACCTTGGGTATCAGGTCGATACCGCTGGAGACGACCAGGAGGCGTTCCATCACGTCTCCCGGCGACGCTACAAGGTCGTAACCCTCGACGGACACCTGCCGGGAGCCGACGGCCCCTCGGTCTACCGAACGATGACGTCCCAGGGCTGGCTGGGCAAAGATACCCAGGTCCTGATCGTTTCTGGCGACGACGACCTTTGGACCAGTAGCGTCAGCTCGGACGATACTCATCTGCACCTGGTCGGCAAGCCCGTTTGTCCGGATACCGTAGCCAATATCCTGAAAAACACGAAGGAAAGCGAAGCTCCTTTCGAAGTTCCGCGCGGCTGGGACGAAGAAAGAGTGCGCGCACTCGAGGCGCTGGGCCCCGAGGCTGCCAGGATGCTCTTCGAAACGTTCAGCCGCTCGGTACCCGAGGTGCTATCCGCCCTTGACCACGCCGTACTGGTGGGCGACCCGACATCGGTCCGCGCCCTTGCCGACCAGGTCAAGGGCGCGGCCGCTTCGGTCGGTGCCCGCGGTCTGGCCTATTGCGCTGGAGCGCTGGAGACGGCCGCCGAAGAGGGTTTGGGAGGATGGGAGAAGCTTTTGAATGCCATCCGTGTAGAGTTAAAGAGCTCTACTGATGACATGAGAGCCAGACAGCAACAATATACGGGGGTCATCTCATGATACGTGAACTACTCAACAAGATAGCGACCGGGCGCCCATCGGTCCTTAGTCTTACACTCGAGGGCGAACACGTCAGCTGGCTCGAGGTCGACAGTCAACGCCCTCGGGTCCTTAACTACGGGGCCTCGTCATGGCAAGAGTTCACTCACACCGCTTCCTTACGGGGTCGGTCGGTACGCACTCTGGTCCGAGGGCGAGACATTTTCTACGGCCTGATCGAGCAGGACGTTCTGGACCTGGAGAAACTGGATCGGCAAATCCCGTTTCCCAAAGGGAGCTAACAGCTTCGCACTTTCGAGGTCCCGAGCATCGTCAACGTGGGTCAGCGGGCCCACTTTTTCGCGGCGGCCCTCAGTGCGCCGATCGAAAGCCTGCGCCAGCGCTTTAACAAACAGGGCTTGATCCTGGAAGGAGTCGAAGTTCCGGCTACGGCGATGGTCCGTGAATTCGTGGTCAATCGGGGCCCGTCCGCACATCCCGTCATGCTCTTGCACGTAGGGGACCAGATGACGCACCTTGTCTTGATCAGCGGGGAGCATCCCTATATCGCCCGAGACTTCCCTGTCGGACTTCATCAGTTCACCTACCATTGGCAGATGGGACGACGCTGCTCGGAAGAGGAGGCGCTTCACGAGATCCGTTCCTCCGACGTCTGCCACGGGGGGCACCTCGAGCCGATTATCTCCGAGTTTTTGACAGAACTGGTTCGCACCGCCCGGAGCTTCCCGATCCCGGTTCAGGAGATCTACCTCTCAGGAACCGGAGTTCTACCAGGACTCGAAAAAAGGCTGGGGAGTGAAACCGGCCTCGCCACTATCATCGATGAATCTCGCTCGGTCCAATGGCGAAAGCCCGCCGCCGAGACCCATCACTACAAACTTCCCCTGGGGTTAGCGCTATGATCATCGCCATCGGAGAAGACTCTCTCGTCGAGCGCAAACTTCTCGAACTCGTTCTCTCGCAGACCAACGCTGAACTGGCGATCTACGATAACGGCCTCGACCTTTGGCGCCACGTGATGAATGAACCGCCCCGCCTGGTCATCGTCGATCTGCTCCTCACCAGCCTTGACGGATTCAGTTTCTGCCGGCTGATGCGAGGGCACCGCTCTCTGAGCGAATCCCCTCCCATCCTGGCCATCAGTTCGATGACGACGCCGGGGACCGAAGCGACCATCCTCGAACACGGAGCAACCCGCTTTCTCGCCAAACCTTTCACTCCCGAAGGGTTGTTACGCACCGTACGTGAGCTGGTTCCGGAGATAGAACCCGCACAAAGCTTCGCCGGGTAGATTTAGTCTACTCCCATAGTTAATTAAAGGCGCCTGATTCGCAAGGCGCCTTTTCTTGTTCTCCTCCAGAAAGCGAGGAGGTCAGCTGTGGGGGTCTCCCGGAAAGGAAACACGCCACAGGTCCGTACCTTCTCGGGCGTTCCCGCCGTGGCCAGGAATTGCGCAATGGGGTGAGGGGACACTGTGACGGGCAGAGCAGAAATGACCGTTTCTGCGAATAGGGCGGTGCAAACCGACGTCGACGGTTTCAAACCAACGTTTGCCGGTTTCAAACCGTGAAATACCGGCGTCCAAACCCGAAAAGCCCGGTTTCAAACCGGTAAACATCGGCGTCAAACCGCCAAGCCTGGCCTGGCCCCGTCCCCAGCGGGGAATCGCTCTCCGGGCTGTCTACACCCTGGATGCGCAGCGACCACGTGGGCAACCTCGACAAATAAAAAGAGGCTCCGGGGTTAACCGGAGCCTCGAGAACAAAAACCTGGCAGTTTCCTAAAGCGAAGCGTTACGGAGCCGCCCCGGCGTAGTCACGCCCACCCTTCAGCGGTGGGATGTTT
>JAEXNA010000204.1 GCA_023447635.1 Vulcanimicrobiota bacterium | reverse complement strand
GACACCGTGGTGTCCAAACGGAGCACCGAAGTCCTCCACGACCTCCACTCCGGCCTCCCCGAAACTCTTGGTGTTCTATTTGGACACCGTGGTGTCCAAACGGAGCACCGAAGTCCTCGACGCCCTCCACCCCCGCCTCCCCGAACCTTTTGGTGCTCTATTTGGACACCGTGGTGTCCAAACGGAGCACCAAGAGCGACCGCGAGCCTCGCACCGTGCGCCCAACCCCGCGCGTCGCGTCCCTCTTGGGCCAGGAGTGGATCTCCATGTCGTCAAAACGAGCTAAGGTGAACCCCACCACTCCCTCCCCCGAGCCGACGACGCTCGAGCCGATCGGGCTCAACGATTTCACGCGCCAGTGGGCGCAGGTAGGCGAGGCCGCGCAAGCCGCCTTCCGCCAGGTGGGCCAGAGCGGCCGGTACGTGCTGGGTAAAGAGGTCGAACTCTTCGAGCAAGAACTCGCCAAATTCGCAAGTCTTCCTCACGCCATCGGCTGCGCCAGCGGCCTCGATGCCATCGAAATCGGGTTGCGCGCGCTGAATCTGCAACCGGGCCAGAAGGTGCTGACGACTCCCCTTTCCGCCTTCGCCACGACTCTGGCCATCCTGAGAGCGGGCGGAACCCCCACTTTCATCGACGTCGACGAGCACGGTCTGCTCGACCTGAATCTGGCCGAACAAGCGCTAGAAAGCGACCCGTGCCTGAAATTCCTGGTCCCCGTCCACCTCTACGGACGCTCGCTCGACCTCCCTCGCCTGCAACATCTCAAGGACAAGTACCAACTGGACATCGTGGAAGACGCCGCTCAAGCCATCGGCGCTACGCATCAAGGCAAGCCCGTAGGAAGCGTGGGACAGGTCACCGCGATCAGCTTCTATCCCACCAAGAACCTCGGCTGTATGGGCGACGGCGGCGCCGTCCTCACCTCCGACCCCGCCCTCGAAAAACGCTGCCGCACCCTGCGCGACTACGGCCAGACCTCGAAATACGTGCACGCCGAACTCGGCCTGAACAGCCGCCTCGACGAAGTGCAAGCCGCCATCCTGCGCCAGGCGCTCCTCCCGGAACTTTCCACCTGGACGGACAGAAGAAAGGCCATCGCCGAACGCTACCTCCGCACCATCAACCACCCGGAAGTTCAGCTCCCCACAGCCGACGACGAGGCCGTCTGGCACCTGTTCCCTGTCCGCTCCAACCGCCGCGACAGCCTGATGGCGCACCTCAGATCCCACCAGATCCAGTCAGCCGTTCACTACCCCGGGCTGATTCCCGAACAGGAGGCGATGCGCGACGTCCCGCCCTCCCCTCCAACCCCAACAGCCCTCATAACGGCCCGCACCGTCCTCTCGCTTCCGATCCATCCGTTCCTCACCGACAGCGAAATAGAAAGAGTCGCCAGCGCCGTGAACGCCTGGCCCACCCCCGTATGAGCGTGCACCCCCAGGCCCTGGTCGAGTCCGACGACATTGGAGAAGGCACCCGCATCTGGGCCTTCGCCCACGTCCTGCCCGGAGCGAAGCTCGGCAAAGACTGCAACATCTGCGACCACGTGTTCATCGAGAACAAGGTCACGCTGGGCGACCGCGTCACCGTGAAATCCGGCGTCCAACTGTGGGACGGCATCCACGCTGAAGACGACGTGTTCATCGGCCCCAACGCCACCTTCTGCAACGACCCGTTCCCCCGCAGCAAAGCTCATCTCGACCAGTATCCGGAAACCAGGATTCGCAAAGGCGCCTCGATCGGGGCCAACTCGACCATCCTGGCCGGCCTCACCATCGGCCGACACGCCATGGTCGGCGCCGGTGCCGTGGTGACCTCGAACGTGCCCGCCCACGCCGTGGTGGTGGGAAACCCTGCCCGCGTGGTGCGCCTGACCGACGCCACTCCGATGGACAAAGCGACCTCTCCTTACCTGAGCAAAGTCGACCTGATCAGCGACCATCGCGGCGACTTGATGGTGCGCGAGGTCGGCTCGACCCTGCCGTTCACTCCTCAGAGAGTGTTCGTGATCCTGAACGTGCCCGGCAAACACATCCGCGGCGACCACGCGCACAGGGAGCTTCAGCAGTACCTGGTCGCGCTGTCCGGCTCCGTCGACATCGTGCTCGATGACGGCCACAAACGCGAGTTCGTAAGACTAGACAGCCCCAACCTGGGCCTCTACGTCCCGCCCATGACCTGGTGCACCCTCTACAACTACAGCGCTGGCGCCGTGGTGATGGGGCTGGCCTCGGACCCGTATGACGCGGACGACTACATCCGCGACTACGAAGAGTTCTGCCAGGCCAGGGGGTTGCCGTGAGTTTCACCGTCGTCATCCCCGTCTACCGCAACTCCGAGAACATCGCGAGCCTGCTGCAGGCGCTGGAAAAGCTGCACGCAGAGATCCCCGATCTCGACGTGGTGATGGTGGTCGACGGCTCGCCCGACGATTCGTATGAAAAGCTGTGGGAAGCGCTGCCGAACTGCGCCTTCCCCTCGCAACTGCTGAAGCTGTCCCGCAACTACGGCTCGTTTTCGGCCATCCGGGCCGGCATGGCCGCCGCGCGCGGGAAGGCGATGGGAGTGATGGCGGCCGACCTGCAAGAGCCACCGGAACTCATGGTCGAGTTCCGGCGCAAGCTTCTGGAAGAAGGCTTCGACGTGGCGGTGGGTGTCCGAGAGAGCCGCGACGACGGGCTTTTCAACAACTTCTCCTCGCGCCTCTTCTGGAAACTCTACCGGCGCTACGTCTCCAAGGAGATGCCGGTGGGAGGGGTCGACATCTTCGCTTGCACCGCCCCCGTGCGCGACGAGGTGCTCCGGCTGACCGAAAACCGCTCTTCCCTGGTGGCGCAGCTTTACTGGGTGGGCTTTCGCAGGGCCGAGGTCAGCTACGGTCGGCTGGCCCGAACCCACGGGGTGAGCGGCTGGACCTTCGCCAAAAAGGTGAACTATCTGCTCGACAGCGTCTTCGCTTTTTCCGAACTTCCGGTCCGACTGCTGACCCGAATGGGACTGCTGGGGCTGGTCGCCAGCACGGTCTGGGCGCTGGTGGTGCTGGTGGCGCGCCTGACCTACAACATTCCGATTCCCGGCTACACGGCTACCATGCTCGCCATCACCTTCTTCGGGGCGCTCAACTGCTTCGGCCTGGGGATCATCGGAGAGTACGTCTGGCGCGCCTTCGAAAACACCAAGGGGCGCCCGAATTACATCGTGGCGCACCAGACAAGTTTCACCCCTGAGGAGGCATCGGAATGAAAGGCATCGTCCTTGCCGGGGGAAGGGGAACCCGTCTTTACCCCGCCACTCTGGCTCAGAGCAAGCAGTTGATCCCGGTTTACGACAAACCGATGATCTACTACCCGCTGAGCGTGCTGATGATGGCGGGCATTCGGGAGATCCTGATCATCTCGACTCCCGAAGACCTTCCCAGCTTCGAGAGGCTGCTGGGCGACGGACACGAGTGGGGGGTGAGCTTCTCCTACCGCATCCAGGAGCAGCCCGCCGGACTGGCTCAGGCCTTCCTGATAGGGGAGAGCTTTATCGGCGACGACTCCGTCTCGCTGATTCTGGGCGACAACATCTTCTACGGGACGGGACTGAAGAAGACTCTGGCCGCGCAGCGCGAGGTCCGCGGCGCTTCGGTGTTCGCCTACCGGGTGGCCGAGCCTCGCGCCTACGGGGTGGTGGAGTTCAATGCGGAGGGGAGGGCGGTCAGTCTGGAGGAGAAGCCGGAGCAGCCGCGCTCGAACTTCGCCGTCCCTGGCGTCTATTTCTACGACAACAGCGTGATCGAAATCGCCCGAGAGTTGAAGCCCAGCGTGCGCGGAGAGTTGGAGATCACCGACCTCAACCGGGTTTACCTGGAGGCGGGGAAGCTACAAGTGTCGGTGCTGGGGCGAGGCAACGCCTGGTTCGACACGGGAACCTTCGACTCGCTGCTGGTGGCCAGCAACTTCGTGCAGATGGTCGAGCAGCGCCAGGGGCTGAAGATCGGCTGCCCCGAAGAGGTCGCTTTTCGCCAGGGCTTCATCGGCCCCGAGCAACTCGAGCAGTTGGGCATCAAACTCGGAGCCAGCGGCTACGGCCAGTACCTGCAACGCGTCCTCAACGACGAAGTCTAGCTCTGTCGCTCCAGGAGCGCCTGGTGCCAGGCCGTGTTGTCCAGGTACCAGCGGACGGTGTGGCGCAGGCCGTCTTCTAGCGTCAGGCTGGGGCTCCAGCCGAGTTCGGTTTCAATCTTGGAGCAGTCGATGGCGTAGCGGAAGTCGTGGCCGGCGCGGTCGGTGACGAACGAGATCAGGTCGCGGGCGCTGCCCACGGCGGCGCCGCGCACCTCGTCGACGATGTCGCAGATGGTGCCGACCAGATCCAGATTCGAGCGCTCGCAGCGACCTCCGATGTTGTAGCTCTCTCCAGGCACGCCCTGCTGGAGGACAACGTCCAGCGCGCTCACGTGGTCGCCAACATAGAGCCAGTCGCGCACGTTCTGCCCCTTACCGTAGATCGGGATGGAGCGACCGGCCAGGATAGAAAAGATCACGACCGGGATCAGCTTCTCGGGGTACTGGTACGGCCCGTAATTGTTAGAGCAGTTGGTGACCACCACGGGCAGGCCGTAGGTATGGAAGTAGGCCCGAGCCAGGTGGTCGGCGCCTGCCTTGGAGGCGGAGTAGGGGCTGCGCGGGTCGTACGGGGTCGTCTCCAGGAAGAACCCCTCGGAGCCCAGACTGCCAAACACCTCGTCCGTCGAGACGTGCAGGAAACGCTTCCCCTCCAACCGTCCCCTCCAGGCCTCCAGCGCCGCCTGCAGCAGGGTCGCCGTGCCCAGAGTGTTGGAGCGAACGAAGGCCAGCGGATCCTCGATCGAACGGTCGACGTGTGACTCGGCGGCCAGGTGCATGACCGCGTCGAAACGATGCTCGGCAAAGAGCGAGCGTAAAAGGTCGAGGTCGGTCAAACAACCCTGGGCGAAGCGGTAGTTAGGGGCCGCATCGAGGTCCGACAGGTTGGCGAGATTTCCAGCGTAGGTCAGCCGATCGTAGTTCAGCACTCTACTTCCAGGATAGGCCCCTACCAGATGGCGAACGAGGTGGGAACCAATGAAGCCGGCGCCGCCCGTGACCAGGATGTTTTCATACTCCATGCTCTCCCTTGGTTAGGAAGGGTTGGAGGGGATACCTGCCGGCGGGTGCCTATCCATCGTCGCGATGGCAACATGTCGTCAACATGAGTGGTGGGGGAAACGTCTAACCTGTTTGGGTCATCTCTACGGATCTGGAGGCTTTATGCCGCGTGTGATTTTCTACGCTCGAAAGACGGTGAGCCCGTCATGAGCCATTCTCTTTTAAGAACCAAGTCTCTGGACAAGATTCTCAAGCAGGCCGCCCAGAAAGAAGGCGGTCTCAAGCGCGTTCTGGGCGCCTGGGATCTGACCGCCATCGGGGTGGGAGCCATCATCGGTTCGGGCATCTTCGTGCTCACCGGGACGGCCGCCAAAGATGCGGCCGGACCTGGTATCTTGCTGAGCTACATTTTCGCGGGCATCGCCTGTATTCTGGCGGCTCTGTGCTACACGGAGTTCGCCACCAAGATGCCGATCTCGGGTTCGGCCTACACCTACGCGTACGCCACCGTGGGCGAAGTCTTCGCCTGGATCATCGGCTGGGACTTGATCCTGGAGTACACCATCGGCGCCTCGACGGTAGCGGTAGGCTGGACTCACTATCTCGAGCAGTTTCTCAAGGCCTGCGGGTTCACCATCCCAAAATGGATGATCGACATCCCCGTCGGCACCATCGGTGAGACCGAACTGCACTTCAACATGGGCGCCGTCGCCCTGATCGCTGTCCTGACCGCCCTGCTCTGCCGGGGCGTCAAGGAATCCGCGCGCTTCAACGCCGCGATGGTAGCGATCAAGATGTTCGTGGTGCTCTTCGTCATCGTGGCAGGTAGCACGTACGTCGAACCGGCCAACTGGGACCCTTTCCTGCCGTTCGGCTGGAGCGGTGTTATCCAGGGGTCGGCGCTGGTGTTCTTCGCCTACATCGGATTTGACGCGGTCTCTACCGCCGCTGAAGAGGTGAAAGACCCCAACCGCGACCTGCCTATCGGCATCATCGCCTCGCTGCTGATCTGTACGCTTCTCTACGTGATGGTCTCGGCCGTCATCACCGGTATGGTGCCGTTCGCCACCATCGACTCGGGTGCCCCGCTCGCCGCAGCTTTCGGCGACGTCGGTAACACCAAGGCGCAGTTCCTGATCAGCCTCGGCGGATTCGTCGGTCTGACGACCGTCGTTCTGGTGCTGCTGATGTCGCAGCCCCGCATCTGGTTCGCCATGGCCCGCGACGGCCTGCTCTGGCCCTGGTTCGCCAAGATCCGTCCCCAGTCGGGAACCCCCGCCAACGCTCAGATCCTGGCCGGCTGTATCGCCGCCTTCATGGCCGCCATCGTACCGATGGAAACGCTGCACCACACGGTGAGTATCGGAACCCTCTTCGCCTTCGTGGTGGTGTCGGGAAGCATCCTGATTCTGCGCTACAAGGACGAGGCCAAGCCCGGTCCTGCCGTGGGAATGACCCTGGTCTTGTCCGTGGGTCTGGCCGTGCTCTGTAAGGGCCTGGCCGAATACCTGGACGGCGCCAAGTCCGAGCACTCGGACGGCTACAAACTAGCCCTCACCGTGATCGGCGCGATCATCACGCTGATTCCGACCATCTACTTCTTCATGCAGCCGACCCGCAGCCTGCCGACCACCTTCCGCTGCCCTCTGGTGCCGCTGGTTCCCATCCTGGGAATGGGCGCTAACATCTTCCTGATGGTGCAGTTGTCGATGGAAGCCTGGGTGCGACTGGCCATCTGGCTGTTGATCGGATTCGCCATCTACTTCTTCTACGGACGCAGCCACAGTAAGCTGAGCCCGCACTACAAGGGAGACCCGGACGCCGAAGACGACTTCGTGCTGCCCGACGCCACCCACTAGAACCCCGCCCTTTTGGCGGTCAGAGAGCGAGACCTCGCGAGAGGTCTCGCTCTCCACATATCTCCCCTTCGGCGGACAGGGGCAGTGAGTAGGGCAGAGCGCTCGACTTACGAAGGAGTCCGCGAAAAATTTCACAGTGAGGCGAGCGCGCGACCATGCTGCATGACTTTATCGGCCTTCTCGGCATCCCCGTGATTCTGGGGATCGGAGTGGCCCTGTCCACCGACCGGAAGGCGATCAAGCCCAAACTGATCCTCTGGGGGCTGGGCATCCAACTCGCCCTGGCTATCTTTATCCTCAAGACCAGCGTCGGAGCCCAGGTGTTCCAGGGTCTGGGCGCGGCGGTTTCGCAACTGCTGCACTTCTCGGACGAAGGCGCCGCCTTCATCTTTGGCGACCTGGTGCGCAAGCCCGAGACCTTCGGCTTCATCTTCGCCTTCAAGGTGCTGCCCGCTATCATCTTCGTCGGCTCGCTGATGAATATCGCCTACTACCTGGGCATCATGCAGCTGATCGTGAACTTCGTGGCCAAACTGATGGTGCGCACCATGGGCACCTCGGGCGCGGAGAGCCTGTCGGCGGTCGGCACGGTGTTCGTGGGGCAGTCGGAAGCGCCGCTCCTGATCAAGCCGTACATCCCGGAGATGACGAAATCCGAACTGATGGCGATCATGACCGGCGGTATGGCGACGATCGCCGGTTCGGTGATGGCCTCGTTCATCGGAATGCTGGGCAGCGAGTGGGCGCCTCACCTGCTGGCCGCCTCCATCATGGGAGCGCCCGCGGGTCTGGTGATGGCCAAGCTGATGGTGCCGGAGACGGAAGAGTCGAAGACCAAAGGCGAGGTCAAGATGTCGGTCGAGAAGACCGAATCGTCGGTCATCGAAGCCGCCTCCAAAGGCGCGCTCGACGGTATGCATCTCGCCTTTATCGTAGGTGGCCTGCTGATCGCCTTCATCGCCTTGATCGCGCTGATCAACTACATGCTGAGCCTGACCTCGTACCTGGGGATGGAGCCGCTCTCGATGCAGAAGATCCTGGGCTGGGTGTTCAGCCCGCTGACCTTCCTGATGGGCGTTCCCGCCTCCGACATCCACGTGGTGGGCGGACTGCTGGGCCAGAAGATCGTGCTCAACGAGTTCGTGGCCTACCTCGACCTCTCGAGCATTATCAAGGGCACCGACGCGGCCGGTCGCAAACTGACCGAAGAAGGCGCCACCATCGCGACCTTCGCGCTCTGCGGCTTCGCTAACCTTAGCTCGATTGCCATCAACATCGGCTGCGTGGGCGGTATCGCTCCCGAGCGTCGCGGCGAATTGGCCATCCTGGGCCCGCGCGCGATGCTGGCCGGCGCTCTGGCTTCGTGCTTGACCGCCACCATCGCAGGTCTGCTGATCTGGTAAGGCGCCTGGGCGGCTAACGGAAAAGGGCGAGCGGGTCGTGTGACCCTCTCGCCCTTTCTCATTCTGGGACAGCGACCGCTAGATGATCGACTGCACCAGTCCGCCCTCGGTGCGCAAGGCGGCGCCGTTGATGGCGGCCGACAAGGGGCTGGCCACGAAGGCCACCAGCGAGGCGATCTCGTCCGGGTCGATTAGCCTTCCGAGCAGGGAACCGGGGCGGTGCTCGGCGATAAAGTCGCGACCGATTTCGGTCGGCTCTTTGTCGGCTGAACCGGGAATCACCGATTTCATAAATTCGATCACGTTGTCGGTCTGGGTCGGACCGGGCAGCACGCTGTTCACGGTCACGCCGGTGCCCTTCGTGTGCTGGGCCAGGCCGGAGGAGATGGCCAACTGAGCCGACTTCGAGAAGCCGTAGTGGATCATCTCCTTGGGGATCATGATGGCCGACTCGCTGGCGATGAAGATCACGCGGCCCCAGTCGGCCTTGATCATGCGCGGGAAGTAGTGGCGGGTCAGGCGCACGCCGCTCATCACGTTCACTTCGAAGATGCGGGTCCAGTCCTCGTCCGTGGTCTCGGCGAACTCGGCCGGCCAGTAGATGCCCAGGTTGTTGACCAGGATGTCCACTTCGGGGTAGTCGGTGATAGCGCGCTGGGCGCCGTCAGCTGTGCCAAGGTCGGCCGCCAGGGTCAGGAATTTCGCCTCGGGCGCTTCCTCTTTGGCTTTGGCCAGGGCAACTTTGACAGTCTCGTCGCTGCGCCCGTTCAGGATCACTTCGGCGCCTTCTTTGGCCAGGCGCAGGGCGATGGAGTAGCCGATGCCGGAGGAAGAGGCCGAGACGAGGGCGCGTTTTCCGTTCAGGTTCAAGTTCATAGGTGGGTTCAATCCTTTCGCTTTCCCAGACTATACTTGGCCGTCAGGGATGAATAAACTGGCTCTCGCAGAACTCATTGTTTCTGTGAGGAAACAATGCTGATCGAGAGCTACAGTGAAATGGCGGCCTTCGCCGAGGTGGTCGAGCAGGGCACCTTTACCGCGGCGGCAGCCAGGCTGGGGGTTTCCAAGGCTCACCTCAGCCGCCAGATCTCCTCGCTCGAGGCTCGTCTCGGGGTCCGTCTGCTGCGACGGACGACGCGAACGCTGCGCCTGACCGAAGAGGGGCGAACTTTCCACGACTACTGTCGACGCATGGTCGAGACGGCCCGAGAAGGTCTGCAGTTGGCCCAGAGTCGCGGCCATGAAGTGTCGGGGTTGCTGAGGATCAGCGCTCCCATCACCTACGGCCAGACCTTTCTGGGTGATCTGGTGACGGATTTTTGCGCTCGCTTTCCCGCTGTTCGGGTCGACCTGGTGCTGGACAATCGGCACATCGACCTGCTGAGCAACGATTTCGACCTCTCCTTTCGCATCACCGACCATCCGCCGCAGACGCTCTCGCTGACTCCGCTGGGGGTGATGGAAGACGTCGTCTGCGCCTCTCCAACCTACCTCCGGGACCGGCCCCGGCCGGAAACTCCCACCGACCTGGCCGGGAACGAGTGCCTGCTCTATCTGAACCCGGACAGGAACCGCCGCTGGACCTTTCGCAAGGAGCGGCGGGTCGAGGTGGTCGAGGTCGACGGCCACCTGGCCTGTAACTACCACACCGCCTTGCTGGAGCCGCTGTTGGCCGGGCTGGGCATCGCGAAAGTGCCGGAATACTTCGTGCGTGACCTGGTCGGGTCGGGACGCCTGGTCCGGCTGTTGGAGGACTACGTTTGCGAGTCCCGGCCGATCTATCTGGTCCACCACGATCCCCTGGGCCAGCCGCCCAGGGTGCGAGAGTTTCTGCGCTTCGCTCAGGCCTGGTTGACGCGCTGATAAAGGCGCGAAGGCCGTAGAAGAGGGAAAGCCCCGCCGTAGAGGGCGAGGCTTTCCCCAGTCGGTTGGAGTGCATTTAGGCTCGGGCCCGCAGTTGGCTGTAGCGCTGTTTGATCACCGCGACGTAGTGGCGGGTTTCCTGATACGGAGGGACCCCTCCAAACCTGGCGACCGCTCCGGGGCCGGCGTTGTACGAGGCTAGCGCGTAAGCGATGGGGTCTTTGGTGTGGGACCAGGTGTCCAGATTCTGGGCCAGGTAGCGCACGCAGCCGTCCAGATTTTCCTTGGGAATCCTGGGGTTCACGCCCAGGTCGCTGGCGGTGCCGGGCATCAGTTGGCCCAGTCCCAGAGCGCCGACCGGCGAGACGGCGTTGGCGTAGAAGGCCGACTCTTGAGAGACCAGGGCGGCGACCAGGTAGGGGTCGACGCCGTACATGTTCGCGGTGCCCTCGATCAGGCGGGCGAGTTTTTCCGACCCTTCGCGCGAGATGTCCGTGTTGAACTCGCGGATGGTGGCCGAGATGACCGGGTCGTAAGGGGGCGTCTTGGGGACTTTCGAACTGGTGTGCTCGGTGAGGAACTGGGTGAACTTTGAACAGCCCAGGGTGGCTCCGTCGTGGCCCTTGCTTGAGCGAGCGGCCTTGTGGCGTCCCAGAGAGGTAAAGGAGAGCGGTTGGAATCGGCTCTCGGCGTTGGCCTGTTTGAAGGCGACCAGCATCATGCAGTAAACGGCGGCGGTGGCAGTAGCAGTGGCAAACTTTGAAGGCAAAAGCGGCTCCCGAGGTAAGATTCAGAGCCGCCCTGGCAGGACGCCACGGCGGCTCTGGCCCTAGGCTCGTCGGGTATATGCGCACCCCATACCATCGAGTAGGTCAGTTGATCGGCTTTATTCCTTTATCGGAAGGAAAGTTTCGGAAGGTGTAGATTGAACTTTTTTCCATGCCAGGGCTATCTCCCAGACTGGGGACGGGCTAAAAGGCGTAGCAATAGGATTCCTGGACGAGAAGCGTGGGTGGGAAGCAGGACAAAGAAAAAGCCCCGCGCGGCTTGGGGCCGGCGGGGCTTTCGACACCACTAGAGGTTAGTGGTGGTGGTGATGGCCGTGGTCGTCCGAAGACTCCTTGGGTTTGTCCACGATCAGGGTCTCGGTGGTCAGGACCATCGAGGCGATCGAGGTGGCGTTCTGCAGAGCAGCGCGGGTCACCTTAGCGGGGTCCACGATGCCAGCTTCCATCATGTCGACGTACTCGCCGGTCACAGCGTTGTAGCCGTGGCCCTGCTTCAGTTCGCGGACGCGCTCGACGATGACGGAGCCTTCTTCACCAGCGTTGTTGGCGATGACGCGCAGCGGCTGGGTGATGGCCTGACGGATGATCTGGACGCCCAGAGCTTCGTCGCCCTTCAGCTGAAGTTCGTCGAGCACCTTGGCGATGTGAACCAGGGTCGAACCGCCGCCGGCGACGATGCCTTCCTCAACCGCAGCGCGGGTAGCGGACAGGGCGTCTTCCAGACGGTGCTTCTTCTCTTTGAGCTCGGTTTCGGTCGCGGCACCGGCGCGGATGACGGCAACACCGCCGGCCAGTTTGGCCAGACGCTCTTGCAGCTTTTCGCGGTCGTAGTCGCTGTCCGAGTTCTCGATAGCGCCCTTGATCTGGTCGATGCGACCCTTGATGGCGGCTTCTTCACCCTTGCCCTCGACGATGGTGGTGTTGTCCTTGGTGATGTGCACGCGAGCGGCGCTGCCCAGCACTTCCACGCCAACTTTGTCGAGTTTGTGGCCGAGCTCTTCGGAAACGACCTGACCACCGGTCAGAACGGCGAGGTCCTTCAGCATCTCCTTGCGACGGTCGCCGAAGCCGGGGGCCTTGACGGCGGCGATCTTCAGGGTGCCGCGCAGCTTGTTGACCACCAGGGTGGCCAGCGCTTCGCCTTCGAGATCTTCGGTGATGATGATCAGCGGCTTCTGCATCTGCACGGTCTTCTCGAGCAGGGGCAGGATTTCGGCGATGGCCGAGATCTTCTTCTCGACGATCAGGATCATCGGCTCGTCGAAGGAGGCTTCCATCTTCTCGGAATCGGTCACGAAGTAAGGCGAGATGTAGCCCTTATCGAACTGCATACCTTCGACGTGCTCGAGTTCGGTGTAGAGGGTCTTGGACTCTTCGACGGTGATGACGCCGTCTTTGCCCACGACTTCCATGGCGTCGGCCAGCATGTTGCCGATCTCATAGTCGTTGTTGGCGGCGATGGCGCCGACCTGAGCGGTCTTTTCCTTGGTTTCGACCGGGATGGCGATGGCGTGGATTTCCTGAACCAGGCGAGCCACGGCCTTGTCCATGCCCTTTTTCAGGAACATGGGGTTGGCACCGGCGGTCACGTGCTTGAGGCCTTCAGCCAGCATGGCCTGAGCCAGCACGGTGGCGGTGGTGGTGCCGTCGCCGGAGACGTCGTTGGTCTTCGAGGCGACTTCACGAACCAGGGAGGCGCCCAGGTTTTCGAAGGGGTCTTCGACTTCGATCTCTTTGGCTACGGTCACGCCGTCTTTGGTGACGGTAGGCGAGCCGAACTTCTTGTCGATCAGCACGTTACGACCGCGCGGCCCGAGGGTGACCTTGACGGCGTTAGCGAGTTTGTTGGCGCCGGCTTCGAGTTTCTTGCGGGCGTCTTCATTGAAAAGGATCTGTTTAGCGGACATGGTTTACCTTGTTCTTCCTTCTAAAGCCGGGGTTAGCCGATGACAGCGAGGATTTCGCTCTCTTTGACGATGAGGTACTCGGAACCGTCGATTTTGACTTCGGTGCCGGAGTACTTGCCGTACAGGACCTTGTCGCCGGCCTTGACGGTCATGGCGATGGTTTCGCCGGTGTCGGAGATTCTGCCCTGGCCCACGGCCACGACTTCACCCTGCTGGGGCTTCTCCTTGGCGGTGTCGGGTAGGAAAATCCCACCTTTGGTCATCTCTTCCTGGGCCAGTGCCGCGATGATGACCCGGTCGCCGAGGGGGCGAACGCTGAGTTTGGTTTGAGTAGCCATTGCTGTTCCTCCTGATGTCTCTTGCAAAGCGTTGTTTGACAAAACTTTTCGGTGCCTCACTCTAGTCTGTATCCATTAGAGTCGAACCTGCGCTGTGTTAGAGAAACGTTTGCGCTGTTCCGTGTGGCATCGGGACGGTTTTATACCTCCATCGTGGGAACCTCAAACGGCCTAACCATGGGGATCGAGGAGATTTTTCGGCGGTGGAGCATGTGCCGGGTCATGAAGATCTTCCAGACGCTCGGACTGCTTTTTCTTTCCAATGTGTTTATGACGTACGCATGGTACGGTCACCTCAAAGATTTCAAGGATCGCCCGCTCTATCTGGTGATCTTTCTGAGCTGGGGGATCGCCTTCATGGAGTACTGCCTGCAGGTGCCCGCCAACCGGATCGGCTCGGGTGTGTTCAGTCTGCCTCAACTCAAGGTGATCCAGGAAGTGCTGGCGCTGCTGGTGTTCGGGCTGTTCTACGTTCTGTACTGGAAGGGGAAGCTGGGCTGGAACTTTGCCGCTGCGGGCGGCTGTCTGGTGGGAGCGGTGTTCTTTATCTTTCGCGATTTCAAGCCGCCGGTATAGCAAAAAAAGCCCGAGCAGGGCTCGGGCGTTTGGTTCACCGGCTTGGGCTGGCCGGGTGCTTTTAGGCGCCGAAGCCGCCGTCGATGGTCAGATTGGCTCCCGTGATGTAGCTGGATTCCGGACCGGCCAGGTAGGAGACGAAGCTGGCAACTTCGGTATCCTTGCCGTAGCGTCCCAGAGCCTGGTAGGTCAGGATCTGCTCGGCGAAGGCGCCTTGCGCGGGGTTCATGTCGGTGTCGACCGGTCCGGGCTGGACGTTGTTGACGGTGATGCCGCGCGGGCCCAGGTCGCGAGCGAGCCCCCGGGTGAACGAGGCTACGGCGCCTTTGGTCAGGGCGTAGACGGAGCCGCCGGGGAAGGGGATGCGGTCGGCGTTGACGCTGCCGATGTGGATGATGCGGCCGCCTTCTTTCAGGTGGCGAGACGCCTCCTGAGAAGCGACAAACAGACCCCGCACGTTGATGTTGAGCATGCGGTCGAACTCTTCGATCGGCAGTTCTTCGATAGGGCTGAAGACGCCGACGCCGGCGTTGTTCACCAGGATGTCCAGTCCGCCCAACTCTTGGACGGTGCGGGCTACGGCGTTGCGAACCGCTTCCACGTCGGCGGCGTCGGCCTGGACCGCTAGCGCCTTCCCGCCGGCTTTCTCAATGCTCTCGACCACTTCTCGCGCCTTGTCGGGCGAACTCGAGTAGGTCAGCGCTACGGCCGCTCCGTCTTCGGGCGGTCGCGCGCCGCGCCATGCTGGCCTGGCCCGAGGCCTGAGACTCACTCGAGGTCGAGCGCAACGAAAAAGAGCGTCCGATTTAGACTCGGACGCTCTTTTTGCGCTCGGACCCTCTACCAGGTGCCGCTGCTGGCCATCGAGGCCCAGGGCTCCTGAGCGGGCAACGGGTCTCCGGCCTGCAGAAGTTCGACCGAGATACCGTCGGGCGACTTCACGAACGCCATGTAGCCGTCGCGGGGAGGTCGATTGATGGTCACTCCACCGTCCTGCAGGCGCTGGCAGGTCTCGTAGATGTTGTCCACCCGATAAGCCAGATGGCCGAAGTTGCGCCCTCCGGTGTACTCTTCAGGGTCCCAGTTGTAGGTCAACTCCAGAAGCGGCGCCTGGCTCTTTTCGGCCGCCTCCTTGTCGCCGTCGGCGGCCAGGAAGATCAGGGTGAAGCGGCCGCCTTCGCTCTCTTTGCGGCGGACTTCGGTCATCCCCAAAAGGTTACAGTAGAAGTTCAGCGACTTCTCGACGTCCGAAATGCGGACCATGGTGTGTAGATACTGCATGGCTCCGCCGTTCGACCCCTCCCCTTGCCTCCCCCCTCCAACAGGAGCCTTGGCCGTCCAGGCCAATGATAAGAGCCGTGCCTAGGATTGCTGACCAGGAGGAGCCGCCGCGTCCTCATCCCGCCTTGACCCTGCTGGCTGCGGTGTGGGCGATGATCGCTCTGCTGACGATGCTGACGTTCTGGCAGGAGCCGTACTACTTCACCCTGATGAGTCCGTTCCGGCTGCAGTTGGTCATCAGCCTGCTGCTGGCGGCGTTGCCGCTGGCGGTGCTGTATCCCAACCCGCGGCGCTGGGTTTTTCTGGCCCTGCCGCTGGCGGTAGGGATGACTTTTCTGCGCTACCTGCTGCCGGCGGCGACGCTGCCTGAGGAGGCGGGCAGGGCTCGGTTGGCGGTGGCCAATGTGTATTACGGCAATCACGATCTGTCGCTGTTCCGGTCCTGGATCGAGGCGGAAAAGCCGGAAATCCTGGCGGTGATGGAGGTGGGGGAGGCCCACCGGCCCCAGTTAGAGGCGCTGCCGTTCGCGCACAAGACCATCCTGCCGCGAAACGGCGCCTTCGGGGTCGCGCTGCTCAGCCAGCGCCAACCTTCCAAGGTCGAGGTGCTGGACGAAGACTCTCCGTTTCCGTCACTGCTCGCCCACTATCCCGAGTTTCGCGTGCTGGTGACGCATCCGATCCCGCCGGTCTCTCGGCAGGCCCGTCAGATGGGAGACGAACAGATGCGCCGGCTGGTGAGCCGGTTGAAGGTGGAGGGGCCTCCGCTGGTGGTGATGGGAGATTTCAACGCGGTCGGCTGGGACCTGAGGCTGCTGCCGCTGCGCGAGGCTGGGATGAAGGAGGCTCGGGCGGGGCACGGCTATCTGCCGACCTGGCCGACCCATCAGCCGGTCCTGGGGATCCCGATCGACCATATCTATCTGCCCGCTAATTGGGCCAGCCTGGACTGTCGGCGCGGCCCGCAGGTGGGGTCGGATCACTTTCCGCTGATCTGCGACGTGGCCTGGCCGCGTTGAGGGTTTTGACCTTTGGGTCTATAATGTTGGTAGGCTAGACTTGGTTAAGGAGAACCCGACGTGCTGCGACACACTTTCTTGAGTTTGCTGATGGGGGCGATGCTGGCGCTGCCGGCTCTGGCCGAGGGGCCGGGTTATCATCTCGAGCGGCTGCAGCGTCAGGCGCTGACGGTGCTCGAACTTCTGCCGCCTCCGGCTCCGGCGGGTAGCGAGCTAAGCGCTTCGGTGCAGGAGCAGCTGGCGGGCAGCCCCTGGTCCCGCCAGATGGTGAGCGACGATGTCCGCCAGGTGGTCGAGACGACGCGTTCGCTGGACGAGTCGCTTTCGAAAGAGGCGACGGCGGATGGGCTGCAGCAGGCGCGGTCGCAGCTAGAGTCGCTGGGGCGGCGTTTGCGGGTGAGCAGTTCGGCGCTGACGCTGGCCCCGGCGGGGAGGACGGCGATGGATTTGCTGCTCCTGGATCTCGAAGAGGCGGCGCAGTCGATGGCAGAGGCCCGCGACCAGGTGCTGGCCGAGCAGAGGGGGCGACGCGGGGGCGTTCGCTCGGTCTCGGTCGGGGTCGGTTTCGGCGGCTGGGGCGGCTGGGGGATGGGCGTGCCCTACGGCTGGGGCGGCTACTACCCGTACGGCTACGGCGCCGGGCCGGGGCCTTATCTGCCGGCTTATCCCGGGTTTATGCCGGGACCGCCCGGCGCTTGCTGGTAGATTTCGACGGCGACGGGCCGGCTCACGTTGGAGTGGGCTTGGGCCCACCGGGCGACGGGCCGGCTCACGTTGGAGTGAGCTTAGGCTCACCGGACAGCGAGCCGGCTCACGTGAGAGCGAGCTTGAGCTTTGAGCTCACCGGGCAGCGAGCCGGCTCACGTTAGAGTGAGCTTGGGCTCACCGGGAAGCGAGCCGGCCCGCCTTGGGCCTTAGTTGACGCCGAGCAGTTCGACTTCGAACACCAGGGTGGCGTTGGGCGGGATGACCGCGCCAGCGCCGCGGGCGCCGTAGCCCATGGAAGCGGGGATGGTCAGGCGGCGCTTTTCTCCAACCTTCATCCCGGCGACGCCTTCGTCCCAGCCCTTAATGACGCGGCCGGCGCCCAGCGGGAAGCCGAACGGCTGTCCACGGTCGACGGACGAATCGAACTTGGTGCCGTCGGTCAGCCAACCGGTGTAGTGCACCGACACGGTCTGTCCGGCTTTGGCTTCGGCTCCGTCGCCGTTCTGCAGAATCTCTACTTTGAGTTCATCCATGGTGGAAATCTCCTTACGATTTTAGGGTCTCGAACCGTGACGGTTCAAAGGTTCTGCCGCTTTCTGCGAGGATCGGAAAAGTCCCACAAAAGTCGGGTTTGTAACATGAATGTAAATCCTGGTCATGGGGGCTAGACCTTTTTTCCAGTCAGGGTAAACTGCCAATACAACGATTGATTCACCTGGAGGATACGAAGATGGGCTTTCTCGGAAGTGTTGGAAGATTTCTTGGCGGTGCAGTTGGAGCTGTAGGCGGTTTCGTTCTGGGAGGCCCTATCGGTGCTCTCGCCGGCGGATTCCTCGGTAGCAAAGTCGGCGGCGCTGTCGGACACTTCGCTGGCAAAGTCGGCAAGTCCATCACGAATGCTCTGGGGCCGGGCGGCACCGGTGCGGTCATCGGCGGTATCGCCGGTCTGGCTCTCGGACCGTTCGGTGCGATGGCTGGTGCGGCCATCGGTGGTGCCATCGGCAACCACATCGGTAACCGCCATCACCAGCACGGCGGACAGTGCTGCGGCCACAACATGAGCCAGTACGGTCCTTACAACGGCGCGGCCGGTCAGGAATACGGCTACCGTCCTCCCTTCGACGGCCAGTGCCAGCCCGGTTACGGCGGCGGCTACGGTGGTGGTTATGGCGGCGGCTACGGCGGCGGTTATGACGGTGGAATGCAGCAGATGCAACAGATGCAGCAGATGATGATGATGATGCAGATGATGCAAATGATGCAGATGGGTGGCGGAATGGGCGGCTTCGGCGGCGGCGGATTCGGCAACCAGACCAACATCAACATCAACTTCGGCAACCAGGGTATGCCGATGTTCCCCGGCGGCTACTAAGCCCTAACTCGAGACTTTTCGTGAAAACGGCCTCCTTTGCAGGGGGCCGTTTTTCATTTGCGGGCTTGGAGTTAGAGGCGATGGCCGGGTTAGAGTCGGCGTTTTCGCCAGGCGGGAGTCGGCCATGCTTTTGGGGGCGGGAATGGCCGGGTTGGAGTCGGCGATTTCGCCAGGCTGGAGTCGGCCATGCGTTCGAGGCGGCGATGGTCGAGTTGGAGTCGGCCATGCGCTTGGGGGCGGCGATGGCCGGGCTGGAGTGGGCGTTTTCGTCAGGTTGGAGTCGGCCATGCGTTCGAGGCGGCGATGGCCGAGTTGGAGTCGGCGTTTTCGCCGGGCTGGAGTCGGTCATGCGTTGGAGGCGGCGATGGCCGAGTTGGAGTCGGCCATGGGCTTGGGGCGGCGATGGCCGAATTGGAGTCGGCGTTTTCGTCGGGCTGGAGTCGGCCATGCGTTCGAGGCGGCGATGGCCGAGTTGGAGTCGGCGTTTTCGCCAGGTTGGAG
>JAEXNA010000130.1 GCA_023447635.1 Vulcanimicrobiota bacterium | reverse complement strand
GGCCCCTCCCGCGCCGCCCGCTGCGCCCAAGCAGACCGTGGTCGCCCAGGGACTTACCGCCTCGGTGAAGCCTTCCCCGATGGCCGAACAGCGCCATCAGCTCGAGCACTTCGCCGGGATCAAGGTGGTCGGTGTCGGCGGCGCCGGTTGTAACGCTGTCAGCCGCATGATTCAGGAAGGCTTGGGCGGTGTCGAATTCATCGCCATCAACACTGACGCTCAGGCGCTGTTCCTGTGTGATGCGGACCAGCGTATCCACATCGGTTCGCAGGTCACGCGCGGACTGGGCGCCGGTTCGGCTCCCGAAGTCGGCCGTAAGGCCGTCGAAGAGAACGCCGACGAAGTGCTCAAGGCGCTCGATGGAGCCGACATGGTGTTCATCACCGCCGGTATGGGCGGCGGAACCGGGACCGGGGCCGCTCCCGTGGTGGCCGAACTGGCCCGCCAGGCTGGCGCTTTGACCGTAGCCGTGGTGACCAAGCCGTTCTCTTTTGAAGGCCCTCGCCGTATGCAGATGGCCGAGCAGGGTGTCGAAGAGCTCAAGAACAAGGTCGACACCATCATCACCATCCCCAACGACCGCCTGCTCAAGATCGTCTCCGAGAAGGAGAACATCCACGAGGCGTTCCGTCTGGCCGATGACGTGCTGCGCAACGGTGTGCAGGGGATTTCCGAGATTATCACGGTGCCCGGTCGCATCAACGTCGACTTCGCTGACGTGCAGACCATCATGGCCGACGCCGGCAGCGCGCTGCTCGGCATCGGTATCGCCTCGGGCGAAAACCGCGCCGTGGAAGCGGCCCGCGCCGCCATCTCCTCGCCGCTGCTGGAAGCTTCCATCGACGGCGCCACGGGCGTTCTGTTCAATATCACGGGCGGTAACGACCTGACTCTGATCGAACTCAACGAGGCGGCTCGCATCATCTCCGAGGCGGTCGACCCCGAAGCTCAGATCATCTTCGGCTCGGTCACCGACGAGCGCATGGAAGGCGAGATCCGGATCACCGTGGTGGCCACCGGATTCCAGTCGTCTTCGACGCAGCCGCTGCACGACGAGGAAGCTGGCTTCTCGCTGGGCGCCCTCAAGGAAGAGATCACCTTCGGCAGCGCGCTCAAGGACATCGAACTCGAGCCGGCGATCTTCCGCCGCAGCAAAGCCAACTCCGACCACTAAGTCTGTATAGAGAGATACGCCATGACGAAATCTGGCGCGGAAAAGGGAGCTAGCTCCCTTTTTTCGCTTAACGAGAAAGCCGCTCAAGCGTTCAATGAGATCGCTGAATACATGGAGCTGGCCGGCGAGAACAAGTTCAAGATCAAGGCCTACGTCAAGGCTTCGTCGGTCATGCGTCAGCTCGAGGACGACCTGGACGAGCTTGCCGAGAGCGGCCGTTTGCTCTCGATCCCCGGAGTAGGCAAAGCGATCGCCGAAAAGATCGAGCATCTCCTGAGCCACGGCACGATCCCGCTGCTCGAGGAGCTACGGGCTCAGATTCCGCCCGGTCTGGTAGCTATCTCCGGGCTTCCGGGGCTGGGGCCGAAGAAGACCTCTCTGCTCAACCGCGAGCTAGGCGTGGGGGACCTCTCCGAGCTCCGTCAGGCTCTGCTTGATGGCAAGGTGGCCGCTCTGAAAGGGTTCACGGCCAGGGGCAGCAGTAAGCTGCTCGAGGATGTGGAAAGAGCGCTTTCGCGTGTCCCGACCTACATCAAAGGGCGCCTGGAGGAATGGTCGGAGCAGACTCAGGATCGCATGCGCGACCTTCCCGGCCTGCTTGAAATTCACGAGACGGGTCTGTTGCGGCGACGCTCCCCCGAACCGACCTCCCTTGATCTCCTGCTGGTCTGTCTGGACCCCAGGGCGACACTGACCGCCCTGGTAGGTCGGCTGCGGGAAGAGAACGTGCCGTTCTGTGAGGACGAGCTAAATCTCGGCGGGGGGCTGCTGCCGCTGCTGACCCTGGCGCACCCCTCCGGCTGTCCTATGCGGCTCGTGGTCAGCGGTACGGAGAACGCGGCCTGGCATCTGCTCAGTCTGACCGGTCCGCAAGAGTTCGTCGATCACGTCGCGGAACGTTTGCCGGAGACCCCGTGGGAGGGGCTTTCCGAGCGCGAACTACTCGACGAGCTGAAGCTCTCTCATCTGGTGCCCGAGATCCGCCACCGTCAGGAGCTATGGTCGTCCAGCGCGGCTCCGCTGCTCTCTCCCGTCCAGGTCCAGGGGAATCTGCACGCTCACAGCACCGACTCGGACGGGCTGTCGGACCTCGAAGAGATGGCCGAAGAAGCCCGCCGTCGTGGTCACAGCTATTACGGGGTGACCGACCACTCGCGCTCTCTGGTGATCGCTAACGGACTGACCGTCGAACGATTGCTTCAGCAGAACGCAAGAATCCGCGAACTCAACGCCAAAGTTGGCGATTTTACCCTGCTCTCCGGGACCGAGTGCGACATTCTGGAAGGGGGCGAACTGGACTATCCGGCTGAGGTGCTCGACCTTCTGGACTACGTGGTGGCGGCGGTGCATTCGTTCTTTCATCTCGATACGGAAGCTATGACCCAGCGTCTGCTCCAAGGCTTGAGCGCCCACCCCAGAGTCAAGGTGCTGGCCCACCCTACGGGGCGCCTGCTGACCCGACGCGACGGCTACACGGCGGACTGGAAACGGGTGTTTGCCCTATGTGCCGAACGCGGCATCGCGGTCGAGATCAACTCGAACCCCTGGCGTCTGGACATCAGTGAAGAGCTTCTGGACCTGGCGCTGGCCGAAGGCTGCCTGATAGCCATCAACACCGACGCCCACTCCCTGGCCGAGTTCGAAAACCACCGTCACGGGGTCGACATGGCTCGCCGAGGAGCCGTTCCGCCCGATCGGGTGATCAACACCTGGTCGGTCGAGCGGCTGAAGGAGTGGTTCTCTTCCGGCTCATGAGCGAGTGGCCCGAGCAGCGTGCCTTTTTCGAGCGCGCCCCCTGGCTGGTCGCGCCCGAGTTGCTGGGCTGGCGACTGATCCACGACTCCGTCGAACTCGTGGTGGTCGAGACCGAGGCCTATGCGGCGTCCGAGGACGCCGCTTCTCACGCCTTTCCTGGGAGAACCCGTCGCAACGCCAGCATGTTCGGACCTTGCGGGCACGCTTATGTCTACCGCAGCTATGGGGTTCACTGGTGTTTCAACGTGGTCGCTCACGCCCCGGACGAAGCCGGGGCGGTGTTGATTCGGGCCGGCGAGGTGGTGGCGGGAAACGAGTTGGCGCAGGCCCGTCGAGGAGCGGTTCGTGGGCTGGCTAACGGTCCCGGTAAACTGGGCCAGGCGCTGGGCATCACGGATCGTCACGATGGGGTCGACCTGGCCGGAGGAGCGCTGAGATTGGTCGCCCCGGAGGGACCGACGGGGCGAAGTGCTAATGGACCCAGGGTGGGTATCAGTAAGGCGATCGACCTCGGCTGGCGTTTCTGGCTGGAGGACTCCGTTCACGTTTCCAAAGGGCGTCCCGGACCAGCCGGACGTCGTAGGAGGCCCGGTTAGATGATCGCCGGGCTAGCCTTTCGCAACGTCCTGCGCAATAAAGAGCGAAGTCTGCTCACCCTGGTCGGGGTGGTTCTCGCCATCGGCTCTTTTGTCGCTCTGGTCTCTCTGGCCGCCGGCTTCACCCGGCGGGTGGAACGAGAGTTGGCCTCGCGCGAGGTTCATATCTACGTGACGGCGGGTCGCGGTTCGACCCTTCCCGCCAGTCCGCTGTCAGGTTCCGGCGGGAGTGCGCAAGTTCTGCCGCTGCAGCTTCAGGAGAAGCTGGCCGGGGTCGCTGGGGTCCGCAGCGTCAGCCCGATCATTCGCACAGCGCTCGATACCGAACGTTCGGTGATACCTGTTATCGCTATGCCGATTCGGGATGCCCAGGCCGTTTTTCGCGCGGCCCGTTTCAATCTTTCCGAGATGGGCGACTCGCTTGACGACCAGACGAGCTCGGTCGACGATATGGAGCCTCGGCCGGTAGCCGGGCTCTCCACTCCCACTCCCACTCCCACCGCCGCCCCTGCCGTGGTCGTCACCCCGACTCCGACCACGGCTCCGCCCGCAGGTAAGGGCGGGAAGGGGAAGGGAAGCAAGGACGCTCCGCGGGTCGCCACGCCCACTCCAACCCCGTCTCCCGAGCCCGTCCTGGTCACTCCAACCCCCGAGCCGCCTCCCGAGGCTGCGCCGGCGCCTAAGGCGCTGGCCCGAGTGGTGGTAGGGCAGGGGCTCAATAAGGAGATCAAAAGTTCCCTTGCCGAAGGCGCCCTGGTGATCGAGGAGATCCCCTTCGAAGTGGGGGGCAGCATGGGCAGCGACGGCTTCCTGGACTACACGGTGCTGGCGCCGATCGGGCCGTTCCTGCGCCAACGGACCGATCGCGGCGTCCACGAGTTCTGGATCACCCTCGAAGACGAAGGCAGGGTCGCCGCGACCAAGGCCGAGATGCAGAGTCTGGTCGATCAGTTCCTGACAGAGGAGAAGAGCCAGGGCGACTATGCCGGGGCTCGCAAGATCCGCGTGATGGACCGACGTGACTACCTGGAGTCGGCTCGCGACTATCTGGGCTACGGCTGGCTGCTGCAGTTTGCGGTCTCTATGGTCGGCGTGCTCATCGCGGTCACCGCCAGCATGAACACCATGCTGATGTCCACCTACGAGCGGCTGGGCGAATACGCCACGCTCAGGGCGGTCGGGGCCTCTCGCAGGGTCATCGCGATGACCATCATCTACGAGGCGATCTTCCTCAACGTCACCGGCGGCTTCCTGGGGCTGATCTTCGGCTTCCTGGCCACCGGGGTGCTGGATAAAGCGGTAGCGATTTTGCTGGAGATTCCCTACCCGATGGCCGGAGTCACGCCGGGGCTCTTGCTGCAAGCGCTGGCTCTATCGTTTGCGGTCGGGCTGATCGGGGCGATCATCCCGATCTTTATCGTCAGCCGCATCGACCTGGTGGCCCAGCTCAGGAAGGGGATGTAGTATGCAGGTTGCTCTGCGCGGGGTTCACAAGCTCTATAACTCCGGTCCCAGGCCCAACAAAGTGCTCGATGGGGTCGATCTGATGATCCCCTCGGGCCAGTTTGTGGCGGTGACCGGACCTTCGGGAGCCGGCAAGAGCTCGCTGCTCTATCTGTTGGGCTGTTTGGACTATCCAGATTTTGGCGAAGTGCATCTGGGCAATCGCGACGTGGCTAAAGACGGCGAATCGCTGCGAGAAAAGATTCGGCTACGCCACCTGGGCTTCGTTTTTCAGGATTTCCGCCTGCTGCCCGCCCTGTCCGTGATGGAAAACATCACGCTTCCGATGCAGCTCAACGGCACTTCGAACGCGGAATCGCGCCAGCGCGGTCGGGAACTGCTGCGTATGATCGGGATGGAAAAGGCGCGCGACCAGTTGACCGCAACGCTGTCCGGCGGACAGAAGCAGAAAGTCGCCATCGCTCGCTCCCTGGCCAATCTGCCCGAACTGCTGCTGGCCGATGAGCCGACGGGTAACCTCGACGCCGCTTCGACCACCGAGGTGCTCGACGTGCTCAAGCAGATTCACGCCAGTCGCACCTTGACTATCGTGATGGTCACTCACGATCCTCGCGCCGCCGCCTATGCCGACCGTCAGATCATGCTAGATCGTGGTAAACTGCGGGAGCACAGGTAAGCATCGTTCCCGGTCGATAATGCGTACGAAGAGAACAGGAAGACGATCGGGGCCGTTGAACCACCGGCCCGGTAGGTAAAAGTCATGCAGGTTTGTTTCACATGTGGGGCGGCAAATCCGCCCGGCGCGGCTCAGTGCGAAGGGTGTGGGGCCGATCTGCCCGCCGGTCAGGGGGCGCCGCCGCCTCCACCGCCCGTCGAGGATCCTGCCGTGGTCGACAACAACTGCCCTTTTTGTAGTCAACCGGTCGAGCCCGATGCCAAAGAGTGTCCCCACTGTCGCTTGAATCTCGACGCCAAGGACCCTTTGAACGCTCCCGCTCCGCGCGGTCACGCCGACAACATGACCGGGCGCTACGAAGAGTTCCAGCGTAAAGTCGAGGGGCTGCGGATGGGAACCACCACCCCGGAAGCGTTCATCGACTGGTTGGCCGACATCCGCGTGAAGCTCGCTGGGAAGCGGGACGGCTACATCGACACCGTGCAGAAAATGGGCTACTACGATGCTCACCCGCAAGAAGTCGACATCGCGGTCGAAGGCATTACGGCTTTCAGCGACGCGGTCGAGGAGATGTGGGATTTCACTCTGGGCCAGACGGATATCAGCGGCCTCGATTCGGCCTTAGCCGCCATGTGGCAGGCCAACGAGAAGATCAACGAGGCGATGCGGATGAACCGCGGCTTCCGCGCCCAACTCGAAGACGACTGGGGCTACATGTGAGTCAGCTCAGGTAGTGTCCGGGCCGGCGTCGTTACAGTTCGACAACGTCGCTTTTGCGTACGGGTCGGTGGCTGTGCTCAAAGGGCTCGACCTGAGGGTCGAGCCGGGACAGGTGGTCGGATTTCTCGGAGTCAACGGCAGTGGGAAAACCACGACTTTTCTGCTCGCCACGGGATTTCTCGCTGCGGACTCGGGACAGGTCTCGGTGATGGGTGTCGACCCCCGAACCTCCAAGGCCTGGTCGAGCCAGGTCGGGGTGGTCCATTCGGGGGCGGGTCATTACGGTCGGCTCAGCGTGCGGCGAAACCTGAGTTTTTTCGCCGAACTCTACGGTATCAAGCCGGACCTCGAGGCGCATATGGCGCGGCACGGTTTGACCGAGTACGCCAATCGCCCGGCCGGTCAACTCTCGACCGGGTATCGCCAACGGCTCAGCCTGGCTCGAGCGACGCTTCATTCGCCTCGGCTGCTGCTGCTCGATGAGCCTTCCGACGGGCTGGACCCGGCGGCCAGCGAAGAGCTCTTCCTTTTGGTAAAAGCGTTCGCCGACGGGGGAGGGGCGGTGCTGATGACCAGCCACCGGGTCGAGGAGGTCGAACGGCTCTGCCAGGAGGTCGTGCTCCTGTCCGAAGGCGTCGCCTCCTGGCGGGGTAGCCCTTCCCAACTCTCTGCGGGAACACCCGGAGGGCTGCGGGCCAAACTTCTGGCTCTGGGCGGGTTTTCTGCTGGTGAGACGCTGACCTGATCGGCAGGAGACGCTCCCGCTTCGGGATAATCCTCTTGCCAACACCACCATTGGAGAAACCGCCCGCATGGCCACCATTCGAAGAGTACTGATCGCGATCGTAGGACTGCTCCTGATCGTCGACGCCGGCGCGCTGGCTTACGTCAAGTTCAACAGCGGCCCCGCGCCTTCTGAGGAAAAATCCAAGCTGGTGTTCTGGATCGACGATGCGGCCCAGGCCGAGACGGCCGCCGAGGCGCTGAAAGCCGCCGGCTACGAGCCGGTCTTGAAGGCCGACAAGCGGAAGACGGAGGTCGAAACCGACTTCCGCGTGGTCATGATCGGTAAGGAAGAGATCCTGAAGTCGATCGCGGAAACCCTTCGCCAGAGCGGACACCAACAGCTGTCGTTCTCCGAGGACCGAGGCAAGCTTTACTACGGCGGATTCTTCAAACAGAAGGCGCAGGCGCTCAAGACGGTCGAACGGATCAAAGCCCAGGAGAAGATCGTTTTCGAGGTTGCTCCCGGTATCAAGACGGTAGAGAAGAAGAGCAATCGCGTGATCCTGCTGAGCGTCTCGACCAACATGGTGCCTGAGGTGCAGGAGACGCTACGGGCCAAGAATGTCACGGTCGACGATGAATCCGAAACCTCTCTGAGCGACTCCGGCGAAGCCGCCCCGTCCTCCGAGTCCGAAGAATAGCCTCAACGATTGACTCGCGCCTGGGCCATCTGGCGTCGCGACCTGGAAGACGCGCTGCGAAACAGTACCTTCCTTCTGGTCCTGATCGGGCCCGTCCTGTGCAGTATCCTGTTCTTTCGCGTCTCTCAGACCGATGACTTTGCCAGGCCGACCCTGGGCCTGGTCGGCTCCCGTCAGGAGGGTCTCGGCCTGGTACTCGCTACTTCGGATTCGCTGAAGCTGGCTCCGTTCGAGACTTCAGCCCAGGCTCAGGCTGCGCTGGAATCCGGCCGGATCGACGGCTACCTGCTGCTGTCTCCGACGCTCTCTCGGGAGATTCTTGACGGAGAGCTGCCGAGGCTGGAGCTCCGGGTTCCCCAGGCGAAGTCGTTGCGCACGGTTTTGATGACTCGGATCATCGAGGAAGCGTCCCGCACCATCGCCGACCAGGAACTCCCGATCGACCTCGAGGTCAACGGGGCGCGAGAAGAGTCGACCTCCAAGGACTGGTCCTCGGGGATGCTGCCTTCCTGGCTGGTTTTCACGGCGATGTCGGGACTCATGATCTGCTCGGCCTCCTTCATCGAAGAAAAAGAACAAAGAACCTTGCTCGGGGTCTTGACAGCGCCGGTGAGCATGGTAGAACTTTGGATAGGTAAGTTAGGGGCAGGGCTCACACTCGCGCTTCTCTCCACCGCGGCTGTCCTCTTGGGGAACAGCATCATCCCCTCATCACTGCTCCTTCTCCATTTGATTGCCGGATGCGCGAGTTTCGCCGCCCTGGGGATCCTGGTGGGGCTGGTTTGCTCGAATCAGTCAGCGGCCAATGCGGCCACTTCGACGCTCTTCATGGTGATCTACATCCCCCTGGCCCTCCAGGAGTTGAGCACGGTCCTGAGTCGAGCCGCCACTCTGTCTCCCGCCTTCTATCTGCAAAGAGGAAGTCGGGCGTTTCTGGCCGGCCAAACGGAGAATGGGCTCGCGGACCTCGCGGTCCTCGTCATATTCCTCCTCGTCTTGTCGGGGCTAGGCCTGTGGGCCGCCCGCTCCTCGAAGAGGATCCTACCGGGTTCATAGAGCGCCAGCCCTCGGCTGGGCGCGGCCCGAGTCTCAAATC
>JAEXNA010000129.1 GCA_023447635.1 Vulcanimicrobiota bacterium | reverse complement strand
GCATCGACATCATCCGCGCCGTCGGCGTCGACACGGGCGGCTGCAACATCCAGTTCGCCGTCGACCCGGCCACCGGCCGCATCATCGTCATCGAGATGAACCCGCGCGTCTCGCGCTCGTCGGCGCTGGCCTCGAAAGCGACCGGGTTCCCCATCGCCAAGGTGGCGGCCCGACTGGCCGTGGGCTACACGCTTGATGAGTTGACCAACGAGATCACCGGCACCACGCCGTGCTCCTTCGAGCCGGCGCTCGATTACATGGTGGTCAAGATCCCGCGCTGGGATTTTGCCAAGTTCCCGGGTGCCGAACCCAAGCTCGGCCCCACCATGAAGTCGGTGGGAGAGGTCATGGCCATCGGCCGCTCCTTCCTGGAGGCGTTCCAGAAGGGGTTCCGCTCGCTCGAAACCGGTCGCGACGGCCTGCCTTCCGGCGCTGGCGAAGGTTTCCAGGAGCTTGACGAGAGCGCTCTGACGGACGCCCTGGCTCCTACCCCCGACCGGCTGACCCTGGTCATGCAGATCTTGCGTCAGGGAATCGGCAACGGCACCGAAGTGCCTGTCGAGACTCTAGAAAAGCTGTACCGGGTCACCCGCATCGACCCCTGGTTCCTGGACCAGTTGGCCCAGATGGCCGAGTGGGAAGTTCGTGTGAAAGGGCTCTGGACGCCGGAACTGCTGCGCGGCGCCAAGGCGGCCGGCTTCTCTGATGCTCGTCTTGCCGTGCTCAGCGGGAAGACGGAGAACGAGGTCGCCTCGCTGCGTCAGGAGTGGGCCATCACGCCATCGTACTGCCGGGTAGATACCTGCGCGGCCGAGTTCGAAGCTCGTACGCCTTATCTCTACTCCAGCTATCGCGCCACTCAGGACGAAGCGGAGGTGACCGAGCGGGACAAGGTGATCATCCTGGGCAGCGGTCCCAACCGGATCGGCCAGGGGATCGAGTTCGACTACTGCTGCGTGCACGCCAGCCTGGCGCTGCGGGAGGCCGAGATCGAGTCGATCATGATCAACTGCAATCCGGAAACGGTGAGCACCGATTACGACACCTCGGATCGGCTCTATTTCGAGCCGCTGACTTTCGAAGACGTGATGGCGATCATCGCCGCCGAATCGGCCAAGGGCTGCCTGCTGGGAGTGGTCGTTCAGTTGGGCGGGCAGACGCCACTGAAGCTGGCCTCGCGTCTGGCCGAAGCGGGCGTGCCGATCCTTGGTGGAGGAGTCGAAGCGATCGAGCGCAGTGAGGACCGGGAACAGTTCCAAGCGCTGCTCAACAGCCTGGAGCTTCGCCAGCCGAAGGGCGCCCTGGCGGCCAACCTGGAACAGGCGCACGTGCTGGCTCGAGAGCTGGGTTATCCTGTGCTGCTCCGCCCCTCCTACGTGCTGGGCGGACGCGCCATGGCGATCGTGCACGACGAGGGAAGTCTCGGTCGCTTCGTCGCCGAGGCGCTGGAGGTCTCCGACAACCGTCCCGTACTGGTCGACAAGTTCCTGGAAGACGCCGTGGAAGTCGATGTCGACTGCCTGGGCGACGGTACCGACGTAGTGGTAGCGGGGATTTTGCAGCATATCGAGGAGGCCGGAGTGCATTCGGGCGACTCGGCCTGCGTCATCCCGCCCTACAAGGTCAGCATGTATCACGTCACCATGATTCGCGAAGCCGCCATTATGCTGGGCAAGGCGCTGGGGCTGCGCGGACTGATGAACGTGCAGTTCGCCATCTGTGACGACCTGGTCTATATCATCGAGGTGAATCCTAGAGCGTCTCGCACCGTGCCGTTCCTGGCCAAAGCGACGGGTCGACCGCTGGCCCGCCTTGCTACGCACCTGATGCTGGGCAAGACGCTAGCCGACGTTGGTCTGACCGAAGACCCGGTGGTCGACGGCTTCTTCGTCAAAGAGGCGCTGGTGCCGTTCCGCAAGTTCCCTGGCGCCGACACTCTGCTTGGCCCGGAGATGCGCTCGACGGGCGAGGTGATGGGTCAGGACAAGAGCTTCGGCAACGCCTTCGCCAAATCGCAGATGTCGGCGGGCTGGGCGCTGCCTACTTCTGGCGTGGCGATGTTCACGGTCAACGACTTTGACAAAGGCAGCATGCTGCTGGTGGCTCGCGACCTGTCGCGCATGGGTTTCAGCCTTGTCGCTACGGCGGGAACGGCCGACTTCTTCGAACGGGCCGGCCTTAGCGTGCGTCGAGTGGCCAAACTGGGCGAAGAGGGGAGTACCCTGCTCGACGAGATCCTGGGCAGCGGCTTCGACCTGGTGGTCAATATCCCCGGACCAGGCGGCTCGTACGAAGACGGCGGAGCGATCCGTCGGGCCGTGATCGAGAACAACATTCCGCTCATCACCACCACCTCGGCGGCCCAGGCCGCCGTCTCGGGAATCCGCGCTCTGCGGGAAGAGAGTTGGGGCGTACGGGCGGTCCAGGACTGGATGAAGGTGACCACCGCGGTTTGATTCGGGGTCCCAGGTCATGAAAAAGAGGCGCGGTGCTCACCGCGCCTCTTTTTTTCGAGTTAGGGTCTTGTCCGCCGACCCTGGTCTCCGCGTCTAATGCGCCTGTCGCAGGTCGTCGTCGCACCGCACGCGGCCCGCCGAATCCCAGAGAGCCAGCAGAGAGTCCGCGGCCGAGGTTCGATCCCAACCGAGCGTTAAAAGAACCAGGATCACGTACACGAAAAGGATGGCGAGCGGACTCAATGTAGGGTATCTCCTTGGAAAGATTTGCCCCCGGTCGGGGGACGTGTCCCGAGTATAAGGCCGCTCCACTTTTAGCCCCCAGGTCAGGTTGGAGATACCCTGCCCCCCCCTCCGCCGCCTATCCGGGATGCCTGGTCTGTCCACCGGGTGGGACCCATCCTTCAGGATCCCCTCGGCCTCTCCGCCTCGGCACAGGTAAGATCGGCGGTCGGGAGAACCTTCTCGGGTGTTTGGCCATCTAAGGGTCCAGAGCTGCCGCCTGGGCGAGAACGACCGCTCCATCTATCGTTCGCACTTCTGCTCGGTGTGCCATAACCTGCGCGCTTTCGCCGGTCGTGACGCCACCCTGTTGACCAACTACGACGTTACCCTCTGGGGGCTAGTGGCCAGCGGCATTTCGGCGGCGGACTACGCCGGCGAGAAGCTTCTCAAGCCGTGCACCGCTTTGCCGTTTCGCCAGGTTGCGGTGCAGACACTGACCCCCCGGACAGGGGCCTCGCTGGCCGCACTGACGGTGCTGCTGGCCTGGGCCAAGCTGGAGGACCATCGCCAGGACGGCGGGCGGCTGCTGGGGCGTCTGGGGCAGCTCTGGCTGGGGGGACGAGAAAAGAAGGCGCGCGACTATCTGACGGGACAGGACTACCCGCTGACCTCCCTGCTCGAACTGCCGGCGCGGCAGGCGGCCGCCGAGAGTGAGGCACGACCCACGCTCGAGACGTTGACCGATCCGACGGCGCAGGCGCTGGCCGACGCTTTTAGCTGGATCTCGGTGCTGGGCGAGCGGCCCGATCTCGACCCTTCTCTGCGAACACTAGGACGGGAACTGGCGGCCTACGTCTACCTGTGGGACGCTCTCCAGGATCTCGACAAGGACCGCAAGAGCGGGGCCTTCAACGCGATTTTGGCGGTGTGGGGAGAATCGTTCTCGGCGGGAACTATCAAAGGTGAGCTGCTGGAAATCCTGGAGACGATCAGCTCTACCCTCGGAGCGCTACCCCTGGGCAATCGCCGGAAGCTCTGCAGCGAACTGGTGGCGTCGCTGAAGTCTGCTGTCGAGAGCCATCCGCGCTTCAAGGGGATCAAGGCGCTGCCGCCCGGGCCGCGCCAGCGATTGGCTCGAGCCGGTTTCGTCCGCACCGCGGACTGCGATTGCGACTGCGGCGATAGCTGCTGCTGCGAGGTCAGCTGCTGCGATTGCGGCGGCAACGATAGCAACTGCTGCGACCTCTCTTGCTGCAGCTGCGACAAGGGCGATTCGGCCAGACTGCTCAGCTGCTGCGACTGGCTGGACTGCTGCACGGGCTGGGACTGCTGCTGTTGCTGCGTCGACGACGGGGACGATGGGGGACGCGACAAGGAGAAGAAGCAGCGCGGTCCTTGCTGTGGCGGGAGCGGCAAAGGCGACCCTCAGGCCTCCTCCTCGACCACTCGAGAAAGCGTTGAGGACGACGACGAAGACGAGCTTCTTTGCCCTGGCTGCCGCCACGAAATGCCGTCGCTGGGTCTGGGCGTTCGGGTCTGTTCCCATTGCGCCGGCGCATGGCTTGAGGGTGGGAGCGATCCGCGGGGGCTGGAAGGCGCGCGGCGGCCGGCCGTGACTTCAGCGCCGCCCATTCCGCGGACAAGTCGCACCTGCCCTCGCTGCCGCACCCTCCTGCGTAGCCCGCTGGAAGGGGCTCAAACCTGCGACAAGTGTGAGGGAAGCTTTTACGAACCTCAGCTTTAGCGTCCCTCCGAAGCTCAACATCCTACCCGCCCGCGCGAAGGTAGGTCCCGACGGGTCGAGAAGTGCACAATCGGGATGTTTTGCGCAACTTGCTTTCAGAAGGCCGAGGAAGGCTCCAGGTACTGCTCTAGCTGTCGTCAGGGTCGGGAAGCTCAGACGGAGGGAGCGGCCTGGAATCCGCTACCTACGACGGAGGCCCAGGCCTGGAGTGCCCCCGCTCCGCCCGTAGGGGCCGCCCCCCCGACGGCGTGGTCGCCTCCGACCGCAGCGAGTCCTATGGACGCTCCACCCAGGGCCGAGATTCTCCCCTCGCGAGCAGAGATCGAGCCCCAGGACCTCTCCAACCCTTTCGGTGAGCCTTCCGAGTCGGAACGTCTTCCCTCTCCTTCTCTCGAACCGGTTTCTCCCTCGGTCGCCTCGGTCGCGCCGGTCGACCCTCCTGTGGCCCCGCCCGCGACGGAGGCCGTTCCCCCGGCTCCCGCGGTTCTTACGGCCCCCCCCAGGGGCAGCAAGCAGATCACCGCGATCTTAGCCACGGGTCTGATCCTGCTGAGCGTCACCACCTTCGCCCAGGCGCTGCGAGGGGAGGGAGCCGTCGCTCCCGGAGGTTCCCCCGTTGGGCCGGCCTCTTCTCAGGTCTCGGACGAGGACAGTGCGGCCGGTCAGCGTTTTCTCAGCAGCGCCCAGGCCAGCTTGCTGAGCAAGGATTACGAGATGGCCGCTGCTCAGGCCCAAACCGCCAGGGAGCGTCTGGTCGCCTCGGGAGAGGCCGGCAAGGAGGCCGAGGCGCGCTGGGTGCTGGCTCAGGCGCTGCAGGGTCGGGGAAAACTCGAAGAGGCGCACAGCATCTGCCTGGAGCTTTACGATTCTGCCCACGCGGAAGAGGCCCGAAAAGTCGCCTCGGCGCTGGCTCAGGAGCTTCGTCAGCAGGGGCGCGCCCTATTGGCCAGCGGTAACGTCGACCTGGAAAAGGGGCTACTGGGACCGGCTTTGGACAAAGCCCGCCGAGCCGAGTCGCTGTTCCGACGCTACGGAGGTTCGACAGCGCAGATCGCCAGCGCCGGGGAACTTCTCAACAGCGCTCGCAAGGCAGAAGCCGGCGTCGGGTTAGAGCGGCCCCGTCCGCAACCCCAGCGGGCGGCGTCCCGTCCCGCCCCGCGGCCCGACCGGAACCAGCCTCGCGTGGCCGAGGCTAGCGTCGCCTCGGGGTCCCTGGAGCAGCCGTCCCGAGTGCCAACCGCCACGCGCCGAAGCCCCGAGGCCTCGAGCGAGAATCCCGAGGCGTCCGTGGACCCTTCGAACCTGCCGTTGATGAACCAGATGCGGCGCCGTCGGGCGGGGATGCCCGCCGCAGAAGTCGAGACGGCGCCCGCTCAGCAAGAAGCCGCGGAAGAGGCGCCCAGCGCCAGGCCCCAGGCGCGGCCGGTTCCGGCCTACCGCCCCTCGCAGGAGGAGGGGACGCGGCGTGGACGGGCCGGTTCGACCGACGTGCTACCTTCCTACAGCAACTCTGGTGGAGGCTCGGTCTACTAGGCTTTTCGGGCCGGACCCTGGAGTGTCGATGACGCAGATGGTGGCCTATCTGGCCGAAGTGTTTCCCGTATTCGAAAGCTTCCAGCCCGGTCGGTTCCTGCTCAAGGCCGTCCTGATGGGGTTGCTGTACGGAGCCAATAGCGCCCTCCCGCTGCGCTACCTATGGTCGCTGGCGCTGGTCGCGGCCATGGTGGTGCTGGATTACGGGTTCACCGGGTCGGCTTCTCCCAACGGCCTGGCCATGGCCGTGAGGCTGTATCTGACCTGGATGTGCGCCGAGGTAACCTTTCAGTCGGCTCAGGTAGAACCTGAAGAGCGGTTGGTTGGCTGGTGGGGACTCTCGCTGCTCTTTCTCACCGTGCTCTAGGGGTTTCCGGTTGCTCCCCTAGAATGAAAAGAGCCCGCCTCCTGAGGAGACGGGCTCTTTTCACGCGAGGCGTGAGCCCTAAAAGGCCGTTTTACCACCAGGTGTTGAAGGTAATGAAGAAGGAAGCCGCCCAGTTGACCAGCGACAGGACCAGAGCGCCCAGGAAGGCGGGTAGGGCACCGTCGACCTCGAAGTCGGGCGCCATCTTACCGGCAAGCCAGAAGCAGAAGGTCAGCACCACCAGGTAGAAGAGCCCCAGGGTCAGCACCAGGAACGGCAGGCTCAGGAACGTGACCACCGGCTTGATCAGGAAGGCGACGAAGCCGATAGCCATAGCCCCCCACAGGGCTCCAGCCATACTCTTCAGGCGCACACCGGGTACGATGGCGGCCGTGACCCAGAGGGCAAGGGCGTTGATGAACCAGGTCAGAATCAGGGCGAGAAGGGCGTTCATGGCGTTGTGTTCTCCAGTTGTCTTTGAAAGTTTTGGCGGTGTTCCGCGTGCCATCATCATGGGTCAGGCCCGTCGTCGGGGAAGGATGCGGATAGGGCTGGCTACCCCATCCTTTTGTCCTTATCCGGACCAGCTATGGAGGGCTTTGCCCACCCCCCACCAAACCCCAACGCGGATGCAGGTGGTAGCAGCGGCGATCTTCGATGGCTCTCGCGTCTTGCTCGCGCGCAAGGCGCCGGGGAAGACGCACGCCGGTCTCTGGGAGTTCCCAGGAGGCAAGGTCGAACCCGGCGAGACGCCCGAACAGGCTCTGGCCAGGGAGATCTTAGAAGAGCTCGAGTTGACTATCGCGGTGGGCGAACAGCTGACCGTGGTGGCCGATGATAAGATCGAGATGTCAGTCTATCGCGCCAGGGTTCTCTCGGGGGTTCCCGTACTGCGAGACCACGATCGGGTCGAGTGGTTACTCCCCGAGCAGTTGAGCGACCGGCCGATGGCCGCGCTGGATAACAAGGTAAGGAAACTATTATGAAACGGCTGATACGCCACGTCTTGAAACGCTCCGTCTGCGACGGTCTGGAGGCGGGCCACCCCTGGGTGTTCCGCGACAAAGTCGGGGACGACCGGGCGCTCAAGGACGGCGACTGGCTGCAGTTGATGGACCCGAGCGGAACGATGATCGGGACCGGCGTCTATCAGGCCGAAGGCGGAGTCGCCATTCGGGTGTTCCGACTGGGCTTGGGCCGGCTCAACGCCGACTGGCTCAAGCGACTGCTCGACGCGGCCATCGCGCGGCGCGCCGAGCTGAAGGTCGAGACCGAGGGCTACCGGGTGCTCAACGGTGAAAGCGATGGCGTGCCGGGTGTGGTGCTCGACGTCTATGGTGGCGTTGGGGTTCTGCAGACCTATTCGCCCGGGGTCGACGCCATCGGGCGCTGTCTGGCCGGGATGGCTTATGGCCGCCTGGGGCTGTCCTCGCTGATCTGGAAGGCGCCTTCCAAGCGAGTCGGCTCGAAGCAGCAGGCGAACCGTCTGCTGCGCGGCGAGCGTCCCTACGTGGTCAAGTTCGAAGAGAACACGATGGACCTATCGGCCGATCTCTTTTCGGGTCAGAAAAGCGGAACCTACCTGGACCTGCGAGGACTGCGTCGCTACTTACGGGGACAGGATCTGAGCGGGCAAAAGGTTCTGAACCTGTTCGCCTACACCGGGATGGCGGGCCTTGCCTGCGCCCTGGCGGGAGCTCGCGAAGTGGTCAATGTCGATCAGGCTCAGCCCTCGCTCGACTTCGGGCGTCGCTATCATAAACATCCCGCGATGAGCTGGGTGGCAGCCGACATCTTCGACTGGGTGAACGGCCTGCCCAACGGCGCTTATGATCTGATCATCGCGGACCCGCCCTCGATGGCCAGCAACAAGACTCAGGTGGCCAAAGCGCTGAAGGCGTACCACCGCCTTTACACCACCCTGCTGAGTAAGCTCAAGCCGGGCGGTACCCTGATCGCATGCTGCTGTACCTCTCGCATTACCCCTCGCGAGTTCGAAGAAAAAGTCAGCTACGCCCTACGCCCCCTGCACCGTATCGTCGCCCTTCCTATGGAAGTCGATCACCAGCCCGCTTTTGCCGAGGCCGACTATCTGAAGGTCCTGGTCTTCCGTCAGGACCCCGCGAGCCTGGCCCGCGCAGCGGCGGCTTTGGCCGAAAAGCGCAAGCCCCAGGGGGCGCCCGGCGGGGAGAGGCCGAGCGGTCCTACGGGGAAAGGGCGGGCCGGATTCCGCTCGGCCGGTGCGCCTAGAGGGGGCGGCTCCAAGGACCCCAGGGGCCCGAAGGGTGCCAAGGGAGAGGGGAGCCGAGGAGGCGGAGGGGCCGGTCGACCGGGGGCCAAGCCGCGCTCCTCGTCACCGCAACGCGGTCAGGGGCCGGATAAGGGCAGGTCGGGACGCCGTCGGTGATCGACGAACTCACCCTGAAGCAGACTATCCTCGAGGCGAATCGACTGGGTAAGGCGTTCGTTTTTCCTAGAGGATCGCTTTTGGCGGCTCGTTTTCCAGGGATTTTGTTGGAGGGGGCCACCGTGAGAGGCGTCAACCTGGCGGGGGCGGACCTGCGGTTCGCCTCTCTGGTGAACGCTCGCTTGAGTGAGGTCGACCTATCCAGCGGCCGGGCCCAGGAGGTCGCCCTGGCGCGAGCCGACCTGGATGCCGTCGACCTGTCCCGAGGCTACTTCTCCCGCTCGGTCTTGAAGAACGCTCGGTTTCGAGACTGCCGCTTCGGGCGCAGCTTTTTCGACGGGGCGTATGCCGACGAGGTCGAGATCAGCGATTCCGACCTGGAGCACTCGGTTTGGGACAAAGCCGAGCTTCGGAAAGCCCGTCTGTGTCGGGTCCTGGCGGTCCGCACTTCCTGGGAAGAGGTGTTGGTAACGCGTATGACGGTCACCGACAGCGATTTCCGCGAGGCCGACTGGTCTCAGGCGGACCTGCGAGGGGCCAGATTCCATCGCTGCGACCTGCGTGGCGCGCTGTTCCATGGCTGCCTGTTCGAAGACACGGAGTTCCTGGATTGCCGACTCGAAGGCGCTTTTCTGACCCATCTCGACCTGCAGCGCTGCCGGGTGACCTCGGCCGGCTGAGGTCGACGACGGTAGCGTTACAGAGAATCGACGTCGCTGGGTAAGGAGCGACTCAGAGCGTCGCGTCGCTGAACCTGGATGATAAAAGTCGACACCGACTCGCGCTGGCGAATGGTCATTTCGTCGGGGAACTGCAGCGCGAGCTTCTGTTTACCCTCTTCATCGCCGGGGCTGACTCGAGCCACCACGGCGTCGATCTGCACCGCGTGGTCCCAGCTTACCACCCGGACGGTGATGGTCTCGCCGGCCGTATAGTTCTGGCTGCTGGGGGTGACCAGGGCCATCCCGCCGCGGCTGAGGTCGACCAGTCGAGCCAGTTTAGGAGCGCCGTCGCTGCTATCGGGGTCGTCGCTGGCCGTGCGAATGCGGACGGGAAGGTTGACCTTGATGCGGTAGTCGTGGCGACCCGTGGAAGGGGCCAGTTGCGAGCGCTCGCGCTCGGTGACGGAAGCGGCGTCGACCAAAATGCGAGCCCCTTCGCGTTTGAGGACCTTGGTGTGGTGAGTGAGCACCCACTCGTCGCGGAACTCGATCAGCAGCAGTTCATCGAGCGGGGGAAACTCATGCTCGGGCAGCGGGCTAAGCCAGGCGCCGTAGCCGTCGAGGCTGTCGACCTGAGCGTTGCACAGGTGGAAGTCCTGAGTCAGGTCTTGGGGGATCACCAGGTAGCAGCCATCGGGGGTGTAGGAAGACGCCGGCACGTGCAGAGGGATCGATTTTCGAGCATCCCTCACCCGGCGGTCCACCAAATTGGGGTCACGCATAGTGGGTCGCTTCTAGGGGACCTCCGCCAACGCCTTCGCCCTCTCGCACGACTTTACCGGATTTCCTAACCGTTGAACCGGGGTGATTTCCCACCTCGCTTTCCTACCTCTGTAGGATGACGGTCGTCGGGCACCAAATAGCGCTGGGTGACCGACGAAAGTTTACGGGCGTGGTTGAACGGGCTGGGCGCCTCTACCGCCCCCGGCCTGTGGACGGTGAAGTGGGTGCAAGGCGCGGTGGCGGGCGGCGCGCAGCAGGTCAACTTTACCTTCCGTTCCAACTCGGCCGAAGCGCACATCTTTGGCCCGGTCACCGCCGGGGCCCGTCAGTTAGCCGAGCAGTTCCGTAGCGGTCGCCACCCCGCGGACCCCGCTCATCGTCCCTTCGTCGGGGCGCTCGACGGGCTGGAGTCGTTTCCTGGAACGGTGCGCCTGAGCTCCCGTGATGGCTACCAGCGCCAGATCGTAACGCTCGAGCAAGGCACCATCAAAGAGGTCAAGCACGACGAGTTCGAAGGCGCCTCGGCCAACCTTTCGCTCTTCCTGGAAGCCCCCGGTCGCGCTTCGCCCCTTTCCTCGCGCTGGGCGGCCGAACTGAGGGTACTCAAGGAGCGGGTCAAATACTGCCCGCTGCCGGTGATGATCGGGCGAGCGCTGATCAGCCAACAGCCGGTTTTCAGCGGTCAGCGCCGAGCCCTTATGAACTGGATGGAGCCAGCCATGGGCAACGAGCGGTTCTTCTCGATGCAGGGCGACCCCCGACAGATCCTGGCCCCTCGGCTGGTTTCGGGTCCGCGCCTGCTGCCTTCGACCCAGCGCTGTTCCCTGATGGTCAGCCTGGCTCGGGCGGCGCCGGGCGAAGGGGCGGCTCGCGTCCACTGGATTCGCGACGGAGCGCTGACCGGGCCGGTTCGTCTGCTCGGGCCCACGGGGGCGCTGGATATCGAGATCTTCTGCCCCGGCGACCGGCCCGGCCTGGATCTGCGAGAATGGCATAAGCTGGACCCCGGCAGCCTGTTCCCCGAAGCGCTCGCCCTGGGGGTGGCCCGCCGCCGGGCGGCGGGGCTGGACTCGATGGGGGAGGCGGCTCGCCAGACCGACCGGCCGATCGACGATCTGATCCGCCGAGGGCAGGGCACGAGAGCGCTGCAGGGCCGGCTACCCACCCTGGGACGTCCTTACAACGCCCTGGGCGGCAGCTTTCACGATTCGCTCAAGGCGTTTAGTCAGCGTCCCCGGCTGGAACTGGTGCTGGGTTAGCGACAAGATCGAAAGCCGCTTCAAATCTCGGCTGGCTTTGCCGCTCGAGATAGTAGAAAAGCTGGCGGCCGTCGGGCGAAAGGCGCAGGCTCCAGGCGTTGCTGGCGGCCTCGGGCAGCAGGCGGGCGGTGTCATCGTCGGCGGGGAAGACCAGCAGGTTACCCAGTTCGGCGTGAGTGGCAAGACCCCCGTAGTTGGTGATCTCGTCCGGGGTTCCGTCGGCGTGCCGGTGGTCGTGTTTTAGCAACACTCCGCTGTCCGAGCGGGTAAGGATCCAGGTCCGCGAGCGGTCTTCTCCCACCTGCAAAGGGATCCGGATCTCCTCTTCCGATACCGCCTGAACCGTGATGAGCATGGGCTTGTTCATCTCGTGAGCGGGGTCGACCGGGAAGGTCATGCGACCGGGGTAGCTGCCGCCGCCCAGCGCGTGCAGTCGGTCAAAGAGTCCGTCAGCCAGCGTTGGGCTCGCCATAAGGAGAGCCAGGCCCAGACCCAGAACCCGCTTCACGCCGTGACCTGGGTGCCGCCCGTCAGATCGGCAAAGATCCGGTCGGTTTTGGCAGCCGAGATAAAATCGTTGCGATGCAGCCCCTTGATCTTGTGGGTCCACCACTCCACGGTGACCTTGCCCCATTCCAGCACGATCAGGGGATGATGGTCCTCCCGCTCGGCCACTTCGGCGATGTGGTTGGTGAAAGCTACCGCCTGCTGATAGTCCTTGAGTTGAAAAATGCGGCGAAGCCGCTCGACCTCATCGACCCGGACGGTCTCCCAGTCGGGGACCTGATGTCCCAGTTCGACGCGTTCGTCGTCGCGCACCAGGGGGGCGTCGAAGCGGCAGGCTTCACATGTCTCGTTGCTTAGTTCGCTCATTGTTCGGGCGCCTTCGCAACCGAACGGGCGCGCGCCTTCCCACCACCAGGCTCCCGGGTCCGGAGACAAAAAAAAAGCCGCCGAGCCAGTTTTGAGGAATTTAGCAGGAGGTCCACAACGCTTGTTGGCTCGGCGGTGTGCTTAATCGCTTGTAGGGCTATCATAGCGGCCCGGCCCCGCCTCGACCGGGCGAAATCGTTTCCACGGGGTAAACTTTGTAAACAGTTCCGCGAGAAAGATTGCCGGGCCGTTCATCTTTCGCTGGAAGGCGGACGAAAGGGAAATCCTGGGTCCGTCGTCAAGCTACCGGCATGGCAAGCGCACAGGATAAATACCAGGATCTTCTCGAGAGCAAGCAGTTGATCGTGATGGCTACTATCAACGAGGACGGCAGCCCTCAGACCTCGCCCGTCTGGTTCCACTACAAGGACGGCGCGATCTGGATCAATTCGGCCAAGGGCCGACTCAAAGACCGCAACATGAAGGCCCGCCCGGCCTTCTCCGGCACCATTGTCGACCCCGCCAACCCTTACCGCTACGTCGAAGTCCGCGGCAAGGTCACCGAGATCACCGAAGAAGGCGCCGACGCCCACATCGATTTCCTGGCCCATCGCTACATGGGCGTGGACAGCTACCCGTACCGGAACGCCCAGGAAACCCGCGTGATCTATAAGATCGAGCCCACCCACTTTACGGGTATGGGCTAACCGCCCTATCCTTCCCCTCCCCGATGAAGCCCCGTCGTCTCGAACTGAAACTGACTCCCGCCCAGGCCGCTGACCCCCAGGAGGTCGAGCGTCAGGCCGCCGCCGCCAGCGGTTGGCCGCTGGGCAGCTTTGCCATGGTCATGACACGGCGCTCGATCGACGCCCGCAAGGGCGAGCCGAAGGTCGTTTTGCTGCTCGACCTGTGGAAAGGGTCGGCGCCGCCGCTCCGATCACCCATTATGGACGAGGCGCCCGAGTCCCAGCGCGGTCGCGTGGTGATTGTCGGGGCCGGACCTGCCGGCTACTTCTGCGCTCTCGAACTGCTGCTGCGCGGTGTTCGACCGATCGTGCTCGAGCGCGGCAAAGACGTCAAGTCTCGCCGTTACGACCTGCGCGCTATCACCCAGCACGATACGGTCAACCCCCACTCGAACTACTGTTTTGGAGAAGGCGGGGCCGGGACCTATTCGGACGGAAAGCTGTACACCCGATCCGGTAAGCGGGGCGATATCCAGAAGGTGTTACAGATTCTGGTCGACCACGGCGCCAAGCCAAGCATTCTCGTCGATACCCACCCTCATATCGGTTCGAACAAACTTCCCTATGTGGTCGAGAACCTGCGGGCCAGCATCGAAGCTCACGGCGGCGAGGTGCGCTTTGATAGCTACGTGACCGACCTGGTCCTGACCGACGGTCACCTGCGCGGTGTTGTCTTAGAGGGAGGAGAGGTGGTCGAGGGCGACGCTGTGGTGCTGGCCACCGGCCATTCGGCCCGCGATATCTTCTTCATGCTCGACCGCCACGGGCTGACCATCGAGAGCAAGACTTTCGCCCTGGGAGTACGCGTCGAGCATCCGCAGAGCGTGATCGACACCATCCAGTACCGCCAGGAGCCGCGCGATCCGCACCTACCGGCGGCCGCTTACCGACTGGCCGAAGCCGACGTCTACTCTTTCTGCATGTGTCCGGGCGGTCTGATGGTGCCGTCGGCCACCGCCCCTGGCGAGGTCGTGGTGAACGGCATGTCGATGTCTCGGCGCGACTCGCGCTGGGCTAACAGCGGTATCGTGACCACGGTGACCGAGGAAGACGTCGCCCCTTATCGCGAGCAGCACGGCGCTCTTGCCGGGCTGGCCTTTCAAAGCGCGGTCGAGCAGGCGGCCTTCGCCGCCAACGAAGACGGCTCCCAGAAGGCGCCGGCTCAACGCCTGAACGACTTCCTGCAGGACCGACCGTCCTTGGACCTGCCCCGAGTCTCCTACATCCCCGGAGTGGTCCCGGTCGACATGCGCCGCATCCTCCCGGCTCGACTGGCCCAGGCGCTGGCCTACTCGTTCGGCAAGTTCGGCGAAGCGCTCAAAGGCTTTCTCCACCCCGAAGCGGTGATCGTCGGGGTCGAGTCGCGCACCTCGTCGCCCGTGCGGGTACCCCGAGACGGGAAGAGCCTGGCCCACCCCGACCTCGAGAACCTTTACCCGTGTGGGGAAGGGGCGGGGTACGCCGGCGGGATCGTGTCAGCGGCGATGGATGGACAGCGGGTAGCCGAAGCCGTGGCGGCCTCGATCCCGACCGGTTAGATCCAGCGGGAGATTTCCCCTCTGGCGATAAGCTAACGGCCAATGGAGCTCGTCTGGTCCATAGCGCTTGGGGTGACGCTGTCTGCGGCTGCCGGATTCCGCGCCTTCCTGCCGCTGTTCGTGCTCGGGGTGATGGAGCGATACCACCTGATGGCAGGGCACACTCTGGGCCAGGGGTTCGGCTGGATTTCGGGCGACACCGGGATGATGGTGCTCTCGATGGCCACCACCGTCGAGGTGCTGGCCGATAAGTTTCCCGCCGTCGACCACGCCCTGGACAGCTTGATGACCTTCCTGAGGCCGCTGGCCGGAGGCGTATCCGTGGTGGCGGTGTTGTCGCCAACCGACCCTACCTTTGCTTACGTTTCGGCTCTGGTCCTGGCGGGCGCGACGACGCTACCGATCCACCTGGGCAAAAGTCTGCTGCGCCTGGGAAGCAACGCGGTCAGCGGTGGGACGGCCGCTCCGGCCCTGTCGGCCCTGGAAGACCTTTCGGCGGGCGCGGCCGTGGTGCTGGCGGCCTTGCTGCCCGTTTTCGCCGTGCTGTTCGCCATCCTCGGAGTTTGGCTCTCGCTCAGGCTATGGCGTCGCTGGCGTTCGAGAAAGGCCAGGTCGCTGGCGTGATCTGGACCCGCCTTTTCCCCTCGGTACGGGCGCAAGAGCGCGACCGTTTTCTGTTTTTCTTCTTGCTGGCGGGGATGCTGGTGCTGGGCCAGACCCTCGGTCTGGTCGGGGCCGAGTCGCTGCTGCTGGCGCACCTCGGGGGGGGAGTGCTGCCCAAGGTGTTCGTGTTGGCCTCGGTTTCGACCGTGCTCGGAAGCCTGGTCTACGCCGTTGGCGTGGACAACTCGCGCAACGATAACTATTTCATCCGCATCCTGCTGATCTTCTCCAGCGCCATCGCGCTGGCGGCCCTGGCCGAGCGGTTCGTTCCGGCCGCGCGTTCCGCCGCCCTGGTGGTGTTGTACTGCCTGTATTACGCCAACTTTGCTATCTGCACCAACCATTTTTGGACCTTCACCGGCGACTTCTTCGACACCCTGGGCTCCAAACGACTGTTCCCGCTGTTCACCATCGGGTCCAGTCTGGGCGGGTTGTGTGGGGGGGTCCTTGCCACCGTTTTGGCCTCGTTAGAGGGCGGGTCGACCATCCTCCTGTGGGGCTGGGTCGCCTGCTCGCTCCTGGCGGCGGGGTGGCTGAAGCGCAACCGGGCCGATCTGCGGCGCTGGGGTCCGCTGGAGATCGAAGAGGCCGACGAGACCTCCATGGACGGGGTGCGAAGCTCGATCCGCTACCTGCGCGGCTCGCGCCTGGGACGGCTGATGGTGCTGTCGGCGCTTTTTATGGTGATGTCGCTGTTTGTCAGCCAGTACATCTACTCGTCGCTTTTCCTGACGGCCTATCCTGACTCTGACGACCTGGCCTCGTTCTTCGGCAAGTTCCTGGCCGGGGCCAACGCCCTGGAACTGGTGCTCGAGATCGCCATCACGCCGCTCTTGCTGCGACGATTCGGCATCGCCAACACCAATCTGGTGCATCCGATGCTCACCCTGGCCGCGTTTGGCGCCTTGGGCTTCAGCCCCGGACTGGGAACAGCGATCTTTGCTCGTCTGAACCGAGAAACGCTAGAGAACGCGCTGGCGGCGCCCGTACGGAACCTGATCTTCAACGCCTTACCGGCTCGCCTGCGGGGTCGAATGAGGGCGTTCCTGGAAGGCATGGTCGTCTATTCGGGCATGGCTATTGCGGGGCTCTTTCTGATGCTCTGGGAGAGCCTGCATCCGAACGAAGTTGGGGCGTCTCCCGTGCTGTGCGGGGGAGGGTTCGTGCTGGCTTGCTGTTTCCTGGTCACCAACATGCGCATGAAGCGTGACTACCTGGAACAGCTGTTGGTGGCGATCCGGGAGGGGAGGGTCGAGCTGTCCCACTCGTCCTCGACCCTGGAAACTTTGCCTTCACGGAAGCTGGTGCAGCTGTGGAACGCCCTGGCCACCGGCTCGGCCCAGCTGCCGATCCTCGAAGAGCTTAGCCGCGCGTTGTTGGAACGGAACATCCTCAAGCCGCTGCAGGACTCCTTTGATCACGGCGATGCCAGGGTGCGCTTCGTCTGCTTGCAGTCGCTAGTCTCTCTGGGCCCTCTGCAGGCCGACCTCTACCTGCGCAAGGCGCTGGGCGACGTGAGCCCCCGGATTCGCCTGTACGCCTTGCGCAACCTGGCCCCTACGGCGGGGGCTCTGGTCAACGGCCTGCTGGCCGACCCGGACCCGGAGGTGCGAGCCGAGGCGGCGGCCAGGTGCCAACCGGTGCAGGAGGCGACTCTCAAAGACATGCTGCGTTCGGACCGTAGCGATTACCGCCTGGCTGCCCTGGCTCGCCTGCCGATCGGTCTCTTGGATTTTGCCCGTACCGCCCTGGAAGGCTCTCACCCCGGCGAGCAGCAGGCCGCGCTTCGCACGCTCTGTCGGCTGGAAGCCCCGCCCGCTCTCGACGAGCTGGCCCGGCTGTTCGCCTCGCCGGTGGCCCGGGTGCGGCTGGAGGCGCTGAAGGCGCTAGTCGACGGCCGGGATCAGGTGGGAGGGGAGGAGCTACAGCTGCTTTACCGCGGCCTTTCCGACCCTGACCGCGAGGTGCGTCAGACCACGGTGAGCCGCTTCGTAGCGCTGGGTAGCGCTGGGAAAGCGCTGTTGGAGGACGCCCTGGCCTCCTCCGAGAGTCACCTCTGCCATAGCGCCATCCGGGCCCTGGGCCAGCTATCCTCGGAAGAGGCGCGTCCGCTTTTTGCCGCCGAGAGCATTCGGCGCGCCAAACGCGCCTGGCTGCACTCGTTGGAGGCGGCCAAGCTCGAGGCTCGACTCCTGGCCGGCCAGGGGGCGGAGCGGGGCCAGGGGGAGGCTGCGGTCGCCACAGCCGAAGGGTTCCTGGTGCTGGCGCTGCGGGACTCGGCGGCGCGCGATCTCTCCACCTGCTTCCGTCTGCTCGAGGCGCTGGAAGAGTCGAAGGTGGTGAGCTCGGTGGAAAAGGTGCTTCGCTTTGCTCACGCGCGTATCCGGGCCGACGCTCTGGAGGTGCTCTCAAATCTGGGGGTGCGCGAGTCCACCGCGATCCTGGTTCACCTTTTGGAAGAAGGCGACATCATCGAGCGCGAACGGGCGCTGGCGGGTCGCGTTCCGCCACCTCGCGAGCGACGGACACTGCTGGCCCAGCTGGAATGCTGCAACGACCGCTGGCTGCGGCTGGCCGCCTACGCCTGCCTTCGCGAAGACGGCTTCGAAGACGACGGAGAACCAGGGAGCGAGCCGCGCCAACGGGAAGAGGGGGTGCTCATGGAACATCTGCTGATGCTGCAGAGCGTGCCGCTCTTCGCCGCTATGACGCTGGAACAGCTCGAGGCGATCCATCTTTGCTTGAGCGAGCAGCACTACACTCGGGAAGAGCTGATTTTCTCCGAGGGCGACGTGGGCGATGAGATGTTCATCGTGGTCGAAGGCGAGGTCGAGATCCTGATCAAGCTCGAGACCCCGGAGCCGTTCCTGCTGGCCACGGTGGGGCCGGGGTCCTACTTTGGCGAGATGGCCATCCTGGACAACGAGCCGCGCAGCGCCGCCGCTCGCGTCTCCAAAGAGGCGCGCCTGCTGGTCTTGAAGGGCGAGCAGCTCAAAGAGTTGGTCTACGTGATGCCCGAGATCGCTTTCACCATCTTCAAGGTGCTCTCCGAACGCCTGCGCCGCTCGGACCGACGCCTGGACGCCATGGTGCGCTCCAGCGCCGAAGGCAAAGCGGTCGGAGCCTGACGATTTGGGCGCTTTGGCTCTCCCTCCTCGACGGGAAGTTTTACCTCCAGTTTACATGTTGGCAACAAACCTGACGCTCCCAGGGGCTACACTGTAGGGGAGATGAACGCATTAGGCGGCATAGGATTTAGCTCGTACGAGCTGTACACGCGGAACTATCAGTCCGCGCTGGAAGCGGAAGTCGCCAATGTCGGCGACGCCGAACGCGAGTGTGGCGCAGCCCAGAGCGACTCGGTTCGCTTCGCAGCCAAGGAACAGTCCAAGCAGGACGAAGTCGTCCCGTTCTCTACCTTCGTCAAGCGCGTAGTCCAGTTTGGCCAGACGGCCAAAAAGGAAGCCGGCAAGAAGGACGAGACCAAAGAGCACTGTCCCATCGCCGAGGCCCGCTCCAAGAGCGAAATCGGCGAGAACGTTCCTCTCAACTGGCTGGTCGCCGACCAGATGGGTGGTCAGACCGGCACCCCGCAGCGCGAAGACTTCGTGGGTGAGAAGCCCGAAATGAACTTCCAGGATCCGTCCGCCTTGTTCGTCCCCGAACCCGCCGCCGACGTCACCTCGGGCGGAACCTTGCTGAGCCAGGAATGGCTCTTGACGCCCTGCGCTTAAGCACGACGCACCTCGCTCTGAAATTCTAGCTCGCTGGACCACTTTCCGGCGAGCTAGTCTAATTTTGGGGTGGCGGCCAAGCGCCTTTCTTGCCGTGAAGATTCCAGGATTACCGGGTTCTGACTTGAAGCGTCCCGGGCATGCGTAAGACCCTTTGTTCCTTGTTGCTCTCACTCTCTTTGGCCGGCTCGGCGCTCGCCGACGGCACCATCTGGGCCTACCCCTACCTGCAGAACGTCACGCCGACCTCGGCCGACGTCTACTGGGTCAGCGAGGACCCTCGACCGCTGGTCCTTCATCTGGGCGACGAGGCGTATCGTAGCACCTCGCGCCGGGCCGAAGGGCTGGGTTTCAACCTGTCCGAGGTGGAACAGTTTGCTCAGCTGAAGGTGGCTTCGCCGCGCTTTCTGCACCGGGTCGAGTTGCGACAGTTGGACCCCAAAAAGGCCTACAGCTACCGTGTTCAATTGGCCTCGGAGGGAGAGCCGTTCCAGGCTGCCTTCACCACCCCGCCGAGCGGCCGGGAGTCGTACCGTTTTCTGGCCTACTCCGACAGCGAGACCGAGCCGGAAAGCCACGGCACCCCGACCGGCTGGCCCTCGGAGAGTGATCCGAAGCGGAAGTACCTGGTGGACCAGGCCACTGGCTATCGGGCCAACCTGGACCTGATGATGTCCCGCCAGGCGCAGGCGATCCTGATCGCCGGCGACCTGGTGGAAAGCGGCGGCGAGCAGCGTGACTGGGACGAGTTCTGGCGCATGAACACCGACCCGGACGGGGCCAAGAGCCTGGCCAGCCAGGTGCCGCTTTTACCGGCCATCGGCAACCACGAATATTACGGCGGCCCCAAGAACGGCAAGTACAGCCTGCCCGCTATCATCGACGCCAGTCGCAAATATTTCGCCTACTTTCATCCCACTGGCGCCGAGCATCGGGAGAACTACTACAGCGTGAAGCTTGGCCCGGCGAGGCTGATCTCGCTGGACTCCTGCGACGGCATGCCTCACAAGACCCCGGCCGATCCCAACTATCACATGAACTCGGCTCCGAAAGAGGTTCCCGGCATTCAGGGCGGGTCTCGCCAGACCGAATGGCTCGAGACAGAGTTGGCGGCTGCGCAGCGGGAGGACGCCTTCACCTTTGTCTTCTTCCACCACTGCCCTTACTCGGTTGGCCCGCACGGCTATCCGGCAGGCGAGGGCCCCGGGCAGGACCCCCAGTCGGGACAGCCGCTGCGGGCCTACACTCCGCTTTTCATGAAGTACGGGGTTGACGCCGTGATTGCCGGCCACGACGAGATGTGGGAACGCTCGAGCATCGAAGGCCAGGAGTGGGTCCCCGGTCAGGGCAAGCAGCCCCATACAGTCCAGTTCTACGATGTGGGTATCGGCGGCGACGGCCTGCGTAAGGCCGAGAAAGGGCTCAAGAATCCTCACCAGCAGTTCCTGGCCGACACGGGGGCGCCCGAGGTCTGGGAGAACGGTGTGCTGGTCGACGGGGGCCGTCACTACGGACACCTCGAAGTCAACCTGGAACCGGATGGCGCCAACGGCTGGAGGGCGACCCTCGAGCCCGTCTACCTCTTTCCTATCAAGGACGGAGATGGCTGGCGCTTCGAACGGCGAGTTTACCCGGATACGGTCTACCTACGCAGCCGAACCCGCTAACCCCAATAGGGGACGGCCTGACTCCTGGCGAACGGGCTCGGGGTGTACTGGCTAGACACTCTGCACGCTCGCCTGCGCAACGACGGGTCGTTTTTCCCCGGGGGCTGGGGCGACCCCGAGATCCTGGGACTTTCTCTGGTTCAGCTCGACGCGCCGCCGAGATCCGAGTTCCACTGCATCAGCGAGGTTCGCAACCCGACCCACATCGTCCGGGAGTATCGTTTCGCCTCGCCTCATCCGGATCGGAAGCTGCCGAAGGAGTCGGAAACGGCCCATTTCCTGATGGTGTTGCCTCGGGATTGGGACCTCTCCACCCGGATCTGCGTCCACCTGCCTTGTACGGGCGATGAAGGCTACGACGGACGATATCGCCTCCTGGCGGTGCCGCTGCTGGCTCACGGCATCGGATCGATCATCCTGGAAAATCCGTTTTACGGGGTGCGCCGCCCGGCCAATCAGAAAGGCACCTACGTTCATACGGTCAGCGACCTGTGGCTGATGGGGATGACGGCCTGCGCCGAGACCCGGGTTATTCTGGACTGGCTGAAGGGCGAGGGGTTCTACCGGTTGGGGGTGTGCGGCATCAGCATGGGCGGCCAGATCACCTCGCATGTGGCGGCGCTGCATCCTGAACCGCTGGCCATCTGCGCCTGCATCGCTCCGAACTGCGCCAGTCCCGTATTCCTGGACGGGGTCCTTTCGAGGTATACCGACTGGAAGGCGTTAGACCAGGACGAGGCGGCCGCGCGGCAGCGGCTCAAAGAGCAGCTGGATCGCTCGGACCTGAAGCTGTTTCCTAAGCCGAAGCGGCCGGACGCCTGTGTCTGGGTTGCGGCCTCCTACGACGCCTACGTCAACGCGGAGTCCTGTCGTTTGACCCAATCGACCTGGCCAACGTCGAGCATTCGCTGGCTGGCCTCGGGGCACGTCTCGTCGGTGATGTTCCGACGCAAAGCGTTCATGAAGGGGATTGTCGATGCCTTTGCCAGGCTGGACCTGCCGCCTTACGAAGAGTTGGGCTGGCTACCCTAAACGGGAGAGAAACTCTTGCCGTGACGAGAGCCTAAATGATGAAGCTGCAGCCCTCGTGGCTGTTGAGCAGGCTGGCCAGGGCGGGCGGTTCTTGGAAGGAGGCGAGCACGCCGGAACTGGTGTCGAAAACAAACTCGTCGACGCCGATCTGGCCGCCTACGTTACCGCTCATCATGCCGGAGTTGGCGGTCTGACCCAGGGCGCTGGCGCTAAAGTTGCTATGGGTGGTTTGGGTCAGAGACCAGCGGGTTTGGGAAATCATCGTCATCAACTCCTTCAAGATTTGTAGCTTAGCGCAGTTCTGTTAAACGTTCGTCACAACACCATGTCCAACACCCCCCACAGCGGCCGCGGAGCCAATCATAATCCGCCCAATCGGTTCACTCAGATCGATCTCGAGCGAGACCCCGAATTTTATGAAGGCGCTTTCCTGGACGAATGGGGGGCGCGCCCGGCCACTCAGTTTTTGGAGGACAGCAGCCGCAGTGTCGTAGCCACCAACGACAGCCCGGACCTGCCGATGGAAGCCACCCTGAACCCCTATCGCGGATGTGAGCACGGCTGCTCTTACTGCTACGCTCGACCCGGGCACGAGTATCTGGGATTTTCGGCCGGCTTGGACTTCGAGACCCGGGTGCTGGTCAAAAGAGAGGCGCCTCGCCTGCTTCGCGAGCATCTCATGAAGCCGAGCTACAAGCCGGTCACCATTTCGCTTTCCGGCGTTACCGACTGCTACCAACCGGTCGAGCGTCAACTGGGGATCACCCGAGGCTGCCTGGAGGTGTTCTTAGATTTTCGCCACCCGGTGGGGATCGTGACCAAGAACTTCCTGGTCACCCGCGATATCGACTTGCTATCCCGCCTGGCTCGCTGGAACTGCGTCCATGTGCTGCTTTCGATCACCACGCTGGCTCCCGACCTGGCTCGCCGAATGGAGCCGCGGGCGGCCTCGCCGGCTCGTCGGCTCGAGGCGGTCCGTCGTCTGACCGAGGCGGGAGTGCCCTGCTCGGTTACCGTCTCTCCGGTCATCCCAGGGCTCAACGACCACGAACTGCCGGCTATCATCGCCGCCGCAGCCGAGGCTGGGGCGCTGAACGCTCACTATATCCCGCTGCGCCTTCCCGGCGCGGTGGTTCCGGTGTTCACCGCCTGGCTGGAAGAGCATTTCCCCGATCGGGTCGATAAAGTGCTCGATCGAGTACGCTCCATGCGAGGCGGCAAATTGAACGACGCCAACTTCCACTCCCGATTTCGAGGGGAGGGGCCGCTGGCTCATAGCATGGCGCAGCTTTATCGGCTGGCCCAGCGCAAGGCCGGGCTACCCCGACCGGTGAAACGCCTGACCACCGAGCACTTCCGCCGCCCGGGGCCACAACAGCTAGACCTGTTCAGCTGAGTCGTCTTCTTCCTCCTTTGACTCACCGTAGCGGCTCATCAGAGGATGTACGGAGAATCCGTGAACCAGGATGGAGATCGCCAGCACCGGGTACACCAGGCTGGAAAGCATTTCGACGTGAGGTCCGGGAATACCGTGATTAGCCGCGTAAGAAAGATAGTAGACCGAACCGATGCCACGTATTCCCAACCAGGAGACGTAGCGGCGCTGGATCGGCTTCATTTTCGCTCCCGCCAGTCCCAGCCACACGGCCAGGGGGCGAATAAGGAGAAAGAGGACGGGTACGAACCAGATCAGATTTTTGTCCCAGGAGATCTGCGCGACGATCGCCCCTACCAGAATTACGGTCACCGCCTCGAGCAGGCGTTCCACACGCTCTTTGAAGCCCAGGATATCGTGAGACATCTGTGAGGCTTCGGGCTTCTCGTCTCCCTGCGACTCGACGAATCGCAGGGCCAGACCCGAGGAGAACGCCGCCAGAAAGGCGTGCGTGTTCAGCGCCAGTGCCATTCCGTAGGCGAGAAAAACTAGCCCAAAAGCGAGAAACTCGTGGACCCCTTCCGAATCCTGACACGATAAGGTTATCCGTTTAGCTACAAGTCCGGCCAGGCTACCCAGCAGGGCTCCCAGGAGGAGTCCACCCAGAGTCGCCCAGAGCACTTCGATCACGAACCAGCGGCTCCCCCAGGCTCCCAGCTCGTGCAGCCCAAGAAGGCCCAGCCCTAGGTAGACGAACGGGAAGGCTGTCCCGTCGTTGAAACCGGCTTCGCCGGTGAGCGCGAATCTGACCTGGTCTCGGTCCTGCGTGTTCTTGACCTGTACCTCCGAGGCCAGAACCGGATCGGTGGGAGCGAGAACGGCTCCCAGAACGACGGCCAGCCCCAGCGAGAGACTCAGAAAGGTAACGCCCAGGAAGGCGATTAGCGCCACCGTGATCATCATCGAAACGAAAGCCAGTCGCAACGGAAGCAGCCATAGGCGGTCGTTGGCTCTTACGTGAATCTTGAGACCGCAAACGAATAAGCTGATGACCACAGCCAGCTCGGACACCCGTTCAAGGACCGGGGCGTCCGGCCAGGGGTCGATGGGCAGGTAGCCGGCCGCCTGGGGAGACAGGAGCGCTCCGATGAAAAGGTAGAGCATCGCTGAGGTGAGCGGTCGTTCGGAAAGTACAGGTTTGCTGACCGCTGCGAGGACGAGAATGAGCCCCCCCATCAGATATAAGGTGTCGAAGTCCAAGATATCCCTTTCCTTCGCCGTCACCTGGAGGCGACGACCCTGTTAGTATCTCGCAGCTAGTCCTCGCTGAGTGCCCTACGAGGTCTCTTGGAGGGGCACCCGAAAGGCGAACTGCTCGAGGATGGGGGAACGCCTCTTCTGACGAGGAAGTGCAGGAGTATGAAATGGCTTTCGGCGGTCAGCCGACGCGCGGGGTTCGAAGCCTGCCTCGACGAGGTGAGCGAACTGCTGCGCCTGGGGGAGGGGGATAGCCCTCACTTGCTGGTGCTCTTCGCTACCCCTGACCTGATCGGCCATTACGACGCCCTGCGGCAGAAGCTCGCTAACCTGTGCCCCAAGGCGTTGATATGCGGCTGCTCGGGCAGCGGAGTGATCGGCGACGGCGAGGAAGTCGAAGGGAGCAGCGCCTTGAGCATGACCGCAGCCTGGCTGCCCGGGGTCGAGCTGCGGACCTTCCATGTAGAGTCTTCCCAGCTCCCCGACCTGGACGCTCCGCCGCAGGCCTGGCAAGAGCGACTGCTGGGGGACGGCGAGGGGTTGCGGGGAATGCTTCTCTTCGCCGAGCCGTTCTCGCTACCGGGAGACGATTTTCTGTCGGGTCTCGACTACGCCTATCCCGGGGTTGCCAAGGTGGGCGGGCTTTCCAGTGGGGGCCAGACCGCCGGTAGCGCTCCGCTATTTGGTCCGGCTGGTCTGCACCGCAGCGGGGTGCTTGGAGTCGGCCTGTTCGGCGACATCCGCATGGACTCGGTGGTTGCCCAGGGCTGCCGCCCGATCGGTCGCACTATGGTGGTGACGGACTGCAGCTACAACGAGGTGGCCACCCTGGACGGGCAGCTCGCGGGGAACGTAGTGATTTCGACGCTGAAGGCGCTGCCGCCGCGCGACCAGCGGCTGGCCTCTCATATGCTCTTTCTGGGTTTTGGCGCGGGAGGCCCCAAGTTCAGCTACGGCCCCGGAGACTTTCTGATCCGCCAGGTCTTGGGAGTCCAGCCCGAAGAGCACGCCCTGGTGGTCAACGCTCGACCCAGGGTTGGCCAGACGGTGCAGCTGCATGTTCGGGACGGACAGTCGTCCTCCGAGGACCTGGAAGCCCGACTCGAAGAGCTCAGCCAAAGCTGTGGCGACCTCGAGAAGGTGCGAGGCGCTCTGCTCTTTTCGTGCGTCGGACGCGGTCGTTCGCTCTATGGACACCCGCACCACGACTCGGAACTGTTCGGAGCCAGAGTAGGGGAGGTGCCGTTGGGCGGCGTCTTCGCCAACGGAGAGCTTGGCCCGGTGGGCGGGACGACCTCGCTGCACAGCTTCACCTCGTGCTTTGCGGTGTTCTCCGAGCCCTGACGGCGCGGAACGAACGAGGCCGGCTTGCGGCCCGGGTTAAAAACGAAAAGGGCGGCACCTCGACGAGGGCCGCCCTTTCGTTCCATTGGAGGGTCGCTTTAGTAGTAGTTGCCGAAGACGGTAGCGTTCATCGCAAACATATTGGCGCCGCCGAAGAACTGCGAACCGCCGCCGCCCCAGCCGCCGCCAAATCCACCGCCGAAGCC
>JAEXNA010000115.1 GCA_023447635.1 Vulcanimicrobiota bacterium | reverse complement strand
CCGGGGGGCCATGGCGCTGACCATGTTCCACTGGGGGTTTCACGGCTGGGGGGTCTACACGCTGTGCGCGGTGGCGATCGCTTTTCACGGGTTCCGCCATCGTAAGAGCTATCTGATCTCCTCAGCGGTGGCGGGGCTAGCCAGGACTCCGGGGATGCGGCGGGTGCTGGCGGTCTGCGCCGACCTGACGGCGACGCTGGCGGTCATTTTCGGAGTGGCCGCTTCCCTGGGAACGGGTAGCCTGCAGCTGGCTTCGGGGCTGGACAGCACGCTGGGCTGGAATCTGAACACGCCCAACGGCTACGTTTTGCTGATCTCGGTCCTGACGGTCTGTTTTCTGCTTTCCGCCAGCACCGGGCTGCAGAAGGGGATCCGCATCCTCTCCGAGCTGAACATGGGTTCGGCGGCGCTGCTGCTGGCGTTTGTCTTCGTGACCGGGCCGACGCTGCTTTGCCTGAAGCTGACAGTCGATACCCTGGGCAACTATCTGACCGCGCTGCCCGGCCTGTCGTTCAAAGTGGCGCCGTTCACCCAGTCGTACGAGGCCTGGATGGCGGACTGGACGGTGACCTATTTCACCTGGTGGGTGGCCTGGACGCCGTTCGTGGGGATCTTTATCGCGCGCATCTCGCGTGGGCGCACCATCAAGGAGCTGATCTCGGGGTCGACCCTGGTGCCGGTGATGATGACGCTGGTCTGGTTCTCGGTCTTCGGAGCCACCGCGTTCTCTCTGGTGCTGGGCGACGACAAGGGGCTGGTCGCGCTGATCGAGGCGAGCAACTATCAAGGAGCGCTCTTCTACCTGCTGGCCCAGTTACCGTTGGGTCAGGCCAGCAGTCTTCTGGCCTGCTTTCTGATCGCGACCTTCTTGATCACCTCGGCGGATTCGGCCTGTTTCGTGGTGGCTATGATGACCTCGCAGGGCGACCTGGACCCGCCCGCCCGTCTGAAGGTGCTGTGGGGCGTGGCGATTGCCGTGATCACGAGCTTTCTGGTGCGCCAGGGGCGGCTGGATCCGATTCAGGCGGTGGCTCAGCTCTCGGCGGTGCCGTTTTCGCTGATCCTGATCCTGATGGCGGTGTTCTTGCCAGTGAAGCTGGCCCACCACGGGGCGGCTCGGCGTCGGCTGTAATCTAGTTCGGTGACCAGTCCGCGTTGCGCTCACTGGCCAGGGCGGTTCGGCGGTACAGTTGCGGGGCGGCCCGCTATCACTGCTCTCTATCGGTGCTGAGTGAGCCCGGCGACTCCAGGGACTGGGTGTTTAGGGTTGGCCCTACGAGCTCTGGGCGGGCTTGTGGCGGAAGCCTCCACCAAAGGCCTGGTGGGAGACTCCGATGGTCAAAAACGCTTCGCTGTCTAAGGTGAGCACCACGTGTTTGAGCAGGTTGACCTGGGGGCGGTGGACGGTGCAGAGCACCATGCCTCGATCTTGCCCGCTGTAACCTCCAACCACCTTCCAGTAGGTGGCGCCTCGGCCCAGGCTTTCTATCAACCCCTGAGTCATGGTCTGCGGATGGGCGGTGACGATGATGGCGGTTCGCACGGTGCTGGGCCCCTCCAACACATGATCGGAGGCGACGCCGCTGAGGAACAGGGTGAGCATGGCCACCAGGGCCGCCTCCCACCCTAGAAAGAACCCGGCGAGAGCAATGATGCCTCCATCGGTGTAGAGGTAGATGGAGCTCAAGGGGACTCCCATCCGAGCCTGCAGGATACGGCCCAGGACACCGGTCCCGCCCAGCGAGCTTCCGGCCCGGAAGACCAGGCCGAGGCCGACCCCGCCCAGAACTCCAGCGTAGATGGCCGAGAGCAGGATGTTGTCGGTCACCGGCCAGCTCTCTCGGTAAAGCGGCAGCCAGGCCAGAAGAAGGTCGGAGGCGATGGAGAACACGCTGACCGCCAGCAGGGTGCGGGCGACGAACATCCAGCGGCCGAGGAAGCGGAATCCGAGAGCCAGCATGGGCAGATTCAGCAGCCAAACGGCCACCCCGACGGGGACGGGCAGGTAGGGGGCGAGGATGATTACCAGGCCCGTGATCCCGCCGGCGGCGATGCCGTGGGGGACTTGAAATAGAGAGTAGCCGAGGGCCGCGATGAAGGAGCCGAGACAAACCAGGAGGAGATGCTGAAGGGTCTTCGCCCGGCTCTGTTTGAGGGGCGTCATCCTACGCCCTTAGGCGCTGGGGCGGGGAGACCTTCCCTTTCGAACCTTGCCGAAGTCGGGCCGAGAAATATTCGCGTACCGGAAGGTCCCTCCGAGAGACTCGGTTTTCGGGGCAAGATCAATCCGGGGCATAGACTCAAATCAACCTATCGACCGCTCGGGCGCTCCCTATCCGGGCGGGCCTGCGCCGTTACTCCATAGCTCGTGATCTTCTCCGACCGTGTATGTAAACCCAGATAGCCGCCATCGATATCTACCTGATACGAGCCGCCTGCTCCACCACTCAAATCCTCCTCCGAGAGTCCGGCGACCTCGCAGAATTTCGCCAAGGTCAGGCCAGTCGGAACTTCAACATCTTGGGCAAACACGGAATGTGAGGAGGCCCCCAGAACCTGTGTCAGCCTATCATTTTCAAACAGGACGCTCGCGTCGGGATAATCCCAGACTTCCACGCGTGGCGCCTTCGTCGGAATCCTCTCTGCCGGCGGACCCCCCTGAGCCAGAACCTGCTCCGAAGTCATCCCTACCGCAAGCCTCCCAATTCTGATCTGATTCGGTGTCACGGACGTAAGCGTGATAGCGCTCTTCGCTGAGGAAGGCGCAGAAGTGGCTGTCGGTATGGGCGTCGGAGGCGAATCAAATCGGCCCGTAGTGACAGCGATGACAGCGACGATGACTGCAAGCCAAGCCAAGTTGGAGAATTCGCGCATCACAGGCTCTTCGGTGTCTTCGTGTCCATCCCCGCTATCGCTGGCGCACGCGACCTAGAGCAGCGACTGATGGAAGAACATATAAATGGGGGTGTCGGTTGGGATAAGGAGGGCGACGGCTAGGCGGCGGGCTTCTCCGGCGCGTCGCGGCGCGATCGTCGTCGCCGGGATGAAACCCGCTGAGTCCGTTCCAGAGCTGGCGAAGGGGATGGGCGGGCAGCTGTGCTGGAGGCAGTTCCGGAGTTCGTCGCGGCTGTTGGCGGTGAGGGAGAAGGCCTCCCTCACCGGGCGCCGGTGATGGTCGGAGCGAGCTGTTCGTTGCGCAGGCGTGGAAGACCAATGAAGCCGAGGTGGACGGCTTTGTGTGATGCGGCAGCGGAATTTGGGGCTGGTTCGGTCGCACCTCTTCGGTCATTCCCCGGAGGGGACGGCACCCTCGGCTGGAGTGGGCGTACGCTGGGTCGAAACGGGCGTATGGTCCCGCAACGGGACCGAGTGTAGGTTGGTATTGGTTGGCTTTGCGTCTGGGAACGACGGTTTGTGACGTTCTGGTCCGGGGTTGCTGGGCTCGGGGCGTTTGGTCCTCGATACTGTCTTCGGAAGGCTGCCCTGGGCTCGGCCTCGATTCTTTCCGTCGGGCTGCCGGTTGGCCGCTCCACCCCTCCAACCTCTGATCCGGGTCCCCCTTCCCCCTCCCCTTTCCGTCCCCCTCCGGAGAGAAGTGCAGGACCGACCTGGCGGAGTTGGGAAAAATCTCTGGTGTTCAGAACTGCTGTCGTCGTCTTTATGCTTACTGTCGGTGTGTGGGCGCAGCCCTATTCCGAAGAGATTGCCCTGTGGCCCAAGGGCTGTAAGGTGCTGGCCGACGGGATTAGGGCGATCGGCGCTGACAGGGAGGCGGCCGAGAATCCGGGGCTTGTCATCACTCACCCCAGCTACCTGACCTATCTGCCGAAGTCGGACAAGCCGACGCCTGCGGTGCTGGTCTTCCCCGGCGGTGGGTTCAAGGCTGTGGCTATCGGGAAGTCGAGCACCCTGGGGCACAACGGAGCCGACGTGGCGCGGTGGCTGAACGAGCGGGGTGTCGCTTGTTTCGTGGTGAAGTATCGGGTTCCCAACACGGCGTGCAACTGGAACGCTGCGACTGGGCGCCACACCTCTCCCACCATCCCGATGGCTCTGCAAGACGCTCAGCGAGCTCTCTCCCAGGTGCGATACCACGCCCGGAGATACAACCTGGATCCGGACAAGATTGGAGTGATGGGGTTCTCTGCAGGTGGGAACCTGGGCGTGCTTACCAGTACGGGGTTCGAGCGGCGCTCCTATGCCGTCGTGGACAGGCTGGACCAGACCAGCTGCCGTCCGGATTTCGCTATCCCTGTGTATCCGGGCCATCTGACGATGGAGCACAAGAATAAGTCTCCGAAAGCTGTCGCCGCCCGAGAGCTGAACACGGATATCAAGATCTCGAAGTCGACGCCTCCGACGCTGCTGATTCACGCCAAGGATGATCCGGTCGACCCTGTTCACTACTCTGAGGTCTACGCGCGCGAGTTGCGGAAGGCGGGGGTTCCGGTCCAGCTGAACTTGTACCATACCGGAGGGCATGCTTTTGGGGTTCGTAAGTCCGGCCAGGACACTGACCGATGGCAGGCGGATGCGGTGCGGTGGTTGGAGCAGATCGGTGTGCTATGATGCGATCCGTTTCGTTTGGTGAGCCTGGTGGTCAGGCACTGTCAGCTTGTAAGGAGTTGGTATCGTTCTCTCGCTCGACGGTGCCGACGTCGGGGGCCTATACTTTTCGAAGATGACGTCTGGCGAACCGACTGAGCGAATTCGACCTGGGCCCCTCTGGCTGTTGCTCCTGAGCCTTCTGCTTTTCGCGGACAACCTGTACCTTTTTCTGAGCTTTAGCCGCTGGTGGAGCACGGTTATCCTGATGGAAGCGGTGTTGGCGGCAGCGCTCTTTGCCGTCGGCTCGGCCAGGGTTTTTCGAGGGCGCAAACTTACTCCGCTTCACCTGATGTTATGGGCCTCGCTGGCGGTGGTCTGGGTGATGAATCCGCTTCGCTCTCAGGTGCTTGACGCGCGAGTCGAGCGGGTCGGGACGGAGCGCCTTCTGCTCGATGCTCGTGGCCTTGCCGGGGACGTTGGGATGTCGACGTTTAAGGCTGAGGAGCTTGACCCCGAGAATCTTCTGGTGCCCCAATCTTTCCGCGACCTGAAGCCCGAACTCGTGCTGGTCAGGCGCGGGTACGTGGAGCTTGTGTATGACCGCGGGGTTTCGTCCATCGAGGCGGTCGTGATCGACACTGATTCGGGGATTGTCCCCGGTCCGGTCTTGCACGAATCGGCCGTCCCGTCACAGGAGCCTGGATGGGACTCTTATTCCAGCCGGCGCATTGCGCCCGGAATCCGCTGGTACGCTGCTGGAACGTAGTCTCTAGGTGGCGTCAGGTGGGAACTTCGCGACCACCTCGATGGTGCCGACGATCTGGTCGTTGAGCTGGTCGAGTTCCTCGGCGGGGACCCACCACTCGGTATGATGGCCGCGGCCGACCTGTTGGACGGGGTATCGGTCCATGAACTCTTTGCGGACCTGGAACCGCGTCACGTATCCGACGCCGGAGGCTCGCACGTTCCAGCGCTCTGCGATCTCTTCGGCGTACTTCTGGTTGGTGACGGGGTAGAAGATCGGCTGTTCCGGCAATCGCGGAGGCCAACGCAGGTAGCCGGAGTCCGCGACGAGCTGCAGCTCTTCGGGTCCGGTCGGTCGGTAGCAGGTGGTCGTCTCGGTAGTCATCGACTCCTATTACAGCATACGGGGTCAAGGGATATCCCGGGAGCGAGGATGGTTCGCAAAGGCAGCGTGGACTGCTCTGCCCGCCTTGTCTTTATTGGGAGGAGCCCAAGTGGAGCTGGTTGGTCACTAACCTTCGCGATTCCCCGGTGGGGACGGCACCCCGGTTGGAGTGGGCGTACGGTCCCGCGGCGGGACCATTTCGTGAGCGGGGCGGGAGCGATTGGTGACGAGAACTTTACTGTAGCTCGTCGGCACGAAGGCCGGTAACCTGAAAGATCAGCTCGGCTGACTGGCCGCTCGCCAGGAGGCTTCTTGCGATAGCCAGGGTGGCCGCCGCCTGGCCCTCGGCCTTACCCTCTGCCCTGGCCTTGGCTCTGCCTCTCGCTTCACCTCTGGCTTCACCTTCCTCGACGGCGATGTTCATTTCGGTGATGCGGTCTCGTTCCCACTTCCGGCGAGCTTCGAGCGCCTCGCGGAATTCTCCGGCGGAAAGTGCGTTGTGTGCAGCGCGCATCTTATCCCAACTCGTCGACACGAAGGCCGGTGACCTGCAAGATCAGCTCGGCTGACTGGCCGCTCGCCAGGAGGTTTCTTGCGATAGCCAGGGTGGCGGCCGCTTCGCCCTCGGCCTTGCCCTCTGCCTTGCCCTCTGCTTTGCCCTCGGCTCTGCCTCTCGCTTCGCCTCTGACTTCACCTCTGGCTTCGCCTTCCTCTACGGCGATGTTCATCTCGGTGATGCGGTCTCTTTCCCACTTTCGGCGAGCTTCGATCGCCTCGCGGACCTCACCGTCGGAAAGTGCGTTGTGTGCAGCGCGCATGGCAATGGCCATCCCTTCTTCTTGCTGTAGCGACTCGGGCATGTCCGAGACGTCGTCGTACTGTTCAATGGTCCTCATGAAATAAAACCAGCGGTCTAGAGAGTCGGCGAGGTCTTCGTGATCGTCTTTGCGGAACTTCGCCATCTCGAAGTAGTGAAGTTCGAGCAGGTCGCCAAGGACACACTCGTGCTTGCGATCATAGAGGACATAGGTGCTGTGAAGATCATCTATGTCGGGGAACAGCACGAAGTCCGTCAGCGAGATGTGGATCGTCTTGCGGAGTTGGCGGTAGTCCTGACCGGCTTCGACCTGGCTGCTGATCATGTTGGCAGCGTAGAAGAGAGAACGCTGGCGGTAGGCGGTCTGAGCCTGCACCTGGACCTCGATGTTATAGAGGCTGCCTCGACCGTCCCGAGCTTTGACGTCCAGAGCGGTCCCCTTGTCGGTGAGTCGCTCCTTCTCGCGCAGCGGATTCAGCAGAGTCACCTCGTCGATACGATCGGCTCCTTCAAGGCCCAGGATGGCGTTGAGCAGGCCGCGCAACGCCTCGGCATTACGCTGCGTTCCGAAGACGACCTTGAACAGGATATCGTTGAGTAACGTGAGTTCCATCCGAAGCCAGTATACTCCATCCCGAATATCGCGCGCACGTCTCGGCCGACTCATTCTTCGAGCCGCTTCGGGCTGGTCGGAGAGAACAACGCTCGTCCCGGTCGCTAATCTCCGCCGATTCCCCGGCGGGGACGGTACGCTCGGTTGGGGTGGGCGTATGGTCCCGCGGCGGGACCGGGCGCGGGTGGGTGGCGGTTGGCTCTGCCCTTATGGTCGACGGTGTGCGACGTTCTGGCAAGGCGCTGCGGGGGCTGGCCGACAGTTACCTACCTAGCACTTCACTCGTCCGTGACCCTCTCGCTCAGCGGCTCCCATACCCTGAGGCGTTCGGCAATCTCGTCAGGACTGGGTAGCTCTCCTCGGTAGGCTTCCGGGAGCTGCGGAACGACGGAATAGGTGGCCACGCCGATCGGTCGTCCTGCGGTTCGCAGAGCGTACTCCACCACCGTCTGATTTTTGTCTCTGCAGATGATGATCCCGATGGGTGCGTTCTCGCCTTCCACCCGCTCCTGAACGTCGAGGGCCTCCAGGTAGAATTCCATCTTTCCCTTGTGTTCCGGTTTGAAGCTCCCACCTTGAGCTCGACGGCGAACAAGCTTCTCAGGCGCCGATGGAACAGGAGCAAGTCTATAAAGTACTCTTGCCCTCCCACTTCCAGGCGATGCTGAGTGCCCATAAAGGCGAAGGTTCCGCCCATTTCTGTCAGGAATCGGCGAATGCTCTGGACCAGGCTCTGCTCTAGTTCCCGCTCCGAATGCTCCTCTGACAACCCTAGAAAATCGAAGGTGTAGTGGTCCTTCACCGCCATGCTGGCCTGCGCCGCCACTTCCGGGCTCAGGGATTGGTCGAAGTTGGTCTGATTTAAGAGATAGCGCTCGTAGCCCTTGCCGTCAATTTGGTGCTGAAGTACGGCCTTGGTCCAACCGAAACGGGCCGTGGCCTTGAGGTAGAACTCTCTCTCCAAATCGTCTTTACAGCGGGACATAATGAGCAGATTCTTGACCCAGCTGATTTCTGCAACCAGTGGTTGCAGTTTTGGTCGAGCGTGATACTCCAGATAGAAATCTCTCATGTTTCAGAGATTTCTGGCCGAGAATCCATTGCGACCAGGGAACTCCGTTTGAAGGTCTTTGGCCAGGTTCTCGACGACCGACTTGCCCCAACCCAGCGCTTCCTGCTTCTGGTGAATGGTCTCTCCCAAATCCCAATACAGGGACAAGAGTTCCTTGTTCACAGCTTTGAGGGCTTCGTATTGACCTCTCCTGATGCGTTCCTTGACCTCGACCAGGAACCCGGAGTAAGGTCCCGCGGCGGGACGGGGTGCGGGTTGGTGCTGGTTGGCCGCTCCACCCTCCAACCTCCGGCCCGGGATCTTACTCCCCTCGGACAGGAAGCTCTCAGCCAACTGCACTGGCTCAAGGGGCCTCAGCAGCCGGGTCGAATCTGGGGGTCTATGGACCGTAAGAGGACAGCCTGGAAGAAGAGCCGCAAGTTCGGGGACGTTCATGGGGGTCGAAGCTCGCCGAAAGTTACCGACGGCGTTTTTGGCAGAGTCCACTCTCTGCAACCTCCCATCCAAGGCCAGAAGCTTCCGATAGTACGGCTCGACAACCCCTCGAAGGATTTCTTCTTCCCGCTGGGCCCTGAAGAGGTGCTCGAGGAGCTGGGCCGCTTACCCAGGCAACACGTCGAGGGGGTCACGCACATCTGGTTCCGTCGCTTCAAGAAGTCGGAGTACGAACGCCACGAGATGCCTCTGGCTTGCTTTCAATGCGGCAGCGGGGTCAGAGCGATCATCCTTTATCCGTGGCCCAAGGACCTGAAGCTGTTCTTGGGAACCCGAAAGCCGACCCCTCGCCAGATCAAGATGTATGCCCCTTACTCGACAGAGTTGGTGCACGGCTCGAAGGGGTGGTACCTGGAATTTGCTCTGGAACCCCTTAAGGCGTTGTTCACCGAGTTCTTGCTCTTCCACGAGATTGGCCATCATGTCGACCGCTACTCTCGTCGGTGGACCAGGGCCAATCGGAAGCAGGTCGAGGATTTTGCTGACCAGTACGCGTTCGAGAGAACATCCCTCCGCGCCAGCGTCTACGACTCGCAGGATCCCGAGGCAACCTACAGCAGCGACTGATGGAAGCGTTGGTAGGTGGGGTTGTCGATCGGGATGAGGAGGGCGGCGGCGAGGCGGGGTACTTGTCCGGGGTGGGTGTCGAGGTGGTTGGGTGATGGAAGGGGTGAGCAGGCTGAGCGACCTGACCCAGGCCAGGACTCTGGCCTCATCGAGGGACCCGGCCAGGAAGGCGGCGATGGTGTCGACGCTCGCGGGGCGCGAGGACCAGACCGGGTCGTTGAAGATGGGGATGCCGTGGCGGTTGGGGCGATGGGGTCCTAGCATCCGTCGATGCGCGAAGCTCCGGCGCGGGGGTGTTCTGGGGGACTGGTCCAGCTTCAGGACAGACGGAAAGTGCTGTCGCAGCTTCTCGACGGCTGCCGATTGACTCTTATGGAGGCAGGCCAAATCTTACCATTAGTAATGCAGGACGGCGACGATTTTGATATGCTGAACGCATGTTTCGGCGACTGCCCGGCCGTGCGCGGACCAGGGGCATCTATTTTATCTCGACCCTTCTGGTCGCTGTGTTGGTCACCATGCTGGTGACTTCGGCGCTGATGCTCTCGCGCGGTGGGCTGGCCGGGAGCCAGCATCAGGAGGGCGCCGACCTGGCGCTTCGGGCGGCGGAATCCGGGCTTCGCTACGCCCAGACCCGTCTGGCGGCGAACCCTGTGTGGCGGGGCGACGGCAACGCCGTGGTGCTCTCGGACCCGGACTTGACGGTGCTCGAGGAACGGGGCAACGTGATCGGAATTCTGCGCGCCCCCAGCGGAGAGTACAGCCAGTTCCGGATCCGCTTCAACTTCCAGGACGACGGCGCCGGGAATCGCGACCGCTACCCGGATCCTTCGGCTCGCTCCTGGATCGACAGCCGCTATGTCTCGGTCAACAATATCGCGGGCGGCTCTGCCAGGCCGGTTCCGCGAGCCGAAGGTCCGAACTTTTCCGTCCTACCGAACAGCCAGGCGCCCTACCGGGTGCCGCCGGGGGCCGCCTGTCTGCTGGTCGAAGGGCGAGCCGGCACAGGCCTGCGCGAATTGAGCCCGGACTCTCCCAACCCGGCTCCGGTTTCGGGCGGCGCGGTCACCACTCGGGTGGTCGAGGCGTATCTCCAGGCCCAGGCGTCTCCTGACTCGGATGCGGCGGCCATGGCGGCAGGCCGGCTGAGCGTGCTGCTGCCCCCGGACGGGAACCGTCTGCGGGTGGACAGCAATTCGGGGGTTCCGCGTCTTCGCAGCAAGCGCGCCATCGCGGTGGAAGGGGGCAACGGCGACGCCAACTACGTTTCGCCCAACGGCGAGGCCGTGTCCAGGGACGGCCTGACCGCGCGCAGCTCGGTCGAGCAGCAGCGCGAGGGCGAGCAGGACGAGTTCTACAAATTGGCCTGGGAAGACGTGAAGAAGGCCGGCGACGGCGACCAGGAACTCAGCGCCGGCACCTACGTGGTCTGGGATGACGGCAGTCTGCACTACTATGGGATGAACTACGCCGACTATGCCCGCTGGGTGACGGCCAGCCCGGCCAACGCGAACAACCCGGGAACGGTGATGACTCTCGGGGAAGGCGCCATCGTGCACAGAGGTCGGAAGCTGCGGATCACGGACAACGTCGTGATCAAGCCGGTGGGCGACGTCAACGAGTTCAACTTCATCCCTCGGGCCGGCGCTCAGGAGGACCCGCCCGGGGCCGCCCCCGATCCCGAAGACGAGAGCGAGGAGGGCGAGGTCGACCTGGACGCCATCGAGAGCGCGGTCGCTGCCCTCCCACCGCCCGCCGTCGAATCAGGCGGAGCCAGCTCGTGGGTTCTACCCAACATCAGCGTGCCGTCCGACTACAGCGAAGGCTTGAGTATCGCGGGTTACAGCTTGCAGCTCGCAGCAAACCCTTCGGGTTCAGGCGCGGTGCTGACCTACGAGCCCGGGACGAGCTCTCATCCCACCCTGCTCGATGCGATACGGGACGTCCCCCTGGGACTGTTGACGTCGAGCTCTCCACAAAGCTCTTCGCTCCGAGATATTGCCCGTTATCTGACCGGCGGCTCCGGCGGCGGCGCCTCGATGGAAGAGCTGGACCTGGGCGGCGCGGTGTCGGCGGAGCTGACCCCGGACGACCTGGAGATCACGTTCGAACCGCCCGCGGGAGAGTCGGCCATCCTCTCGGCCAGAGGCAACATCAAGATTGGGAGCAAGGTGACGGGCGAGGGCGGTTCGATCACTTCGGCCAACTCGATCCGCATCGTCGGCGCGGGCACCGACCTGAGCGCCAACATTGAAGACGGGCTGAACCTCTACGCTCGAGGCGACATCACCTTGTCTTCTCTCAGGAGCCGCGGCTCGAACAGCTACGAATACAAAGATTTCAAGATGAAAGGCGTGATCTACGCCTGGGGCGACTTCCGGGCCAAGATCGGGACCGACAGCCAGAACGTACGGCAGTGGGGCAAGTTCTCTCTCGAAGGCGCGCTGGTCGCCTACGGCGGCAACCCCGAGAACGACCCGGGGCGCAACGGTCGAGGAAGGATCCGGATCCTGGCCAAGTCAGCGGACTTGATGTTCAATCCCGCCTATCTCACGGCGCTGGAAAGAGTGCCGAGTCCGAGCCCCGTGCAGCAGACTTTCCACACCGTCCATTAGCCATGTCACGCCGTACCCGGGCCTTCTCTTTGGCCGAACTGATCTTGTCGCTGGGCTTTATCGCCGTGGTCATCCTGGCGGTTCTTGCTCTGGGCGTGACGGTACTGCGGGTCGATAGCAAGTCGCTCGAGACCTCGGCCGGCTCGCTGGTGGCCGACCGACTGGTGGCTCGGACCGTGGCGGGGCTGCGTTCGGACTCGCCCGCCGGAAGCAAGGCTCAGTTCCTGGCCCGAGATGCGGCCGGCGATCCATGGCGCAGGGGCGAAGTGCAAGACCACAGGACGGTCTTTTACTATACCCTGCACGTCCGTTCGGTGAAGGATGCGGCGGGCGATCCGCTGGGACAGGCGGCGGTCGGCAACCGCCTGAAGAAGCTCGACGTGCACGTCTGGTGGGCCGGCGAGAGGCGGACCGGGCGCGAGGGGTTCGGGCAGCTGGAGGTCCGAACCACGGTGCTTATCAACGAAGCCGAGCTGGTGGATGATAGCGATGCGAGATAGCCGTCGTGCCCTGACCCTGCCCGAGCTGGTGGTAGGGTTCGCGGTGTTCTCCTTCGTGATGGTCTTGCTGGCTGTCGCGATGTCGAGGGGGACGACGGTTTGGGAGCGATCTTTCGGCACCAACACCGCCCAGGTCGAGCTTCGCAAGGGCTACTCTTCGCTGCAGCCGGACCTGCTCAGGACAGAGCTTCAGACGGTCCGCCGCACCGTCTCGACGACGTCTTTCTCGGGCTCGGACGGCGACGCGGTGTGGTTCCTCTCGCCCTGGGACGAAGCGACCTCGAACCTGCTGCGGACCTCGGCGGGGCGGCCGCTGTGGCAGCGTAATATCCTGTACTACTGCACGGTTCCGAGACAGCATGACGAACTGTACGGCGCCACCTGCACGGGTCGCCCCGACGGGCAAGGGTACGAGATGGGCTGTCCTCACAAGGTTCTGGTCCGAAAGGTGATCAACAATCCGGCAGGTTCGGGAGAGGCCGAAGAGCTTTTGGCCCCTGGTCGGATCGCCAACTACCTCACCCGCCCTCGGCGATTGGACCTGCCTGGGGGCGAGCCGGGGTTGGAGGAGGCCACTATCGTGGCTACCGGGCTGGTCACTTTCCGGGTGCGACGGGACCCCGCCCCGGATTCGCCGGGAGAGATCGCGGTGCATCTTGCCGCTGTAGGACCGGAGATGAGGCGGAGACAGCGCAGAGCCGGAAGCGCCCCCCTCGATGAGGCGCTCCGCGAGCTTCACTTCTCTGTCTTCCCGCCCGAACGGTCGGCTCCCTGAGCGTAGGAGAGGCGTGTCTGGAGGGCGGGTGGGTTTGGCGCGGCGGCGGTTGGAGTGGGTGGCCGACCACCTCTGGCGAGCGGCTGGTGTTATTACCGGCCTACAGCGCTTCTCGGTGGAGTCTCGCGGCTAAAGTTTCAACGCGATCCCCTGCAACGTTGCGGGTAGTCTCGCTGCACGAACCTGTCGGGTCGTGGGTGCAGAGATGAGACGGGCGGCTCCTGGCCTCGGGCTCGAGGTC
>JAEXNA010000039.1 GCA_023447635.1 Vulcanimicrobiota bacterium | reverse complement strand
TTATAAGCCGTGTTGTTGTGGGGTTGCGCTATAAATAAGCGGCCGCCGGGTGTCCGGGCGGCCTCTTCTTTTCGCAAGCGCTGGCGCTGTGGCTTTCAGCTCAGGCGTCGCGGCCGGCTTTCAGGGTCTTGCTCCACCAGGAGAGATGCTCGGCAGCCGCCTTCAGCTGTTTCAGGTCGGCCTCGTCGGCCTGGAAGGCGCCGTCTTTAACCTTGCCCCAGACGTCTTTGATGTGCACGGCGTCGCGCAGGGCGGCCATACGAAGTTCGACCAGGACCAGGCGAAGCTGCTCGACGGAGCGGGCTCCGGAGACGCCGCCGAAGGTGACGAAGGTGGCGGGCTTGCGGCCCCATTCGTTGTACAGGTAGTCCAGGGCGTTCTTCAGCGCGGCGCTGAAGCTGTGGTTGTATTCGGGCGAGACGAAGATGTAGCCGTCGGCCTCGCCGATTTTCTCGGCCCACTTCTTCTGCACGGGGTTCGAGTAGTCGCCGGCGGCGGGCGATTTGGCCTCGCTGAACATCGGCAGGTCCCACTCTTTGAGATCGACCAGCTCGATCTCGAAGTCGTCGCGCCCTTGTAGCTGCTCGAGCGCCCAGTCGGCCACGGGTTTGGACAGGCGGCCTTCGCGGACGCTGCCGATGATGATCTGGATTTTCATGCTTATACCTCTTCTTTGCTGGGTTCGTTGGGTTCAACTGTGGCGGTGGGGTGCTGAAAGAACTCTTCCAGCAGGGGCACGGTCTCCTCGACCAGTTCGTTGACGCTCCAGTGGCTGTTCTTGGGGTAGCTGCGTCGGGTGTACGGTCCGGTCAGGTAGCGCGGGGTAACATCGGCGAGTTCTGTGCCCAGAGCGAAGTCGCGCTCGCCCCAGATCAGCAAGGCGGGGGAAGTGATTTTGGGCAGCTCCATAGGTGCCAACGAGCTTCGGAAGATGGAGCGGTAGTAGTTCAGGGTGGCCGTCAAGACGCCGGGCTGGAGAAGCGCCTGACGGTACTGCTCCAGGTCGTCCGGGCTGAAGGTTCCGCGCCGGGCGGCGAAGGCCGCCCCGATGCACTGCCGCGAGAAGTGGCGGATGAGGAACTCGGGCAGCCAGGGGAGCTGGAAAAAGAAGATGTACCAGGATCGGCGGGTCTGCCGGAAGTTGTTCCGCATGTGGTACAGCAGGGCGCTGGGGTGAGGGCAGTTATAGACGGCCACGTGACTGACCAGGTCGGGGTACCAGGCGGCAAACGCCCAGGCTACGGCTCCACCCCAGTCGTGGCCGACCACGCGGACCTTGCTGTAGCCCAGCTGGGCGGTCAGGGCGACCAGGTCTTCCACCAGGGTGCGCAGATGGTAGCTGTCCACGCCCGAGGGCTTGCTGCTCTTGTTGTAGCCTCGCATATCCACGGCGACGACCCGATAGCCCTGGGATAGCGGTTCCAGGTAGCGTTCCCAGGTTTTGTGGTAAGCCGGGAAGCCGTGCAGCAGCAGCACCAGGTCGCCCTCTCCCGCCTGCACCCCGCTCAGGGTGATGCCGTTGACGTTCCAGGAAGTCAGGGTGGTGCTCATCTCCTGGCCTTTGCTGCGCGGGTGCGAGCTCCTTTCATGTTTTTTTCGGGATCTTGCTTTACTGTGAGGATTACTGGGACGAATAGGGAATATGGCCAACGTGACGTTCATCTCGGGAGCTGCCGGCTCCAACCACCTGATCAGGAACACCCCCACTTCTTCTCCCAGCGCCGCCGCCGACAAGACGGCCGCGCCCTCGACCCCGGTCGATTCGGCCACGCTCGGTAACGGCAACTCCGCCGCCGAAGCTGCGCCCCTCAAACTGACCACCGCCACGGCGGCAGCGGCCGCCCCCTCCACCGACCCCACCTCCGGGGCCGAGGAGATTCCGGGCATGTTCAAGGTCCTTCGCAAGGGCGACAAGGTGTGGTTCTCGATCGCTCCCGACCAGCTGAACAAGCCGTTCTTCTTCAGCAGCAACGTCTCCAAAGGCGTGGGCGAGAAGGGGCTGACCGGCTCTTCGATGGGCTTCTCCCAGCTGGCCGAGTTCCGTCGCGCCGGCAACCAGGTGCAGTTGGTGGCGATCAACACCGACTACTTCGCCGAAGAGGGCACGCCCCAGGCCAAGTTCGTGGACGAAGGGTTCGCCGACAGCCTGATCGCCAGCGCCCCCGTCACCCAGAACGCTCAGTCAAAAGAGGTCCTGGTGGAGGCGAATGCGCTGCTGTTCACCGACATCCCCGGCTTCCAGACCCGCCTGCAGCGGGCCTACGACACGACCTTCAGTCTGGACGTCAAGAACACCAGCTTCACCCAGGTCGACAACAACGAAGGCCAGACCAGCTTCGGCGTGCAGGCGCACTTCCAGGCGCCCGCCGTCACCCCGAAAACCGGCTCGCTGCCCGGCACCACGCCCGATGGCCGCAGCCTGCTGACCGAGTTCCGCTACAGCTTCCTGAAACTGCCGGACACTCCGATGGCGCCTCGTATGGCCGATGACAGGATCGGGCACTTCGTGACCACTCGCAAAGACTACACGGGCGACGACACCGACGGCACGGTTCGCTATGTCAACCGCTGGCGTCTAGAGAAGGCCAACCCCGAAGCCGAACTGTCCGAGCCGGTCAAGCCGGTGACCTACTGGATCGCCAACGACGTGCCCGAGAAGTATCGGGAGTCGGTCAAAGAGGGGATCCTGGAGTGGAACAAGGCGTTCGAGCGGATCGGTTTCAAAGACGCCATCCAGGTGCGCCAGCAGACCGAAGCCGACAAGTTCGACACCCTGGACGCTCAGCACGCCTCGGTGCGCTGGTACACCGCCGCTGACGTCGGTTCGGCCGTCGGTCCCAGCCAGGTCGACCCGCGCAGCGGAGAGATCCTGGACGCGGACATCCGCATGGCCGACGTTTTTGGCCGTTCGGCTCAGAAGTTCTTCTTCGACAACGTCGCCTCTGGTCACAGTCACGAGACCGAGGCGGCCCACGCTCACGAGCACACCCACTCGCACGGCGACGGCCACGAGCACTGCTCGTACCTGCACCACGCGGGCGCCGAGCAGATGTTCGCGCAGAACCTGTTGGAGGCTCGCGGCGACACCGAGAACGCTCAGAAGTTGGCCAACGCCTACGTCAAGGACGTGGTGATGCACGAGGTGGGTCACACTCTGGGCTTGCGTCACAACTTCAAGGGCTCGACGGTCTACACGCCCGAGCAGTTGCAAGACGCGGAGTTCACCAGGGAGAACGGTCTGGGCTCGTCGGTGATGGACTACCACCCCTTCAACCTGGCCGCCCCCGGCGAGCAGCAGGGCGAGTACGTGATGTCCACGCTGGGCGCTTACGACTACCTGGCCGTCGAGTACGCTTATAAGCCGATCGCGGCCGAGTCGGAGAAGTCGACGCTCGACGAGATCGCGCTGAAGACCACCACCGACCCTCTCTATGCTTACGAAAGCGACGAGGCTGCTGACGCTTCGGACCCGACGGTCAACCGTTTCGACCTGGGCAGCGACCCGCTGGCCTTCGCCAACAAGCAGGCTGGCCTGGGCCGCGAATTGTGGGACAAGGCGCAGGAGATGAATCTGCCGGCTGGCACGCCTTATCAGGAGCTGACCCGTCAGTTCTCGTCGGGCCTGAACAAAATCGGCGGAGCAGCCCGCTTCATGGCGCGCTACGTAGGCGGTGTGATGATCCGTCGCGACCGCGCTGGCACGGACAACGCCACGCACGAACCGGTCGCGGCCGACAAGCAGCGGGAGGCGCTGAAGTCGCTGACCGATATGCTGTACCAGCCCACTTCGTTCAAGTTCAAGCCCGAGTTTGTCTCGCGTCTGGCCAAGGACCGCTTCGACACCTGGGGCGACCAGAACGTGCATGTGGGCCAGAGCATCCTGCGCCTGCAGACCAACACGATGAATTCGCTGCTCGCCAACGACGTGGCCCAGCGCTTGATCTACGCGCCGGAGAAGTTGCCCGAGGGGACCGAGGCCTTCAGCCTGGGCGAACTGTACGAGACGCTGCAGAACAACATCTGGTCCGAGTTGCCGGCCAAGGCCGAGATCAACCAGGGCCGTCGCGACCTGCAGCGCGAGTACATCAAGTCGGTCTCGTCGTTCCTGACGCCGGACACCAAGGCGCCGGGCGAGGCGGTCAGCATGATGCGCTACATGGCCGGTCAGCTCAAGAAACAGGTCGACGAGGCGCTGGGCAGCAAGCTGAGCCTGGAGTCCCGCGCCCACCTGGACCAGTGTAGCCAGACCCTGGCGCGAGCGCTGAAGGCCGACTAGAGGCTTCTCTCTCGAGGAGTTGGCAAAAGGTCCGGCGGGTTTCCCGTCGGACCTTTTTCATGGATGCGCGCTGGCTTTTCTTTTCCCGCAAGCCGACTTGGAGTGGGCTTATTCGCCGACCCCGGCTCGGCTTTTCCCGCAAGCCGACCTGGAGTGGGCTTATTCGCCGACTCCGGCCAGGCTTTCCCTCGCCTGTCGCAGACCGGACTATGGGATGGGAGTGGGACGCGCGTCGACCTCCGGCGCGGGTGGAGGGGGGAGTCGGACCTCTTCGGGTTTGGGGCCTGCGGGATTGGTGGCGGGCGGCTGAGAGGGTTGAGCGGCAGGCTGCGTGGTCGCCGCAGGGGGGCGTGTGGCGGGCATCGTCAGCGGAGCTTGCGGCGTCTTCTTGAGCACGGCCACCAACTGGTCGGTGTGAGGGTTACCCGAGGCGAGAAGTTGGGTGAGGTAGCTCTGGTAGAGAGGCATCTTACGAATCGCGGCGGCCTGGTACTCGAAGAACTGAACCGTCCCGAAGGTGTTCCAGGCGTTGTGGTCGCGACGCAGGAAGTTCAGCATAGAGGCCACGGTCTGCGCATCGGTGCTCGGCTGGATCGAGAGCGCCAGCACGGCCTGCCGACGCACGATGTTGTCCTCGGCGGGCTGTATTCGGTTGCGGCAGAACTGCAGCACTTTGGCCCGCAGGTCAGCTTTCAGCGCAGGCGTCTCCGCACCGGGATAGGCCAGCACGCCCAGCAAGGCCAGCGCCGGAGCGCGCGAAATTCGCGTGTAGTTCGTCATCAGGCTGTTGGCCAACGCGTTCGGGTCGCCAACGGCGAGAGCTTTGACGATCTGGTCGCGCTCGGCTTTCGAGAGGGGGGCCCATTCGCGCCCGTCGATGCCTCCACTGCCCAGCGCCTCGCCCTTCAGGAACATGGTGGCTCCGTCTTTGCCGACCACCTTGAGTAGCCCCCCCTGGTGGCCGGTGCGAACCCGCTCGAGATCCGCCCCGGTCAGCCCCTGACCCAGGGAGACTTTGACCGACTGCTCGGGCTTCGGCGCGCGATAGCTCGACTGAGCCAGGGCCGGGAGAGCTATGAACAGGGCCGCCAACAGCCAGGTGAGCAGTTTTCTCTTGTCGGGGTGTCGCATCTCGATTTGCCTCGTCGTTCTAAGAATTTAGAACATTTGTTCGAGGGTCAAGGCTGCCGGCCCCTGCGCTTTTCCCCTGAGCGCCCGGCTTGTATC
>JAEXNA010000236.1 GCA_023447635.1 Vulcanimicrobiota bacterium | reverse complement strand
CGAGGGATAATGGGGGCGGGTGATCGTCTCTATGCTCGCGGTTTATCGGGCTCCTATCGAGGAGGTGATGGAGGTCTGGAGGGTCGCTTTCGATCTCCAGGACGTTCCAGAGGCTCGCGCCGATACTAGCTGGCACCGGCTTGCTCTACCGGGCGTAACGAACTTTCTGACCTTTCGGGAGCCGGAGGGATACAACTGCGTGTGGGTCGAGGCGGCGGGGTTCGAGATTCCGTCCTGCGAGGTCGCGGAACAGCTTTTTTCTGATGTTCTCCGGCTGTCGCTGAAGGCGACCGAGGTGGTTCTGCTCGACGACCACTACATCGGCGGGCCGATCGTGACGAACCATTGGCACGACGAGCCTGTTCGGGAGCTTGTCGAGGAGTTCGAGCGGCAGTACCGCTGCCGGGAGCATTCGCTGCGGGCCTACAGGCTGGACATTCTGAGGGAGCCCGACGAGTGGGAGGGCCAGGCTCGGGAGTTCGGTCTCGGCTGGCAGCACCGTGACGGCTTTGCCGTGCTGGACATTCAGTGGCAGTTGCGAGGTCGCAAGGATGAGGTCGTGGATTCCCTGGCCTCGGTTCCGCTGCAGCACGCTATGATGCCCGGCTTGGAGCAGGCGATGGGCGAGTTCGACGAGGGCACCCTCTTCCTGATTCGGCTTTGCGCTGTGGCCCCCAACCGGGAGCGTTCTCCGGAGCCCTGGTCCAGGGCCCTGGAGGAGGTCGCGAGGGCTCTCGGGACTTATCTTGGGCCTCGCGATGTTCTGGCGCGCCTGGACTATCCCAGGCAGTTCGCAGTCCTGTGTCCAGGGTTGGCACACGGCGATGCCAGCGCGGGCTTGCGCAACCTGGCCCGAGTCGTCAGCCAGACCCGCGCCGGGAGCGAACTTTCTGCTCAGGCCCAGGCTTACACTCTGAGCTGGCCCGAGGATGGCGACACCGTGGACGCCATGTCCGCGAGAATGCATCAGGCCTTCGACAACTCCCCACCCCTGACCAGACTCTCCCTCTGAGGGAGCGGGCGGGGTGATGGCTTTCAGGGTTCTTTATGAGGTGCATCGGATAATGCTCTCATGAACATCAGCAGCGTTCCCGTCAGCCCTGTAGCCTTACAGAACCGTCCAGCTGTCAACTCTGGAGCTGCCAGGATTCAGGCCGTCGTAGATAAGGACATTTTTCTGCAAACCCATCCCGACGAGGACGGTCTGCACCTGCGGCCCAATACCCAGAGTCTCTTCTTGCAGGCCAAGGGTCAGGCTAAGGGCACCGTGTTGATGTTCCATGGATACACCGGAGCGCCCTGGCAGTGTCCGGAGCTTGCCACCAAGTTCAACGAAGCCGGCTACAACGTCTATGCGCCTCGTATGCCGGGCCACGGTTTCGCCGACGCCAACGAGGTGCCCAGCGGCAAGAATATCCCGGACAGCGGCCGTCGCGAAGAGTGGAACGAGTTCATCGATGAGACTTATCAGAATGCGGCGGAAATGGGAGTACCTGTCTCGGCCGTTGGCCTCTCAGGGGGCGGCAACGTGGCTCTCCGATTGGCCCAGCGTCATCCGGAGGTCGGCAAGGTTGTAGCCATGTCGCCTTACCTCGGCCCGGCCAGATCCACGAACGGCTGGAAGCTGGCAAGCCTCTTCTCGGCTCTCCGAGTGGCCGACACGCTTTCCTTCGGCCTGGTCGGCAGGGCTCTCGACCTAATCCCTTACGGCAAGAATGTGGCCGACCCCACCAACCCGCTACCGGGAACGCAGGGCTCCTTGGGTTCGGCGCTGGCTATGAACCTGGTCGGCTACGGTGTCGACACCATCGAGGCCGACCTTCAGCTGATCACGACCGAGGACGATGCGCTCAGCGGTGAGGCTCACAACCGCGCGCTGTTCGAGCGCAACGGGGGAGAGAGCCGCAACGGCTGGTACCAGTTCCGCAAGGACGAAAATGTCCCCCACGCTCTCATGAGCCCCCTACAAAACACCGGCCCGGGCAAGGCGCAAACGGTGCAGGACGTGGCTTTCAACTTCATCGACAAAGGCATCGCGGCGCAGCGCGTCTGAAAAGTCCTGGTCTGGCGCGCGGCCTGGCTAGCGAAGCGGGTCGGAGGGATCGGGGCTGGGCATGGGCCAGAGAGTGGACGGATTCTCGAAGACCTGACTGAAGAAGTCGTTGATGGCGGTCCAGCGCGTGGAGAAGTCGCTCCAGTTGTACTCGGAGGCGCGCGGCGTGAACGGGTTCTCGTCCCTGGCCGGGAGATTCCGGTTGGCGAAGCGTCGGAACGACCAGGTCGCGTCGTGGGTCGGCACACCCACCCAGGGCGTGCTCATCCTCATCACCTCTCGCCGACTCACCTCTCCGGGAAGCTCGCGGTCGTCGAAAGCGCCCTGCACGGTGTCGTGCTGCTCACGGTAAGCCAGCAGGATTCCGGCCTGATCCAGCCAGCGGTTCTTCATCGCGGGGTCGCCCTCTAGCCGCGCTGCCTCGTAGCAGGCGAAAGAGGCAACCAGGAACTGTCCTCGCGGAAACGGATCGGGAAACTCCGAGCCCCAGTCCAGGAGCAGCGGTCCACTGCCGCGCACGGTGTCGCTCACCCGGTCGAAGACAGCGCGAGCCTGGGCGGGATTATGAGGCGCCGAGTCGACCTGAAACTGTTCCAGAACCTGGTCGGGGGTTGGAGTGCGTCCCTGACGAAAGGTCAGGTAGTCTTGACCGGCCACGCCAATCTCCGCCACGATGCGCCGGTTGCCGTCCTCGAGCATGTCACGGACCGTTCTCGACACGCGCGCCAGGCGCTGAGTGAGCGAGCCGGTCTGGCCCAGCATCAGAGAGGTCAGCCGGTTGGCGGCGATCACCAGGTGGGCGATCGCGCCGACACCCAGAGCGACGGTCTCTTTGACTCCGTACAGGTGCAGCAAGAAGCGAGAGACTTCGAGCACGTCAGGCCGCTGTTCGGTAAGAGCCAGCTCTTGCTCCATAGCCGGAGCGGCGGGAGGCATCGGCTCTCCCCGCTCGAGCAGGGCGGTGAGCTGTTCGGCGCGCTGGATGGTGCCGCCGGCCTGGCGCGAGGCGAAGGGCGCGAATCCGTACCAGCTGGGGTGCAGCTCGCGCTCGGGATCGTAGATGTCCTGAACTTGTTCGGCCAGGGCGATGTAGGCCTTGTTGATCTCCAGATTCAGCTTCGACCAGCGCGGGTTGCGGGCCAGCATCGCTCGCACGTCAGGAATCTCGGAGGCAGGGGGAGCCGAAGAGGCCTCGCCAAGCTCGGTGGAGGATGGGATGCGCCGATCTTCCGGCTCACCGGACTCGCCGGGGAAGCCTGAAGATTCAGAACGAACGCCAGCCGACACCCCGCACCGCGAGGCCGTCCAAACATCGGTGCGAAACGCGACAGAGCTAACCACGACCCCATTCTGTCACCCCCATCGCCGCTAAGGGTTGCGAAGTTGTATCCTTCGCACCAATCGAAAGTCAGGTGCACCCAGCAGGGTGCTGCTCTCTCTCCTCGGCTGTGAGCAAAAGACGCGGTGTTCTACGCATCATCCGGGTTTAAGCGGCCTTTCAGCCCTATAGTATTCAATCAGGCTACACACAGACGAACACTACGCTCAGGAGACTCTCGCTCATGGTCCTCGAACCGTTCCTCCCGAAAAGTTCGTCGTTCTGCAACTCGACTTCACCGCCCGCAGCAAGAACGTCATCACGACGACTCAGGGCCCTCTCCAGTTGCCTCACAGCCTGGTCTTCGGCCACGGCCGATACCTGGACCAGTTCCCCAACGAAGCCCAATGGTACCTCAAGAACGGCGACCCGAACTCTCTCGGATTCGCTGATCGCACCAGTCCCGTGAATCTGGAGTGGAGTCGAGGAGTCTCTACCATCCGAACCATGGTCTTCTACCCCGACTGGGTGCTGCTCGAACTGTTCCCTCCAGCCTACGCGGGCGGCGAAGGGCAGCCAATCTACGACGGCGTCGTCTACCAGGTCGGCTCCATCGAACTTCCCTCGACCTCGCTCATCGGCCACGACGGCAGCCAGATGGCCAGCGGAAGCTGGGTGGCCCAGAACTACTTCACGGGAGAAGACACCGCCTGGGACTACTTCACGGTCGAAGGGCTGAGCATGTCCTACACCGAGCAAGAATTTCACAGCGCCGACACCGATGAGTTCGCCGTCTCTCTCGAGAACCCGGGCTATCAGAATCTCGAGATCGACGGGACCACCTACTCGGTACCGGGCAACACCGTCAAAGCGCTCCGCTACCTGGGCTTCAGCATCCCCAACTCACCAACCCCATAGGGCCAGGCCCGCACGCAAAGTTTGCCGCCAAGTTACCAGCAAATTTTCCAGCAATCCTGTCGCAAATTTTCCAGGTCCGACGCCCCTACCGTCCCGCGCCGGCCCCATCGACCTCAAGAACCTTCCTCCAGGTGAGACTTCGTCCAGAGCAGCTTGCCGCTGCTCGTCGAGAAGCCAGCGATCTGCCCCAGGTTCAGCAGGCCGACCACGACCTCTTCATCGCTGTAGCCCAGCAGTCGCGCCTCCCCGCTCATCCTGGGCTGGAAAGCCCATCGCAGCTCTCCCGCCCTGGCGTCCCGGACCTCGACCTCTCCCGCGTTGACGCCCAGAACAAGCAGCTTCGGGGTGACCTGAGCGATATTGACCTCCCGTTGAAAGTAGCGCGCCCACCCTCCGGCGTCTTTCTGCCTCAAGACGCAGAGCCATCGCCCGTGGTTCAGGTAGAAGGCCGTCGTGTCGGCTCCAGACAACCACTCCGGATTCTCCCAGGCGTTCCAGGACGACTGCTTGGTCAGCTTGCCGTCCACGCCATACTCCTCCCACTCCGGAACATGGCCTAGCACCACATGCGAAGGCCACGACGCTATCGCCGAACCGTCGGCCGCGTCGTACACCTTCACTGTCTCGGGCCCGATCGCGAAGACTCGAGGACCCGTGGCCACCAGCTTGGACTGCGACACGCCAGCCTCAGCCCTCCACAGCTCTCTCCCGCTCGAGGATGTGGCGACGAGCTGTCCCCTATTCAGCGTGAAGACTCGCCCCTCATCCGCGGGCAGACGAACCTGGCTGGTCACCGACACCTGGGCTACGCGCAACTTGTCGCGGTACACCTGCACCTTGCCAAGCCAGCGCAAACGGTGGGCCTTGACCTCCTCGACCCTACGGGTCGCCAGGTGGGAGAGATCGGGCTCCCCCGAGGTAGCGGTCTCGAAGTATTCCAGCGCATGAAGGCTGGGGGAGGGAAAGCTGAGCGCTTTGATCGCCCACTCGGTGGCCGACCGAAAGTTCCGCTTCTCCAACGCGATCTGGGCAAGGTACACAGCGGCTTCCTGATTAGGCCTGGCGCGGTAAGAGCGCAAGAAACTGCCTGCCTTGTCCGACGGCTGCTCGAGGTTGAAAAGGTGCCCCACCCCGATCAGATTCCACCCCTCGGACGAACCAGAATCCCGCGCCACCAGACTCTCCCCACGACGCTGCAAGACTTGAGGCTCCATCTCCCACCAACGCTCCTGAGCCTGCGCCACCGAAGAGAGCGCCAGGCCTAGAGCGAGAGCTCCAACCCAACGTCTCATCGCGCCTCTACCGGCAGGGCCAGGATCCGAAAAGGAGTCGCCGCACCACCCTGTACCATCTGCTCGAGTTCGACCTTCTGTCCGGGCGTAACGGTCCCCTGAAATAGCACGAGAACTTCCCTACCAGTCCCTGGCTGTGGCACAAGATTCAGCTTACCTTGGCCGTTGACCGTCTGAGCCGCGACCGGCTCTTTTCCTCCGGCCCATCCCAGAACGACTACCCGCTGTCCTTTGGCACAAGGACCAACGGTGAGACTGTAATGGCGTGCCTGACCAAACTCTCCCGAATAGGTAGAGAGCGGGGATTCCGTAGGGTTCGGTCCGATAGTCGTCTGCTGCAGCAGACCTGGGGCCATGTTAATCATCGAAAGTTCTCTCCTATCTGGGCCAGCATAGACGCCATTGCCGCGAAATTCTTTCCCTTGCAGCGTTTTACCGTTCTCCAAAGGCGGAGTTCGCAGATTAGCCCCACGCAATCTTTCACCCTCGAGAACGGAAGCAGTCACGACCTCGAGCGCTCCGTCGCACTGGACCTCGCCCAGGTAGGAGAGAACCTCTCCCGGTTTGACCACTCCCAACGGCATATCGTAGGCTTGTCCCGGCTTTAGAGGAATCCTGGAGATCTGTTCTTTTCCGTTGTAGTCTCGAAGCGCTTGCACTCCAGCCTGGACAGCAGCGGCCTCCTCACGAACCCCGATCCCTCGACGCCGAACCAAGAGTTCCACACTATCGACACCGGTATTGGCAAAGCGCGTGCGCAGCTCCAGAGGCTTGCTCGAACTGTTGAGATGATGCGCCATGATTCGTGTTCGGCCCGCAGGGACCTGGCCCTCGGACAGTCTCAGGTTAGGCCCCGTGACCCGCTCTGGATTATTGCTGTAGAAGAGATTGTCTACTGGCGGCATCCGCCAGGCGCTCGAAGAGGGCACAGGTAGGCTGGCCATAGGCTGAGTGTTCGCAACGTCTCCGAAGAGCGCCGGAGCTACGTTTCGTAGCTCGGCCTTGCTCAGATAGCCGGAAGCCGCCAGAGCACCAACTGGTCCCAGCGCCTGAGCGGCTCCCGTTTTCAGAGCTGAGGAAACGGTACGTAGGGTTGGTCTGGCTTTCTTAGCCTTCTCGCAACGTCCATGTTCGAAGAATACGCGGAGCCTTCTCTCGACGCAGTGAGCAAAGGCCGCGCGGGAAGGTGACAGCGGTCACTGAGGTTACTCGATAGCTCATATAGCTGAGCAAGTAAGACGAGATTGACGCCCGGAGAAGTGTCCGGTAGCCTTGAGATATGACTACAGCCATGACCAGGGCCACTGCCTTATGAGAAGCATATCGAAAAGCCAGCTGAAGACTCATCTGCTTAGGATCTGTCGCGAGTTAGAAACCAGCGGAGAAGAGCTGATCATCACCGACCGTGACACTCCTGTGCTGAAAATCACACCCATTCGCCAGCGTCTCACTGTCGAGTCAGCCTTCTCCGATGTGGTGGGCAATCTCGATTTTTTCGAAGATCCCGATGCTCCGACCGGGGAGGACTGGGGCGATGTCTGACATCCTCCTCGACACCTCGGCCCTACTTTTTTGGACACTCTCGCCCAACTCCCTTAGCCGCGCAGCAGTTGACGCAATTGGCAAGGCCAGCCAAATTTACGTTAGCGGATATCGCTGTGGGAGATCGGAGTCAAAGTAGAAAAAGGCAAACTTCATCTCCCGCTCCGGTTAAGAGAGTTCGCCAGTCGCTTGAAGTCCGTTGAAAAGGTGACGCTTCTGGACGTGAGTAGCGAAGACTGGATCGCCACGGTCGAGCTCGCCTGGGAGCACCGAGACCCGGCTGACCGCGTTGTTGTCGCGACGGCGATGCGGCGGGGGTTGCCTCTTATCACGTCAGACGCCGAGATGAATAAGTTCTACCCAGACGTCATCTGGTAAGATGAGACCTGGTCTCGGGCTAAACCTGGCTGACGCCGCCGTCCACGCAGAGTTCCGCCCCGGCGACATAGCTGCTCTCCGACGAGGCCAGGAACAGAGCAGCCGCGGCCACCTCTTCAGCTTTGCCGAACCGAGCCAGCGGAATCTTGGCAGAGATAGCAGCGCGCACCTCGTCAGAAGCAGCGTCCATCATGCTGGTGTCGATCGGTCCCGGGCTCAGAGTGTTAACTCGAATCCCGCGCGAAGCCAGTTCGTTGGTCCAGGTCCGCGCAAAGGACCGAGTGGTCGCCTTGGTCGCTCCGTACACGCCGTAGCCTGGCGTCCCGATCGAGCCTGCCACCGAGCCGACCAGCACCACCGACGAACCCGGCACCAGCAGCGGCAACGACTTCTGAACCGTGAACAGCGTCGCTCGCGTGTTCAGGTCGAACGTCCTGTCGAAAAGCTCCCCGCTGGTCTCTTCCAGAGTCGCATACTCGGCGATGCCAGAGTTCGCGACCAGAACATCCAGTCGCCCCTTCCGCTCTTTCACAGCCGCGAAAAGTCGGTCCAGGTCGGCCTCGTTGGTGGCATCTCCCTGAACAGCTTCGATTTCACCTCCGATCTCCTGAACGGCGGCCTCCAGCGCGGCCTGACGACGCCCGAAAATGAACACCGACGCGCCCTCCTTCGCGAACCGCTTGGCGATGGCCAGGCCAATCCCGCTCCCACCTCCGGTAACGACGGCAACCTTGTTTTCTAACTGGGGCATCTCTCTTCTCCTCTGATTTGGACTTGCCGCCTTATGATATACGATATATATTTAGGGTCAATTACGCACCTTGAAGTGCGTAGATATACACGAGGATATCGCTATGCCAAATCAACTAGAGGAAGCCCCGGTCGAGCATGCCTTGATCTGCGTGCACGAACTCCGCCCGATCCTGGACCAGATCGCCAACAAATGGTCGGTCATGATCCTGACCGTGATATGCGAGAAGCCGGTGCGCTTCAACGGACTCTTACGCCGGTTGGAGGGGATCACTCACAAGGCCCTGACCGAGGCGCTCCGCCGGTTAGAGCGAAACGGACTGGTCTCCAGACGCGTCCTCCCCACCTCGCCGGTCGGCGTAGAGTACGCCATCACCCCACTCGGACAAACCCTGCGCGAACCGTTCGAAGCCCTCAACCGCTGGTCCCTACAGCACGGCCCCGACGTCGAACAAGCCCAACAGAACTACGACCGAGCACGAGAAACCGCCTAACCCCCCCGAAGTCCGCTCAAAAGTGCAAGTCCCCAGCGGGGACGCGCCCACCCGCTCAGAGGGCGAACCGCCCCTAGCGGGAGCGGGCAAGGAAAGGCTGCTGGCCTGGCCAGCATCTCAACTCGTCACGATAAGACAAGTCTACGGCAAACCAGGTGTCGGATCGGTTCTCCGAAAAAGCGCTCCAGGCGATGGCAAAGTACAGCTCGCACGACTCGCCCGTCCTCAGACGGGGCGGCCGAATAAAGATGCCTCGGTTCTCGATCGAGCCGACATAGGTCTCCCTCATCTCTGCTTCAACAAGGGGCTGTCTCCAACCGACCGGCAACCTGGTCCCCGCGTCCCCAGAGAGTCCTTCGTCATCGAGGGTACCAAGCGACACCTCGGTCTTCCCATCGTCCCAGGTAAAGGCCTGAAGTGATTCACCGTTGTACCCGCCGTGCGCTGGAGGGTCGAACTCGTCAGGCCAAGCGCAGCGAAACTCCAGTGCTGTGATGTCGGCCTCACTGGCCACTCTCAGGACGCAAGCAAGGCACCGGTCGACTCGCCTTCCTGGAGGCAGATCGGGAGAGACCGGACAGATGAGCAGCTCCACTCGGGCCTTCTCGAAAAAGAAAACGAAGCCGGAATCGGATGGCTTATCCCCCTCCCAAGCGTCGAACGGCAAGTCGCTCGAACGACGGCCTTCCATAGCGACCTCGAGAAGCAGAGGGCCCAGAGGAGTCTGCACCGCGGGCCGGCTACCCCCAGCCGAGCGGGTGAAAGTCGAAAAATCGAAGAGCACTGCCATCCTCGAGATTTCGTCAGGAAGCGCCCCCTCCACCTCCGAGAGAGCTGCGGTCACGCGCCGTCCAATGATGGCTAAGCGTCGAGACCGCGGAAGTGACGCCGCATCTGCTCCACGTCCACTCCGAAAACGGAAGCTCCGTCACCATAGATTTGGTAGTCGTAACTCACCCAACGCACCTCATCCCGATCCAGCCGGTGGGCGCGGTCCCTCACGCCAACGACCCAATAGTAGGCTCCCTCAGTGCAGTAGCCTAATTGCGTTCCTCTGGCCCGCAGCAACAGATGCCCAGCCGTAGGCTGCGCATTCAGATGACCCCTCAGAAAGTGCTTGAATTCGTCGAAAGCATCCTCACGGCTGGGGTTCCTTCGTTCCATGTCTTCCATGGCTAGAGCGAGGGCGGGTGGATACCGGTCGCACGAGTCGAGCAGCGAAGAAAGCTCCTCCGGCAGTCTTTCCGCCTCGAGTTTTTCATCAGCCTCAACGATGCAGAAGCCGGAACCGTAGTAGAGCGCCAGGAAGCCTTGATCCTCGGGCAAGTCGGGCTCCAAAGCCTCGTCGCCCCTATCTCTCACACCACAGCAGTAGAAGTAACTCATCTTATGGAGTTTCCAACTCGAGAAGAAAGGCCTTCGTTGTCTCCCCTCACCCCAGCTTCCGATCTCGTCACAGTCCCGAACTCCGAAATCCGCTAAAAAAGTGCAAGTCCCCAATGGGGACGCGCCCAGACGGGGACGAGCGGCGTTTTGGGGATATCCACACCTTACAAGTCGGTGAACTAAGACTCGCCGGGCCAGAGAATGTTCGCCTCGTCAGCTCGTCCAAGCTCCACGAGCGCTTCTCGACCGAGCCGAGCTGCGACCATTGGTGACTGTTGATGCAATTGGACAAAGTACTGCGTGCAGGAGCTAAAAGGTTCACTCCGAGCGCCTCGCGCTCTCAAGACGCTATCCCATTCGGCACTCGCGCTTCCGAGAGAAGAATATTTCAGAAACGCTGCGAGTCCGGCGATATGGCGCAGCCTGGGAGTTCTCAAGTCTGCCCGATTCAGCCCCAAGATCTCGATGGTGATTCGAGCGCGCCAGTAAGGAAGACTGTCGATATCCCAGTCGAAATGCGGGTGCGCGTCCGCGCCGATGAACATGATCATCTCCTCTGGCGCCATCGCTTCCAAAAACCCAAATGGAAAAATGAGGTATGGCTCTTCAGCTTTCAACTCGTCGGGGCCCGGCTCGCTGGCGTAGTGGGCCAGCCGGGCTCTGACCGGAAAGTAGCTCTTCTTTCGACTCTCGTTACAGGACTTGCAGCTCGCAACGAAATTGTTTTGATTCTTCGCCAACCATCCGTAGCCGGACATCAGACCATCGCAAATCTCGATGGGTAGACGACCCCACTCGGGCGGCGGGGTCCAGGCGGCCAGCTGACCCTTGGGTCGGTAGTGCTCGATGTCTTGCTGATACGGATCGGCTATGATCTTCTGCGGCCCTGGCCTCCCCCCAATCTCAGCCTCGCAATAGCCACACTTGAAATGCTGAAGGCGCAGAAACAGAGGTTTCAGGTCAGCCCATTTCGACCATTTCGGGTGCTCGTCCCGAATATGCTCTTCGAGAGCTCGCGATGTGACGTCTATTCGGACCAAGTCTTCGTTAGCTCTCGTAAGTAAGCATCCGCAGCTTCTGGCGTGGGGTTCTTCGCAAGGGTCTGAGCCAGGTCGATTCGTCTCTCTTCCGCTGCTTCGGCTCGAGCTTCGAGTTCGGGCGTCAAGGTCGAGCTCAGTCCGAAAAGATCCCCGGTCAAAACTTCGTCCACGCTGCGTCCGTAATAATCCTTCGACGGCCAGGTGACCACAGCAGGCCCTTCTGCAGACCGATCCACCATAAGGACATTCTCTCTCGGTACGCTTGCGGCCAGAATTGGGCTGTGGCTGGTGACGATAAATTGCAGCTTGGGGAAGGTGCTCGAGAGGCGACCCAGGATACGCCTTTGCCACGACGGATGAAGATGCAGGTCAACCTCGTCCAGCAGAACGACTCCTGCGGTCTCTACCAGGTTGCTCCCCTGGGGAGTGACGTCCACAAGCTGCTTGAGCAGATCGCCAAGCCAGGAAAGGTACGTTCGGTAGCCGTCGGAGAGTTCAGAGAAATGAACCTGCGTTTTGTCGGCAGTGATGGTAAATACGGCATCATAGCTTGAGCCCTTCGAAGAGACCCTTCCAGAAAAACTCGATAGTGCGATTTCCGAGCCTTCCAACAGTTTAGCCAGGAGCTCTATGACTTCGCCAAAATGGTGATGGGGATCTGGTGGGCTAGCCAGGTTGGTCAACCACGGCGAGAACGGAATCAGCGTGAAGCCTTCCTCGAAAAGACTGGCAACACGCTGGTACCGTGCCGATCTCGATTTCAATCGTGCGGCTTCATCATAAGTCTGAGCGTCCTCGGACCGTCGACTAGAGCCGTAGCCGCACAACAGAAAAGCCGCATTCTTGGCGCCCCGAAGTCCATCAGGAACGGGTAGCTGTACTCCGTCCGAAAAAATGGCAGTCTTCTCGTGTACGAAATAGTTCTCCTGAAATTGGTGCTCCAGAACGGCCTGGAAAACATAGTCTGAGCCTTCGGGCTCACGATCTGCCGCGCCGACCTCGGCCGTCACTCGCACCGAGCCCTGCCCGACCCCGAGGATAGAGCTTAGACGGACCAGGCGAAAGGGCCGAAACCCGGAGTCCGATAAAACCGTGCCCAGGATACCAACCGAGATGGCTTTCAGAAGGCTGCTTTTCCCGGCACCGTTGTCCCCCAGGATAAGGGTCATATTAGGGAAGGCAACTGGCTCGACATCCTCGGGGAGAGGGCGTCCAGGGTAATGGAAGCCGACATCCACGGACTCGAAACAGCGAAATCGGCTCAGCTCTAGACGCTTGACGTACATCCCTTAACTTTCGGCCGCGACGGTCACTGGCCCTGTTGACCACCCGTCAGAAGGCGAACCGCTGGTTGCTACAGCACGGCCCCGACCTGGAACGAGCCCAACAGAACTACGACCGCGGACGAGAGACCGTCTAACCTCCCCGAAGTCTGCTCAAAAGTGCAAGTCCCCAACGGGACGCGGACCTTGCAACGCACCAGCAGCGAACCGCTTCACACCGCCCACCGGATCAAGGCAAGTTGCAGGGACTGCTGGAACAACTTGACATGCGCTTCCGGGTAGCCAGCCTCAATATGATGGCTCCAGCGGGCCCCTTTCTGGGCTGGGGCCGTCGTGCTCACGTCCTGGCCAGTCTGTTGTCCGCTTATGGGCCCGATCTGATCGGCACACAGGAGGCCACTTCGGAGAGTCTAGCCGCGTTTTCATCCCAGTTTCCCGGCTATGCCATCCTCGGCCGCGGTCGCTGGGCGAGTGGCAACGGGATCCAGTGCGCGGTTCTCTTTCGTCAGGACAGATTTCAGCTCCAAGAGTTTCAGCATTTCTGGCTCTCAAGCACTCCAGACCGCCCAGGCTCGAAACTCAAGGGGATGGGCTCTGCCCGGGTGGCCACCGCCGTAGTCCTGTCGACGGAAGCTGGCCCTTTGACCTGGATGAACGTTCACTTTAGCCACCTGAGCCGGCGCGCTCAGGCCGACATCGTTCTCGAAGGGCTGAAGCGGCTGCCGAGGCCGTGGCTGGTCACCGGCGACTTCAACTCCACCGCCTCCCCACCGTGGAGCTGCCACCGCGTCCTCTCGAAGTCGCTCTTCGACCTCGCAAGCGAGGCGGGTCCGACCTGGAACGCGCGACTTGGTCTGCCGCTGGCTCGATTGGATTGGATCATGGGAAGTGAGGAGCTTCGCTCTCGCGGATGCCAGGTTATCCGTGCGGGTGGCTCTGACCACTGGCCGGTGCTCGCCGACATCGAGCGAGCCACCCATCAACCGGAATCTGTCCGAATCTGACGGGAGCGCAGTTCACGACGTGCCGTCTCGATGAGCGCGAGTAGGGCCGTCCAATGAGTGCAAGTCCCCCCATGGAGAATCAGTCGTTCTCGCCACCCCGCCTGTCGGGGAGAACACGCCGTTACCCCACTCGGATAAACCCTTCGCGAACAGTCCGAAGCGCTTACCCGCTAGTCCCCGGAGCACGGTCCCGAAACCAAACAGGCCCAGCAGAACTACGACCGGGGACGAGAGACAACTGAAGCTCCCTCGACCATGGTCAAAAGTTGCAAATCCCCATCAGGGACGCGCACGTCCGCTAGAAGGCGACCACCCCGCAAAACACCATTATCGTTCCTCTTCTCCCGATCTCCCTCCGACAACACGATCGACAAAGAGTTGGAACTTTTGGACCCAGGGCTCTTCGAAGACGGAGTCGTCTCTGAACCATCGATTGTCCTGAATGGACACCTGAATGGATTTACCGGGGCGCAAAACGTTGGCCACGCAGCCCAGGATCGCTTTGCCTCGTCCGGAGGGCGAAGCCAGTTCCTTGCTTTCGCCCACGGCAAAAATGCTGCTGTCGTTAGTATCAATCTCCTCAATGAAGCTACGCGCGCTCTTCATTAAAGTAGGATAAACAATGTCGCCGCACCGTATGAGAAGGTCTTCCAGTGTTCCAGAACTGGAATTGTCCGGTAGGACGTAGATCTCGGCTCGTGGCGATTGTTGAGATGAGCTGCCTGAGAAGAGTTTCGGAAGAGCCGTTTGGAGGGCTTCGCGCCGTCCGCTAGGGTTTGAGTCCGCGTCGACCACGAACCCTACCGAGTCAATGTTAACATTGAGGCTCGTTACCTGATAGGTTTTGGCGATTTTCTCTACGCCGACAGCCGAGTGGACGGCTACTGTATGTTGGTCTATTCCAAAGAAGACCGGAACCGGGACTCGCTTCAAAATGTCCAAGTCATCTGCCGGAAACTTACGTGGAATAATGTTAGCCCACTGCTCTTCGAGTTGGTCCAGCTTCTGTATCCGTTTGAAGCCTCGCCGTTTGAGCATTCGACCGACGGCTTCAACATCGTGAGGCCCCTCTACCACGAAGTAAGTGCGCCTCACCGAACCTCCTGCCCCAGCTCGAATCGCGCCGTCCGAAGCAATTCCCCGCTGTAGCGCTTGGTTGCTTTCTCCTCGAGGCGATACAGGCAAAGAGAATCGTCGGGCAGACTGGCAACGATAGCATCCACTGCTTCCAGGCTATGAGTTGTGGCGAACAGCTGTATGCCAAGCTTTAAACAGGCTTGACCTAGCCAGCGAAAGACTTCTGAAAGTACCGAGGTATGCATGCCGACCTCGACCTCATCGATAAGCAGGACGCCACCGTGGTTGAGTTCGCTCAACAAGGCAGCCAGATGAAACGCCCTTCGCACCCCGTCGCCAAGACTTTCGATCGGAACGAGCTCGCTTTTCTCGAACTCAATGTGCAGAGCAATATCATAGACGGGGCTAGGCACGGTCACAGAGTCGTCGCCTGGATTGTCACTTGAAGCGAGCACGAAATCGCTGATACGGGAGTCTATCTGCTGCAACAGCTCCAGTGTAAGCTCTTTGGCCCGGTTGCGAATGATCCGGTTTGCTCGAGAAGCTAGATAGGCGTCGCTGCGATGCGAGATGGGCGTGGCAAAGGCTGTCGGCATAAGACCTTCGGTAGACATTTGGGATGCGCGCCCACGTTCCCAGAGAACAAGCTCAAGCTCTTCTGGGCCAAAATCGAGTTCCTGTTGACCTGTCCAACTACTCGCATCTCTCTCGAGTACCATTTGAACCAGAAATCCGCGCTCCTCGACATCTGAATCGTCTCCGCTATAGAAGCCTTCCACGACTCTTCTTGGTCCGACCTCCCCGAGCTTCGGCGGTACGCCGTGAATGTCCCTACACGTGGCCTGCAGTCTTCTCAGCGGATGGCGACCACTAACCTGAAGAGAAATTTCTCCGAAGCCAGCCTCGGCCTTCGGGAAAAGCCAAGCGATAGTGCTCAGCCGCCGTCCACGGCTTAACGGTCGGTCAAGAAAAGGCCAACTTCCACGAAACTGCGGTATCGAGCGCCAGTGTCCTATGCTGTAAGGGCTCCCGACAAGGGCGATCGCCTCGAGGAGGCTGGTCTTGCCGCTGTTGTTGTCGCCGACTAACAAGTTGATTTGCGCACAATCCTCGAGCCTAACGTCCCGCAATCCGCGAAAGGCACTAACGCTGAACTCTGCTATCGGCAACCGGGGTTGATTGGTGTCAGTCATCGCTGAACAAGTTGTTCACCTCTGCCTACCGACTCCCTACCTACGTGAGAAATGAAGACAGGTACGAACTTGGTGACCCTGTTCATCACAGCCCAGAAGGCGAACCGCCCCACATCGCCAACTCCGTAGGATGACGCATGGTCTGGAAGTCTGGGGCGACTACGCCTGCTTCACCCGCCCCGAACTCAAGGTCGAGCGCGTTTCCTACCCTGTCATAACTCCCTCTGCCGCGCGCGGCATCTTCGACGCCATCTTCTGGGCTCCAGGCCTGCGCTGGCAGATCCAGCGCATCGAAATCCTCAACCCGATCCGCGACTTCTCCCTTCGCCGCAACGAGATCAAAGCCAAAGCGCCCTACCCTCAAGAGATCCTCTCCTGGGCTCAGAACCGGTCCCAACCCCAGCCGATCCTCACCAGCGACCCCGACGAAGGCCACACCTTGCGCCTCACCCGGGGCCTGCGCGACGTCCGCTACCGCCTGCACGCCACCCTCCACGGCCCCGACCCCTCCACCACAAAATCCGCCGACCGCCAGTTCCAGCGTCGCGCCCGCAAAGGCCAGTGCCACCACCAACCTTACCTCGGCTGCCGCGAGTTCGTCGCCTACTTCCACCCCGCCACGGACACTCCACCACACCCCTTCGACCTCGACATCGGGCTGATGCTCTACGACATCTTCGGCCTCGACGGCGCCCCCTCGCCCAGCCTGTTCCGCGCCACCGTAAAACAGGGCGTCCTGGAAGTCCCAGCCTACGACAGCGACCTCGTGCTGAAGCCATGCTCCACCATCTAGCCCGCTACGCGCAGCAGCGCAACCTCGCGCCCGAACCGGGCTTCGCCACCCGCAAAGCGCACTGGGCCGTGCACGTTGACGACCAGGGTCAGATGCTTCGCCTGGAAAACCTGGAAACTGCGGGCCGTCCCAAAGACTACCCGCGCTGCCCCGACCTGTCCCTAGCCGAACTTCTGGGCGGAGGCGATGCCTTCCCACGCAGCCACTTCCTTTTGGAGTCGGCGAAAGTGCTGCTCGACTACCTCGACGGCAGTGCCAGCGAGCGCCACAGAATCGGGCTGAAACGTCGGCACTTCCAGAGCATGGTAGACCAGTGCCTCACCGCCCAGCCCGAACTAGAGTGGTTCCAAGCCATCAACCTCTTCCTCGACAGCCCTACCCAGCGCGAAATCGCGAAGCAAAATCTCATCGCCCGCCGAGGCTCCCCCGGCGATGGACTCGTCATCGTCGTGGAAGGTCGCAACCCCCTCGAAAGGACGCTGTGGCACGACTGGTGGCGAGAATACCGAACGACCCTGACCCCCCGCAGCCAGCCGCAGGTAGCTCCGGCTAGAGATCTAGTGACCGGCCAACTCACCCTTCCCCTCTCCACTCACCGCCGTATCCGAGGGCTGCAAAGCGTAGGCGGCCACTCTGTCGGCGACTCCCTGGTCAGCTTCGGGCGACCCGCCTTCACTTCGTACGGCTTCGAGCGCGCCCACAATTCACCGCTCTCCGCCGATTCCGAGGCGACCTACGTCCTTGCTCTGAACCATCTTGTGTCTTGCGCCCGCTCCGTCGGTGGCGCGATGCTCTGCGCCTGGACGGACCCTCCGACCGGCGACCCCCTCTCCTCTCTGTTTGGTGAGGGGAAGGGACAGGTGGAGGGGGACCTGTTGGAGGACACAACGCGTTTCCACGTCCTGATGCTCTCAGCCAACTACGGTCGAGTGATGATCCGAGACCACCTCGAGGGCCGCCTCCCCCATCTGCACCACGCGCTCAAAGCGTGGAACAACGACCTTTCCCTGGTCGAGGCAGGTGGTGCCATCGCACGCCAGCCCTGCCTGCCCGAGATCCTCCTCACCCTGCAGCCCCAGCCGGGCGAACTCCCAGCCACCCTGGTCGTCGACATCGTCCGCTCCGCCGTCACCGGAGATCCCCTCTCACCCACCCTCCTCCCCCTGCTCCTCGAGCGCCTCATGACCGACATAACCAAGCCCGACCGCGACGCCTTCTCGACGGCTCGTATCGGTCTGCTCAAAGCGATTCTGCTCAGGTCCCACCTCAGCGCACCGAAGCGATTGAAGCGGGATCACCCCTCTCCCGCCTACCACTGCGGACGCCTGCTCGCCACGCTGGTCCAACGGATCCGTCATCGAGGCGTCACCTCGATCCACCGCTCGTATCGCGCCGTATGCTACGCGCCCGCCGCCGCCGTCCCGCGCCTGCTGGAAGAAGCATGGATGAGAGGTCACTCCCCTCAGCGCTCCTTCCTCCGGCACCTCTCCAACCTCCCCACCAGTTTCGACCTCGAGCAGCAAGGGTTGCTGGCCCTTGGCTACCACGGGCAAAAGGCCCACCACGAAGGAGTCACCGATGCCCAGCCTGGCTAACCGCTACGAATTTCTCTTGCTGTTCGACTGCCAGACCGGCAACCCCAATGGCGACCCGGACTCCGGCAACGCCCCGCGCTGGGACCCCGTCGACCGGCGCGCCATCGTCAGCGACGTCGCCATCAAACGGCGCGTGCGAAACTACGTGCAGCTGGTCAGGGAGAACCAGATCCCCAACGCCATCTTCATCCAGCAGGCCACCAACCTGAACCGTCACATCGCCCGAGCCCACCACGAAACCGAGGGCGGTCTCAACGGCCCGAAACCCGGCGCCGACAAGGTCGAAGCGGCCCGCCGTTGGATGTGCCAGAGCTTCTACGACGTGCGCACCTTCGGCGCCGCCATGAGCACCGGACCCAACGCCGGCCAGGTGCGCGGACCGGTCCAGATCACACCCGCCAAATCCCTGGACCCCGCCTTCCCGCTCGACCTCACCATAACCCGAATGGCCGTGGCCGACGACGCCGCCGGCGCCTCGACCCTCGAAGAGTTCCAGGAATGGGAGTCCGCGCAGCCGCCCAACAGCCTGCGCACGATGGGACGCCGAGCGTTCGTCTCCTACGCTCTCTTCGCGGCCCGAGGCTTCGTGAGCGCGCACGAGGCCCGCGACACCGGCTTCAGCGAAGACGACCTCGAACTGCTATGGGAGGCGCTTCTCAACATGTACGAGCACGACCGCTCGGCCAGCAAAGGCCTGATGTCCACCCGCGCCCTCTACATCTTCAAGCACGTCGGCACCGACCCGGACCCGGCCAAGCGCCAGCGACAAGCCATGCTAGGCTGCGCCCCCGCCCACCGCCTGCTCGACTTCGGACAGATCGTCGAGGTCAGGGGGCCCCAGGGTGGAGAAGCCCCGCAAGCGTTCACCGACTACCAGGTCACCCTCCACCGCGACCGCCTCCCACCCGGCATCGAGCTAGAGCAGAGATAGACGCCAGGGTCTCCCCGCCCCATCACGAACGACATCGACCGGCCCGCCTCGGCGGTCCGAGGATAGAAATCGCAATATCGCGGATTCGGGCCCGGTCACCAGACCGGGCCCGTACTTTTTACTCCCTTCGCCGTCTCGGAAGGCGATCTGCCGTTCGGGAGCGCTGGGAGATTTGGCTTCGGACGAGAAGGCTCGACGCCTATGAGCAACGAGCAAACAGAACTTCCCTGGTACGATCCTGGAGCCGGTATGTTCGGCAGCGAGTACCTGGCAGAGCACGGGGCGCTGTCGGCAGCGCAGACCAGGCAAGAGGTCGACTTTCTGCAGAAAGAGCTCAGCCTGCAACCAGGAGCCCGCATTTTCGACCTGGCCTGCGGGCACGGGCGCCACTCTTTGGAACTGGCCAGGCGAGGCTATCAGGTCACCGGTCAGGACCTCAGCGCCGTGTTTCTTGAAGAGGCCGAGCGTCAGGCTGTGGCAGCCGGCTTGAAAGTCTCGTGGCTGTGCCGCGACATGCGAGATATCCGCTTCCAGGGGGAGTTCGACGCCGTCCTTTGTCTGTTCTCGTCCTTCGGCTAACTGATGGACGACGACGAAGACCAGAAGGTGTTCGACGGAATGGCCAGAGCCTTGAAGCCAGGCGGCCAACTGGTCCTTGACGTCAGAAATCGCGACAGAATCCTGGCTGACTACCGCGACTCCAGCCGCTCTGAGTTTGCCAACGGCACCGTCCTCTCGTGTCGCAGCAGCTTCGACATCGTCACGGGCCGCAATGTCGAGGCGTACCACTGGCGCTACGCCGACGGGACCGAAAGGGACCTCTCCGCTGTCATCCGTCTCTACACCGTGCCCGAGCTAGTCCGGATGATGAAGCGTGCTGGACTGGCGCTGCACGCGACGTTCGGAGACTATGAGTCTGGCGCCCTGACGGTGCAGTCCAAGCGCTGGATTCTGGTGGCGGTCAAGCCTCTGTAGGGGCTCAGCCCTCGAACTCGAGATCTGCTCGAAAGC